>JAAFHT010000042.1 GCA_013297625.1 Actinomycetota bacterium | reverse complement strand
CGCGCGTGCCGTAGGCAGCCGCGCGGGCGGCGGTGCGCTCGGGCGACCGGCCGACCACGCCCACGAGTTCGGTGTCGATGCGCTCGGTGATGACGCGAGCGTGCTGGGCTCCCCAGCCCCCGGCGCCGACGATCGCGACGCGCAGGGGTTCGACCCCGGGCAGCCCCGGTCGTTCGATGCTGAGTGCACTGCCCGCCATGGTTGCTCCTTCGAGGCCGCGGTCGACGCCGACCGATGCTCGCCACGTTACCCGCGCACGCCCGCCCGGTAGGCTGAACGCGTGATGGAGATCGAGATCGGCCGCGGAAAGCGGGCACGCAGGGCGTATTCGTTCGACGACATCGCCATCATTCCGAGCCGTCGCACGCGCGACCCCGAAGTGGTGTCGCTCGCCTGGAGTATCGACGCCCTGAGCTTCGACATGCCCGTCATCGCTGCGCCCATGGACTCCGTTGTGAGCCCGGCGACCGCGATCGCGATGGGCAAGCTTGGCGGCCTGGGCGTGCTTGACCTCGAGGGCCTCTGGACGCGCTACGACGACGCCGAAGCGCAACTCGCGCGCATCCGCGAGCTCGACGAGGCCGGGGCCACGGCCGAGATGCAGAAGATTTATGCCGAGCCCATCAAGCCCGAGCTCATCGGCGCGCGCCTCGCCGAGATTCGCGCGGCGGGGGTTCCCGTCGCGGGAGCGCTCAGCCCGCAGCGCACGCACGAGCACCACGAAGCCGTGATCAAGGCCGGTGTCGACCTCTTCGTCATTCGCGGCACGACCGTGAGTGCCGAGCACGTTTCGCACGGCCGCGAGCCCCTTAACCTCAAGAAGTTCATCTACGAGCTCGACGTGCCCGTCATGGTGGGCGGCGCAGCGACCTACACCGCAGCGCTGCACCTCATGCGCACGGGTGCGGCCGGGGTGCTCGTGGGCTTCGGCGGCGGGGCTGCGTCGACGACGCGACTGAGCTTGGGCATCCACGCCCCCATGGCCACCGCGGTGAGCGACGTCGCTGCTGCGCGCCGCGACTACATGGACGAGTCGGGCGGGCGCTACGTGCACGTCATCGCCGACGGTGGCCTGGGTACGAGCGGCGACATCGTCAAGGCCGTGGCCATGGGTGCCGACGCGGTCATGCTCGGCAGCACCCTCGCGCGGTCGACGGATGCTCCGGGCGGCGGGTGGCACTGGGGTGCCGAGGCGCACCATCCCGAACTGCCCCGCGGTCGCCGCGTGCATGTCGGGCAGCTTGCGCCGCTCGAGCAGCTCTTGTTTGGACCCAGCACGACCGCCGACGGTCAGGTCAATCTCATGGGCGCTCTGCGACGATCGATGGCGACGACGGGCTATTCCGACGTCAAAGAGTTTCAGCGGGTCGACGTCGTCGTGGCGCCGTACCCCGCTGGCTAACTCGGCCGCACACTCGTTTCAGGAGGACCCGTCGCATGCCGCACGCCGAGCTGCCTGGGTTCTGGAGCATCGCTCGTCGCCCGCGCTGGATCGCGGCGCTCGTGCTCGCCCTCGCCGTTGCGGCGGCCTTCGCCGCGCTCGGGCAGTGGCAGCTCGAACGCTCGCTCGAGTCGACGGCTGTTGACGAGCGCGACACCGAGACCCCCGTGCCGCTCGACACCGTGGCCGAGCCGCAACAGGTCATGACGACCGAGGCGAGCGGTCGGCTCGTGACCGTGAGTGGCGAGTGGGTTGAAGGCGATGACCTCGTCGTCACGGGGCGGCTGAGTGGCCGGTCTGACGAGTCCGGTGCCGCGGGCGAGCCGGGCGACTGGGTCATTCGACACCTGCAGACCGCCGACGGCGCGAGCCTGGCCGTGGCTGTCGGGTACGGGCCCGTGGGCGCGGGCATCCCGAACCTGCCGAGCGGTGACGCGACCCTCACGGGCCGATACGTTCCGAGCGAGTCGCCGCAAGTGAGCGACTTCGAAGCCGGAGAGCGCACGGCCATCGCGGTCGCTGAACTCATCAACCTGTGGCCTGAGCCCGGGCTCGTCTACTCGGGGTACCTGGTGCTGCAGGATGCTCCCGCAGGACTCGCGACGATCGCAGCCCCGCCGCCCGAGGCCGACACCGAACTCAATCTGCTGAACCTGTTCTATGCGATCGAGTGGGTCATCTTCGGCGGCTTCGCGGTCTACCTCTGGTGGCGGCTCGTGCGCGACGAGCAAGAGAAGCTCGCCCTCGCCGCGCTCGGCGACAACGCAGAGTCGCCTCAGCCAGCGGCCCTAAACTGAGACCATGGCGATCGGCCCGAAGCGTGCAGACATTCCCCTGATTCGCCGAACCCTCGCGGTGTTCAAAGTCTCGTCGGTCATCACCGGAATCTTCTTGCTCGGCCTCGTCGTCATGATGGTGTGCCGCTACGGCTTCGGGGTCGACATCGAGCTCGGCGGCACCTCAGGCGGGCTCGGCCTCACCGACAAAGACGCCATCACGGGCATCAACGTCTCGATTCTCTTGCTTGCGGTGCATGGCTGGCTCTACGTGCTTTACCTCGCCTGTGACTTCGTGCTCTGGCGCACCGTTCGGTGGTCGTTCTTCCGGTTCTTGTGGATCGCGATGGGCGGCATCATCCCCTTCCTCTCGTTCTACTTCGAGCGCCGCGTGCCACGCGACGTGAACGCGATCATCGCCGACCTGGAGGCCGCCGCATGAGCGACACCGCTCACCGCCCCGTGCTCGTCGTCGACTTCGGCGCGCAATACGCGCAGCTCATTGCGCGCCGCGTGCGCGAGGCCGGCGTCTACAGCGAGATCGTTCCGCACACCATCACGGCCGCCGAGGTTGCCGAGAAGAACCCCGCGGGCATCGTGCTGAGCGGCGGGCCCTCGAGCGTGTACGAGCCGGGGTCTCCCGCACTCGACGCGGGCATCCTTCAGCTGGGCGTGCCCGTCATGGGCATTTGCTACGGCTTTCAGGTCATGGCACAGCAACTCGGCGGCGAGGTCGCGCGCACGGGTCGACGCGAGTACGGCGCCACGACGATGACGGTGCATGGCGATGGTGGAGCGTTGCTCGCCGGCCAGCCCGAGAGCCAGACGACGTGGATGAGCCACGGCGACTCGGTCGCGCGTGCCCCCGAGGGCTTTGCGGTGCTCGCATCGACCGCCGATACTCCTGTCGCTGCCTTCGCGAGCGACGAGCAGAAGATGTATGGCGTTCAGTGGCACCCGGAGGTCAAGCACTCCGAGTTTGGCCAGCGCGTGCTCGAGAACTTCTTGCACACCGCCGCGGGCATTGCCGCCGATTGGAACAGCGGCAACGTGATCGCCGAGCAGGTGGAGCGCATTCGCGCGCAGGTCGGCTCGGCCCGCGTCATTTGCGGACTCTCGGGCGGCGTCGACTCCGCCGTTGCGGCGGCTCTTGTTCACGAGGCGGTCGGCGACCAGCTCGTGTGCGTCTTCGTCGATCACGGCCTGTTGCGGGCCGACGAACGACGCCAGGTCGAAGAAGACTACGTGGCCGCCACGGGCATCCGTCTCGTGACGGTGGATGCTCGCGAGCAGTTCATGACGGCCCTCGCCGGTGTCACCGACCCCGAGTCGAAGCGCAAGATCATCGGCCGCGAGTTCATCCGCACTTTCGAGCAGGCCGCAGCCGACCTGGTTGCCGGGGCTCAGGATTCTGGCGGGGCCATCGAGTTTCTCGTGCAGGGCACGCTCTACCCCGACATCGTCGAGTCGGGCGGTGGCTCCGGCACGGCAACGATCAAGAGCCACCACAACGTGGGCGGGCTTCCTGACGACTTGCAGTTCGCGCTCGTCGAGCCGCTGCGCACGTTGTTCAAAGACGAGGTTCGCGCGATCGGCCGCGAGCTCGGTCTGCCCGAGCCGATCGTCGCGCGCCAGCCGTTCCCCGGGCCTGGGTTGGGCATCCGCATCATCGGTGAAGTCACGTTCGAGCGCCTCGAGTTACTGCGCGAGGCTGACGCTATCGTGCGCGCCGAGCTGACGGCCGCGGGCCTCGACGCCGAGATCTGGCAGTGCCCCGTGGTGCTGCTCGCTGACGTGCGCTCGGTCGGCGTGCAGGGCGATGGCCGCACCTACGGCCACCCGATCGTGCTTCGCCCCGTGTCGTCAGAAGACGCGATGACGGCCGACTGGACCCGCTTGCCCTACGACGTTCTCGCCCGCATCTCGAACCGCATCACCAACGAGGTCGCGGGCGTCAACCGGGTCGTGCTCGACGTGACGTCGAAGCCCCCGGGCACGATCGAATGGGAATGACCGCGCTTTAGGCGAAGGCCATTTCTGGCCTTCGCGCGACGCCAGCGCCGAGCGCCGTCTCGGCGCTCGGGTCACCTGAGATCGCTGAGGGTGTTGAGCTGCTGTCCCAATGTGCCGCGCACGGCACATGCCGCCAGCGGCCCATAGCCTGAGGCTGTTTTTCTTGTGTGAAATCCGTTTGACGTCAATACGGCTTCACACAAGAAAACCCCGTGTGCCGCTTGGCCGGCGGCCGTAGGGAAAAGCGCCCGGGTACACAGAAAGGGCCGCCCCGAAGGGCGGCCCCATCCGTTCGCGCGTGACACCGAAGCGTCCGCGCGGCGAGTGCTACTCGCCTCCGCGCAGAATCGCGAGCAGGCGCAGGATCTCGAGGTAGAGCCAGATGACCGTGACCATGATGCCGAAGGCGGCGGTCCAACCGTACTTCGCGGGGGCACCGCGCTGTACGCCCGTCTGGATCGAGTCGAAGTCGAGCACGAGCGAGTACGCCGCGAGCAGGATCACGAGGATGCCGAGCCAGAAGCCGAGCGGCATGCCGAGGACGGGGGCGTCGCGGAGACCGAACATGCTGTCGGTGACGCCGAAAGCCATGAGGCCGAAGTTGATGAGCGAGAAGAGCGCGTAGCCGATCATCGCGACGAGGAAGATTTTGGTCGCGCGCTTCGAGGCGCGGATCTTGCCGCTCGCAAACAGGGCCAACGTCACGCCGATCACGGCGAAGGTGCCGAGCACGGCCTGGATGACGATGCCTTCCAACTCCGCGTTGAAGAACATCGAGATGCCCCCGACGAAAAGGCCCTGCGCCGCCGTGTAGGCGAGGATGAGGCCCGGCGAGGGCTCCTTCTTGAAGATGTTGACGAGCGCCAACACGAAGCCGACGATCGCGCCCGGGATCATGAGAACCGGCACGAACCAGCCGATAGCTGCGAAGAGCATGAGCACGGCGAACGCTCCGACGACCTTCTGAATGACGTTCTCATACGTCATGCGTCCCATGTCGTCGGGCGTTGCCGCCGAGCGGGCGTAGAGCTCGTCAAGCTGCTGCGCTGACGGCTCTTGGGTCCACTGAATCGCCTTGGTGGCGCTCTGCGTGAACGCGGGGGAGTTCGAGAATGCGGGGTTGGATGTGGCCATGCCGAAAGTCTAGAGAATGTCGCCTCGAATGTGCCCGCGAGAACCTATGGCCTGGCTGTGTGACGCGTCGATTGAGGGGGCTGGCGGATGCTCCCGGCCGGCCGCGCGAGCGCCCACGCCCACCACGCCGAACCAACGAGCACCACGAGCGCCCCGGTGAGGGCCACGAGCGTCCCGTCGTATTCGCGAAACAGCGTGACCGCGGCTACGCCATAGAGCAGCACGGGCCCGAGTGCGAGAAAGCTGCGCCACGGACGATGCCGCGCGATGAGCCAACACAGCAGGGTGACGCTCACGAGCCACACCGATTGCGGCCCCGTCAGCAGCAGCCACACGACGAGGCCGCTCGGCAGCACGACAATGATTCGGCGCCACGCGACCGCCGGAAGAATGAGCCACCCCACGATGTGAGCGGTGGTGCCGACGGCGAGGGGCCACAGCTGAGTGGTGCTGGCGGCCTGCAGGTGAACCATGCCGCCGATGATGAGCACGATGCCTATCGCGACGCGGTCGCGATAGTGCCCCCATCGCAAGGGCAGTCGCGCCGCGGGTTCGACCCAGGCGGCGCGCTCGGCCCCCGCGATGGTCATAGTCCGAGTAGCTGCCAGACGACGAAACCGAGCACGACTCCCGAGACGAGCCAGAGGTACCCCAGTCCAACCGAGATCCACGCGATAACGGCACCACGCTCTCGGCCCGTCGACCGCGAAATCTGCGCCGCCGCGATGTGGCCAAAGAGAGCCGCGAGCGGACTGAGCAGCACCGCGAGGATAAGGGCGGCGACGGCGAGCGCGTTGAGCCGCGGGCGCTCGGTCGGCGCGGGCGCGGGGGCAGGCGTATCCGTGGCCGCCGCCACTGCCGCGGGCGGAAAGTCGGGGGCAGGCGGCGCCGCCGCGGCCCACGCGGGCGGCGCGGGCTCAGGCTGGGCGGGCCACTCAGACGGTGCGGGCCCGCGGGTCGTGTCGCTCATGCCCTCGACGGTATCCCGTACCGTGGTCGTGTGAGCCTGCACACGCCCGAACGCACTGACGAGCATCCGTCGCCGCGACCGCTCGTGGTGGCGCACCGCGGTGCCAGCGGGTATCGCCCCGAGCACACGCTCGCGGCCTACCGACTCGCGATCACGCTCGGGGCCGAAGCGATTGAGCCCGACATTGTGGCGACGCGCGATGGCGAGCTCGTGCTGCGGCACGAGAACGAGATCAGTGGCACGACCGATGTCGCCGACCGCCCCGAGTTCGCGTCGCGGCGCACGACGCGCGAGATTGACGGCGTCAAGCTCACCGGCTGGTTCACCGAAGACTTCACGTGGGCCGAACTCAGCACGCTCCGCGCGCGCGAGCGCCTGCCGCAGATTCGCCCCGCGTCTGTGCGCTTCGATGATCGCTACCCGGTGCTGCGACTGCGGGACTTGCTGCAGTTGCTCGACGAAGCGCCCGCTGCGCCCGGAACGGGGCAGCCCGTGCGGCTCGTCGCCGAGATCAAGCACGCCGACTACTTCGCGTCGATCGGGTTGCCCCTCGATGAGCTCATCGCCGCCGAGCTGTCGGCGTGGTCGGCCGCGCAGCCGGGTCGCCTGATCGTTGAAGCCTTCGAGCAAACCGTGCTCGGTCAGTTGCGTGACCGTGGGCTGACCGCCGATTATGTCTACTTGCTCGAGAAGAAGGGCAGCCCGGCCGACCTCGTCGCGCGGTATGGCGCTGCCGCGCTCTCGTACGCGGGCCACCTGACGGATGCGGGGCTCGCTCGCCTGCGCGCCGCCGGCATCCACGGCATCAGTGTCGACACCGCGCTGCTCGTCAAGCCGACTCCGCGCGAGGCAGGGCAGCCCGGCTCGGCCTGGGCGCCCATCGACGAGGGCCTTGCGGCATCGGACCTCGTGACGCGCGCCCACGCCGCAGGCCTCTCGGTCTTCACGTGGACGCTCCGCCCCGAGAACCGTTTCTTGCCCGCGCCGTGCCGCATCGGAACAGCCGCGAGCGCGCACGGCGATTGGTGGCGATACTTCACCGCGATCATGCGCACGGGACTCGACGGCGTCTTCGCCGATCAGCCCGACCTGGCGCTCGAGGTGCGCTCCGCGCTCTAACGGGCGACGGATGCCCGCCCATAGTCGCGTCGGCGGCGCGACCTAGACTGGGGCGGTCATGAGCACCCCTGCCTCCGCATCCCTTGCCGACCCTGATCCGCTGCTCGACGGGCTCAACCCGCAGCAGCGCACGGCCGTGCTGAGCCGGTCGAAAGCTCTGCTCATTGTCGCGGGCGCCGGCTCGGGAAAGACCGCGGTGTTGACGCGGCGCGTCGCGCGCCTCATTCGAGATCGCGAGCTCTGGCCGAGCCAGATTCTCGCCATCACATTCACCAATAAGGCCGCGGCTGAAATGCGCGAGCGCGTTGAGCTGCTCGTGGGCCGCGAGGCCGCGCAGGGGATGTGGATCTCGACGTTCCACTCGGCGTGCGTGCGCATTCTGCGCCGCGAAGCCGAGCAGTTCGGTTTCGGCGCGGCCTTCACGATCTACGACTCGGCCGATTCGCGCGCGCTTATCAAGCGGCTCGTGAAAGACATGCAGGCCGACACGATGGGCTTCACCGTGAGCGCCGTCGCGGGCAAGATTTCACGACTCAAGAACGAGCTCATCGATGCCGAGGGCTACAGCCGCCAGCTCAACCCCAACGACCCGACCGAGGTCATGTTTCTCGAGCTGTTTCGCCGCTACACCGCCGAGCTGCGTCGGGCGAATGCGTTTGACTTCGACGACCTCATCGCGCAGACGGTCTATCTCTTCCGCGCGTTTCCGAAGGTGGCGGCGCTGTACCAGCGGCGGTTCCGGCACATTCTCATCGACGAGTACCAAGACACCAATCACGCGCAATACGCGCTCATTCGCGAGCTGACCCGGCCGGTCGAGCCAGTGCACGTGCCGGAAGACACACGGGTCGAGCTCGACGCGAACGGCGGCATTCCGGCCGCGAGTCTCACGGTCGTCGGCGACTCCGACCAGTCGATCTATGCGTTCCGTGGCGCCGACATTCGCAACATCGTCGAGTTCGAGCGCGACTTCACGGGCGCCGAGGTCGTGTTGCTCGAGCAGAACTACCGATCGACGCAGACGATTCTCGACGCGGCCAACGCCGTCATTGCCAACAACTTCGACCGCATTGCCAAGAACCTCTTCACGGCCGTCGGTGCGGGCGACAAGATCGTGGGCTTCACGGGCTACACGCAACACGACGAGGCGCAATTCGTTGCCGATGAGATCGCCCGGCTACACGAGGGCGGCACGCCCTACAGCCAGGTCGCGGTGTTCTATCGCACCAACGCCCAGACGCGAGCGCTCGAAGAGATCTTCATTCGCGCGGGCCTTCCCTACCGCGTGCTCGGCGGCACCAAGTTCTACGAGCGCGCCGAGATCAAAGACCTCATGGCCTACCTCATCGCTGTCGCGAATCCGGCCGATGGCCTCGCGATGCGGCGCATCCTGAACACCCCCAAGCGCGGTATCGGGCCGGCGACCGAGACGGCCCTCGCCAACCACGCTGACGAGCTCGGCGGCACGATGCACGATGCGCTTCGGGATGCCGCGGCGCTGGGCCTCGGCCCCAAAGTGACCACGGCGATTCTTGACCTCGCGGCGATTCTTGACCGGGCATCCGACTCGATCGAGACGGCCCTGGTGCCCGATCTACTGACGGGAATCATCGAAGCCACCGGGTACCTCAGCGCGCTGCGCGCGAGTCGCGACCCGCAAGACGAAGCCCGCGCCGAAAACGTCGAAGAGCTCGTCGCCGTGACGCGCGACTTTCAGAAGAACAACCCCGAGGGTCGCCTCATCGACTTTCTCACCGAGGTGGCGCTCGTCGCCGCCGCTGACGACCTCGACGACTCGAGCGGAACCGTCTCGCTCATGACCCTGCACACGGCCAAGGGGCTCGAATACGACGCCGTCTTCATCACGGGGGTCGAAGAGAATCTGCTGCCGCACCAAATGAGTGCGAGCGAGCCGGGCGGCCCCGCTGAAGAGCGGCGACTCTTCTATGTGGGCATCACGCGCGCGCGAAAGGTGTTGCACCTCAGCCTCGCCATGACGCGCTCGACGTTCGGCGATACCGTCGTGGCAAGCCCGAGCCGCTATCTGCAAGAGATTCCGACCGAGCTCATCGACTGGCGCGATTCTCCGGGAATGGGGATGCGCTCGAGCACGCGCAGCCTGGGCTCGGCGCGCGACGGGTTCCGCTACTCGGCCTCGCTGCCCGCGGGCAAGCCCAAGACCGAGTGGGCCAACCGCGTGACGGCGACCGTGCGCGACAACGGTGACCTGACCCTCGCTCCGGGCGACCGCATTCGCCACGTCGATTTCGGCGATGGAACCGTGAGTGCGGTCACCGGAGTCGGACCAAAGAGCATTGCGGAAGTGCAGTTCGAGACCGCGGGGCGCAAGCGCCTCTTAATCAAAATCAGTCCGATCGAAAAGCTGTAGGCACCCCCGCCGCCATAATGGTGACACCGACAACACGAAGGGCGTGCAATGGAGATCACCGTGGTGCATCACCCGTTTGGCGTCGCCGAGGTGACCGTCGGGGGCCGACTCAATATGGTGACGGCAGCCCGCATGCGGGAGGCGATCGAGTCGGCGATCGACTCGAACCACCCCAACGTGGCCGTCGACCTCTCGCAGGTCGTGTTTCTCGACTCGTCGGGGCTGGGGGCACTCGTGTCAGGGCTGAAGGCCGTGCGAGCATCCGGCGGCGATCTTCGCCTTGTGCGCCCGGCCGAACAAGCGCAGCTCGTGCTCGAACTCACCAACATGGGCTCGGTGCTCAAGAGCTACGACACGGTCGGCGACGCGTTCCCCCATGCCTGAGATCGTGTCGCGCACGCTGCGCTTGAGCAGCCCGCCCGACACTGTTGACACCGTTCAAGACCTGCTCGCGACCATTTGGGCGCAGACCCCTCGGCTCGACCCCGCCGACCGCATGGCCGCTGAGCTCTCGATTGTCGAGCTCACCGCCAACGTCATTGAGCATGCCAACCGCGGGCAGGCCATTCGCTTCACCTTGACCGTTGTGGTCTCTGACGACCGCATTGAGGCGACCGCGACCGACGAGGGCTCGGTCGAGCACGTCGGTCTCAGTGATCGCAGCATGCCCGATCAGTGGTCTGAGCGCGGTCGGGGACTACCGATTATGCAAGCGCTCAACGACAGCGTCGAGCATCGCCGGGTTGACGGGGTCAACTATTGGACCGTCGTGCGCGCACGGCGGTCTCCCTCGTCGAAGCGAGGGCGCAAGGTCATGCCCTCGATCTCGATTTCCGGCGTCATTGACGAGATGGCGCGGCAGCGCGCACTCGAAGACATGGGCATTCTCGACACCGCGCCCGAAGAACGTTTCGACCGCGTCACACGGCTCGCCCGCCAACTCTTTGGCGTTGAGACCGCGGCGGTCAATTTCATCGACGGCGATCGACAGTGGGCGAAATCGGTGTCGGGTGCGGGCCCGGTCGAGATGACGCGCGAAGCCTCAATGTGCACCGTCACGATTCAGGGCAATGACCCGTTTGTGGTGACCGACATGACGGCTGATCCGCGCTACTCCGAAAAGGTCGTGCCGGGGCTGCTCGCGTTCTACGCGGGCTTTCCGCTGTATGCCCCCGGCGGTGAACGCATCGGAGCGTTTTGCGTCTATGACTCGACGCCGCGCCACTTCTCGGTACGCGAGACCGAGATGCTGCGCGACCTCGCCGGCTGGGTGCAGCAAGAGTTGACGGTGAGCCAAGAGCTCAGTCGGGCATCCGAAGTGCAACAGGGTCTGTTACCGCAGCAGCTGCTCAGTATGCCGGGCTGGCAGATCGGCGGCGTGTGCATTCCTGCGCGCGCGGTCGGGGGCGACTTCTACGACTGGTACCCCGTGGGCGAGGGTGCGGCGCTCACGCTCGCCGACGCCATGGGCAAGGGCATCGGGGCCTCGATCATCGCGGCGACCGTTCGCGCGGTGCTGCGATCGGCGGCCCGCTTTGCTGACGTCGCGGGCGCGATCGATGCGGCATCTGCGGCACTCACGATCGACCTCAACAACGCGGGTGTCTTCGTCACCGCATTTCACGCGCGGCTCGACATGGACTCAGGCGAATTGAGCTACGTGGATGCGGGCCACGGCCTCTCGATCATCGCGCGCGCCGATGGCAGCTCTGAGCGGCTGCGGTCGCACGCTCCACCGCTCGGGGTCGACCCCGAGACCGAGTGGCCCCTGCAGACCACCGTTCTCGAACCGGGGGACACGCTCATCGTTGTGAGCGATGGCGTGCTCGACCTCTATGACGGCACGCTGCGCTCGCTCGACAACTTGGTGGCTTTGGCTCTGCTCGCGAAAGATCCGTGGGAGATCATCGAGGCCATTCGCGCCCGCGCGCGCGGCACGAGTAGCGATGACGTGACGATGCTCATCGCCCGCCGCGACGACGCGCGCTGACGCGGCGAGCGGGTCAGTGGGCGTTACCGCACCCCGCTACAGTAGACACTGCGATTTGTCTCGATATCGAGAAATATCTCTGTCGAGAGAAGCCACGGAACCGAGACCGACCGCGCACCCCTTCACTTTCTTTTTCGCACGCGGATGGGACAAGCAGCGTGGATCTTTTCGAGTATCAGGCCCGAGACCTCTTCGAGAAGCACGGTGTTCCCGTGCTGCAGGGCATCATCGCCGACACCCCCGAGGAGGCTCGCGCTGCGGCCGAGTCGATCGGTGGCGTGACGGTCATCAAGGCGCAGGTCAAGACCGGTGGCCGTGGCAAGGCGGGCGGCGTCAAGGTCGCCAAGACCGCGGATGACGCTGAGGCTGCGGCCCGCGACATCCTGGGCCTCGACATCAAGGGTCACGTCGTCAAGCGCGTGATGGTGGCGCAGGGCGCCGACATCAAAGAGGAGTACTACTTCTCGGTGCTGCTCGACCGCGCCAACCGCAACTACCTCGCCCTGTGCAGCTACGAAGGCGGCATGGATATCGAGCAGCTCGCCGAAGAGCGCCCCGAGGCGCTCGCGCGCATCGCGGTCGACCCGGCCGTGGGCATCACGCTCGACAAGGCTCGTGAGATCGCCGTGGCCGCGAAGTTCCCGGCCGAGCTCGTCGAGAAGGTCGCGCCGGTGTTCGTGCTGCTCTACGGCGTCTACGTGGGTGAAGACGCCACGCTCGTCGAGGTCAACCCGCTCGTGCTCACGGGCGCGGGCGACATCGTCGCCCTCGACGGCAAGGTAACCCTCGACGCGAACGCTGCCTTCCGTCAACCAGGCCACGAGGCTTTGGAAGATGCGGATGCTGCTGACCCCCTTGAGGCGAAGGCGAAGCTGCACGACCTCAACTACGTCAAGCTCGACGGCGAAGTCGGAGTCATCGGCAACGGTGCCGGCCTCGTGATGTCGACGCTCGACGTTGTTGCCTACGCGGGCGAGAACTACGGCGGCGTCAAGCCCGCCAACTTCCTCGACATCGGAGGTGGAGCGTCGGCTGAAGTCATGGCGGCCGGCCTCGACGTCATTCTGGGCGACCCGCAGGTTAAGAGCGTGTTCGTCAACGTGTTCGGTGGCATCACCTCGTGCGTCGCGGTGGCTAACGGCATCGTCTCGGCCCTCGAGATGCTCGGCGACGCGGCCACCAAGCCGCTCGTCGTGCGCCTCGACGGCAACCAGGTCGACGAGGGGCGCGCGATTCTCGCCGCGGCTGCCCACCCGCTCGTCACGCTCGCCACGACCATGGACGACGGCGCTGACAAAGCTGCCGCGCTCGCCGCGAAGTAAGGGATACGCGAACAATGTCGATCTTTCTGAACAAAGACTCCAAGGTCATCGTGCAGGGCATCACGGGCGGTGAGGGCACCAAGCACACCGCTCTCATGCTCAAGGCCGGCACGCAGGTGGTCGGTGGCGTGAACGCCCGCAAGGCCGGCACGACCGTCTCGCACGTGGCCGCCGACGGCTCGACGGTCGAGCTGCCCGTGTTCGCGACCGTGGCCGAGGCCATGGCAGCGACGGGTGCCGACGTCTCGATCGCTTTCGTTCCGCCGGCCTTCTCAAAAGACGCCGCGTTCGAGGCCATCGATGCCCGCATCGGCCTCCTCGTCATCATCACCGAGGGCATCCCCGTGCTCGACTCGGCCGAGATCTGGGCGCACGCTCAGGCGACGGGCAACGCGACGCGCATCATCGGCCCCAACTGCCCGGGCATCATCACGCCGGGCGAGTCGCTCGTGGGCATCACGCCCGCCAACATCACGGGCAAGGGCCCCATCGGCCTCGTCTCGAAGTCGGGCACGCTCACCTACCAAATGATGTTCGAGTTGCGCGATTTGGGCTTCTCGACCGCGATCGGCATCGGCGGGGATCCCATCATCGGCACGACGCACATCGACGCTCTCGCGGCCTTCGAGGCCGACCCCGAGACGAAGGCGATCGTCATGATCGGCGAGATCGGCGGCGACGCCGAAGAGCGCGCGGCCGACTTCATCAAGGCCAACGTCACGAAGCCGGTCGTGGGCTACGTCGCCGGCTTCACGGCCCCCGAGGGCAAGACGATGGGCCACGCCGGCGCCATCGTGAGCGGCTCGGCGGGCACCGCCCAGGCGAAGAAGGAGGCCCTCGAGGCCGCCGGAGTCAAGGTCGGCAAGACGCCGAGCGAGACAGCCGCCCTCATGCGCGAGATCATCGCGGCGCTCTAGGCAGCATCCGCCACAGCGCTATCGACGGCCCCGCTCCTCTCAAGGGATGCGGGGCCGTCGTCATGCGCCCCGGCCTAGACTGACCCCGCGATGAAGAAGCTCATCTCTGCCCCCGAGACGGTCGTCGCTGACGCCCTGCGCGGCCTCGCGCTCGCGCACCCCGGCGTGCGGGTCGATCATGAGCGCCGGGTCGTCTACCGCGCCGAGCCGAAAGACTTCGGCACCGTCGCGCTCGTGAGCGGCGGAGGCTCGGGGCACGAGCCCTTGCACACGGGCTATGTGGGCTTCGGGATGCTCGACGCGGCCGTCGCGGGTGACGTGTTCACCTCGCCGACCCCCGACCAGATTCACGCCGCCACGATTGCCGTCGAGCGCGGAGCGGGCGTGCTGCACATCGTCAAGAACTACACGGGCGACGTGCTGAACTTCGAGCTCGCGGCCGAATTCGCGCAGGCCGCGCGCATCGACGTGCGCACGGTGCTCGTCGCGGATGACGTGGCCGTGGCCGACTCGACCTTCACGGCAGGCCGTCGCGGCACGGGCACCACCGTGCTGCTCGAGAAGATCGTGGGCGCCGCCGCTGAGCACGGTCACGACCTCGACATGCTGCACGAGCTCGGCACGCGCATCGCGGCCTCGGGCCGCTCGATGGGGGTCGCGTTGAGCGCCGCGACGGTTCCCGCGGCGGGAGTACCCACTTTTGAGCTCGCCGATAACGAGATCGAGTGGGGTGTGGGTATTCACGGTGAGCCCGGGCGGGCGCGCCAGACCATGGCTCCCGCACCCGAACTCGCCGAGCGGCTTGTGGGCCCCCTCGTGGCCGACGGGTTGCCCGCGGGCGACGCGATCGTCATGCTCTCGGGCCTCGGCGCGACGCCGCTCATTGAGCTCTACGCGATGCTCGCCGAACTGGTTCCGCTACTCGAGGCGGTGGGGGTGCGAGCGGTTCGCACGCTCGTGGGCAACACCATCACCGCGCTCGACATGGCCGGGTGCCTGATCACGGTGCTTCCGGTCGACGCCGAACTGCTCTCGTATTGGGATGCCCCCGTCGAGACCCCAGCCCTGCGGTGGGGGCGATAACCATGCTGACTCTTGCCGCAACGACCGACTGGCTGCGCCGCTGGGCGACTGAGATTGCCGAGAACGAGCAGCACCTCACGCGGCTCGACGCGGCGATCGGCGATGCCGACCACGGCGCCAATCTGCAGCGCGGCATGAGCGCCGTGGTCGCCCAACTCGACGCCCAGCCGCCGTCGACGGTGCGCGAGGCCCTCACGCGCGCGGGGCTCACGCTCGTGAGCACCGTGGGCGGAGCAAGCGGCCCACTCTTCGGCACCCTTTTGCTGCGAGCGGCGACCGCGTGCGGTGATGCCTCGGCGCTCGACGGACCCGCGCTCGTCGCGGCCTTGCGCGCCGGAGCCGCGGGTGTGCAGCAACGCGGCCACGCCGAACTCGGCGACAAGACGCTGCTCGATGCGCTCGTGCCCGCGATTGAGGCCCTGGATGCCGCGGTGGCGACGGGCGCTCCGCTCGCCGAGGCAGCATCCACCGCCGCGATCGCGGCCAACGCCGCTCGTGACGCGACGGCAGAGCTCGTCGCCCGTCGTGGCCGGGCGAGCTACTTGGGCGACCGCAGTCGGGGCTCGATCGATCCGGGGGCTGCCTCGGCGGCGCTCATGCTCGGCGCGCTCGCCGCGGCGCTCGCCGCTGAGGCCTCGGTGCCCACGGCGCCCATGGTTCCGGCAGTGACCGCGCCCGAGAGCCCGACCGCCGAACCGACTCGCCCGGCCGACCGCCGGGCGCCGCGCGTGGGACTCGTGCTCGTCTCGCACAGTCGGGCACTTGCCGAGGCCGCGGCTACTCTCGCGCGCGAGTTCACTCCCGCCGACCCTCCGCGAATCGCGATCGCGGCGGGCCGCGCTGATGGGGGCACGGGCACCAACGCCACGCGCGTCGCAGCCGCCATTAGCGAAGCCTCCGAGGGTGTGGGAGTCGTCGTGCTCACCGACCTCGGCTCGGCAGTGTTGAGCGCCGACATGGCGCTCGAGTTCATCGCCCATCGCATCGACGTGCGCGTCGTGCCCGCGCCGTTTGTCGAGGGCTTGCTCGCTGCCGTTGTGCGGGCGGCAACGGGCGACAGCATCGATGTCGTGGCGGCCGAAGCTTCGGCCGCGCTCGCGCCCAAGGTGGCGTTGCTCGCGGGCGCGACGACGACGGCGGACGCGACGCCGTCAGCGAGCGCCACCACGCCCGCCGCCGTGGCACCCGACCAACGGCCCAGCGCATCCGCACTCGCGCTCGTGCGCAACGAGGGTGGCTTGCACGCCCGCCCCGCAGCCGAGATTGCCGCTCTCGCCGCAACCTTCTCGTCAACGATCTCGCTCGCCGTGCCGGGCAAGCCTGCCGCTCCGGCGGCAAGCCCGCTGAGCATCTCGATCTTGATCGCGAAGCCCGGCACCGAGGTGCGGGTGACCGCCGTGGGCGACGACGCCACCGCGGCCGTGCGGGCGATCTCCGAGCTCATCGAGAGCGGATTCGGCGAACCCCTCGTCACGGCGCCGTCATCGGCGCCCACGAGGGCTTCTGCCGCGCTCGCGGAGGCGGCGGAACCCGATCGCGGCTCAGGCCCCCTTGGCGTCAGTTCGGGCCGTGTCGTGGGCCCCGTCGCCGTGCTCGTGCACGCGATCGCCGAGCCGAGTGCGACCGTCATCATGGCGCCACCCGCTCGCGCCGCCGCGGCGCAGATCGTGACGGATGCCCTGCGCGCGACCGCCGCCCAATACCGCGAGCGTGCCGCCGCCACCGAGGGTCACCGCGCCGAGGTGCTCGCGGCGACGGCGGCGATCGCCGACGACGCCGTGTTGCACGACGCCGCGTCGCGGGCCGTGCACGAGCGCGGGGTGAGCCCCGAGCGGGCCGTGTGGGATTCCATCGCGCGACTCGTGGCCGAGTACCGTGCTGCGGGCGGCAGCATGCTCGACCGCATCACCGATCTGAACGATGTGCGCGACCGCACGATTGCCGCCATCACCGGGGTTGAGCCACCGGGGCTTCCCGAGCGACGTGAGCCGTACATCCTCATCGCTGACGATTTGGCGCCGGCCGACACGGTCACGCTCGATCCGTCGCGGTGCCTCGCTCTCGTGACCGAGCAGGGTGGCCCTACCTCCCACACCGCGATCATTGCGCGCGAGTTGGGCTTGCCTGCGGTCGTGGGAGTGGTCGGCGCGACGAGCATCACCGACGGAACTCTCGTGCTCGTCGACGGCGACACCGGAGAAGTGATCGTGCAACCCGATCTCGCCGAGCAGGCAACCGCAACGGGAGTCATTACGCTGCCACCGTTCGTGGGGCCGGGCCAGACCGCCGATGGGCACCTCGTGGTCTTGAGTGCCAACGTCGGTGCCCCGCGCGAAATCGCTCGGGCCGTCGAGCGCGGCGCTGAGGGCGTGGGCCTTTTTCGCACCGAGTTCTGCTTTCTCGATCGTGCCGATGAGCCGAGCGTGGCCGAACAGGTCGCCGCTTATCGCGAGGTCTTCGCGGCCTTTCCGCGGCAACGCATTGTCGTGCGCACGCTCGACGCGGGCAGCGATAAGCCGTTGCCGTTCTTGACGGCAATCGACGAGCCGAACCCCGTCTTGGGGTTGCGCGGCGTGCGCACGGCCATCCGTGATCCGCAGGTGCTCGAGCGCCAATTGCAAGCGATCGCCGAAGCCGCGGCCGCCGAGAGTGCCGACGTCGCCGTCATGGCACCCATGATCGCAACCCTTGGTGAGACGCGCGAGTTTGCCGCACGGGCGCGCGCGGCGGGCATTGCGAGTGTCGGCATCATGCTCGAAACCCCAGCCGCGGCGGTGACGGCGGCCGAGCTGTGCGCGGCGGTCGACTTCATCAGTGTGGGCACCAACGACCTCTCGCAATACACGATGGCGGCCGACCGCATGTCGGCCTCGCTCGCGGCGCTCGCCGACCCGTGGCAACCCGCGCTCTTGCGCATGATTCGCCTCGTGGGAGAGGCCGCTGCGGCCACGGGCACCCCCGTGGGCTTGTGTGGTGAAGCCGCCGCGAACCCCGACTTCGCGGCCGTGCTCGTGGGGCTCGGCGCCTCGAGTCTCTCGATGACGGCGCGGGCGATTCCGACGGTGGGTGCTCGCCTCGCCGGCGTCACGCTCGAACAGTGCCGCGCGGCGGCCGCGGCCGCGTGTGCGGCCCCCGAGCCAACCGCCGCCCGCGCGGCTGCCCGAGCCGCGCTCGCCTGAGCTTTTCTTCACTAACGCTCTCGCCCCGGACTGCGGCCCGGTGATACTTTCGTCGTGCCGCCGAGGGGCGGGCTGATCGCGCGGCTGCAAGGGAGCATCCATGACCGAGACCGTTTCTTCGACCCACCCCGAGGGCAAGGGCCTCGCCACGGGCACGCTCGGCCTGGCGGGATCGACCGTCATCGGGCTGGCTTCGACCGCCCCGGTCTACTCGCTCGCCGCGACCCTGGGCTTTGTCGTGCTC
>JAAFHT010000038.1 GCA_013297625.1 Actinomycetota bacterium | reverse complement strand
GCCGCGCGCCGACGACGTTGCTGTTTTTCACGAACCCGACGACAGCTTCTGGGTGGGCGCGGGGCGCACGCGCAGCGGCCGGTACCTCGTGATCGAAGCGGCGTCGAGCATCACGAGCGAAACGTACGTGCTTGATGCGGGCACGCCCGAGGGCGAGTTCACCGTGGTGTGGCCGCGCCGCGCTGGCGTCGAGTATGACCTCGAGCACGCGCGCCTGGGCGGGCACGATGTCTGGCTCATCACGCACAATCACGAGGCGCCCGATTTTCAGATCGTGGCCGTGCCCGTGGATGCTCCCCACGCCGAACCCGTCACCCTCGTGCCGCACGAGCCGGGCCGGCGGGTTGAGGGCATCGACGCGTTCGAGCGTTTTCTCGTGCTCGACTATCGTGCCGACGGGCTTCCGCGCACCGCGGTCGCGCCGCTCGAGCCCACGACCGAGCTCGCCGAGCTCACGTGGCCGGGCAGCGCGTGGGTCGAGCTCACCGCACCCATCGAGGGCGACAAGCTCGTGTCGATCGGTGCGCGCGGAAACCCCGAGTGGAGCCAGCCGCTGTTGCGCTTCGGCTACGCGAGCTTCACCGAACCCTCGACCGTCGCGAGCCTCGACGTCGCGCGCGTGCGCGAGGGCGCTGCGGCCGTGACGGTGCTCAAGCAGCAGCCCGTGCTCGGCGACTACCGGGCGAGCGACTATTCCGAGCGCCGCGACTGGGCCGTGGCGCCGGATGGCACGCGGGTTCCGATCTCGCTCGTGTGGAAGAAGGGGCTCGTCGGGTCACTCGACGGCACCGCAGGTGCCGAGCCGAGCAGCATGCACCTCTACGGCTACGGCAGCTACGAGTCGTCGATTGACCCCGGCTTCAGCATCCCGCGCCTGTCGATGCTCGACCGCGGCGTCGTGTTCGCGATCGCCCACGTGCGCGGCGGGGGCGAGCTCGGGCGCGCCTGGTACGAAAACGGCAAGTCGCTCGCGAAGATCACCACCTTCACCGACTTCGTCGCCGTGGCGCAGCACCTCGTCGACACGGGCGTGACGGCACCCGATCGCCTGGTGGCCGAAGGCGGCAGTGCGGGCGGCTTGCTCATGGGCGCCGTCGCCAACCTGGCGCCGCAGCTGTTTGCGGGCATTCTCGCCGACGTGCCCTTCGTCGACCCGCTCACGAGCATTCTCATGCCCGAACTGCCGCTCACGGTCATCGAATGGGACGAGTGGGGCAACCCCCTCGACGACCCCGAGGTCTACGCCTACATGAAGGGCTACTCGCCCTACGAGAACGTCACCGAGCAGACGTATCCGCGCATCCTCGCCGTCACCTCGCTCAACGACACGCGCGTGCTCTATGTCGAGCCGGCCAAGTGGGTGGCGCGCTTGCGCGAGGTGGGAGCGGATGCCCTGCTGCGGTGCGAGATGGAGGCCGGGCACGGCGGCGTGAGTGGCCGCTACTCGGCCTGGAAGCAGCGCGCCATCGAACTCGCGTGGCTGCTCGACGTGCTCGGGCTCGCCGACTAAAGCAGCAGGCTGTGCGCGAGGCGCAAAAGCCCCGATCAGGTGAGCGATGCTCTGCAAGATTCATGCAACAGTATGCACATTTCTTGCTAACGTCGAGCGCGTGACTGAGACCTCTCCTCTGGGCGAAAAGGCCGCCACCGCTCGCCTCGCCACCCTTCGACACATCTCGGGCATCATCAGCATCGTCGCCGGCTTGCTCATCTTCGCGGCACTGGTCACCCAAATCACCGACCAGATTTCGGTCGGCCGATTCGAACCCGACCAGTACTTCGCCTACTTCACGATTCAAACCGCGATGATCAACATCGTCGTGCTCATCGTCGGCGGCATCATGGCGTTGCGACTCGACCGCGATACGCGTCTCTACACGGCGATTCGCGCGAGCATCTTCTCGTATGCGCTCGTGACGGCCGTGGTCTACAACGTCTTGTTGCGCGATATTCCGAACGACGACGGCTATGTCGGGCCCGTGTGGCCCAACGAGTCGTTGCACGTGTGGATTCCGATTTACATCGCCCTCGACTGGCTGCTCACGCCCGGTCGCGTGCGCATTTCGTGGTCAGCGCTGTGGCTTGCCGTGAGCTACCCGCTCATCTGGGTGGGCGTGACGATGCTGCGCGGCTCATCGGCTGGCTGGTACCCCTACCCCTTCCTCGAGCCCGACGGACCGAACGGCATCATGGGTGTCGTCATCTACGTCGTGGGCATTGCCGCCTTCATCGTCGTGCTCGCCGCCGTCGCGATTCTCATCAACCGCGTCCACACGCGCGGCGTGCGCGGCGTGAGTCACGGCCGACGCCGAACGGGTCCGATTCCCGTCGTACGCGCCGACTTGCGATGAGCGAACCGAGTCGCGGCTGCCGCACGCGCGGGTATACCGTCGCTGCATGACCGTGCCGCAGCACCTTCTGCTTGTTATTCCGTCGCACTCGGCGGCGTCGGCCGACTCGGCGGGGCACCTCGTCGAGGCTGAGGTTGAGCATCCGCAACTCTCGGTGCTCGACGTCGCGGCCACACGCGGAGACGGCATCTTCGAGACCATCAGCATTGGCCGCGGGCACCCTCAAGCCTTCGAAGCCCACCTTGCGCGCTTCGCGCGGTCGGCGCGCATGCTCGACTTGCCCGCGATCGACGACGCGCTGTGGCGGGATGCGGTGCTCGCGATCGCCGAACGCCTCGCCGACCACGACGAAGCCTGGGTGAAGATCGTGCTCACGCGCGGCACTGAGCTTGCCGGCGCCACCGGCCAACCCGTCCCTACGGGCTGGGCCTACGGCACCGTGTCGCCCGAGTTTCGGCGCGAGCGCACCGAGGGCGTTGACGTCGTGCTGCTCGACCGCGGGCTGCGCAGCGATGTGAGCTCGACGAGTCCGTGGTTGCTCGCGGGTGCGAAGACACTCTCGTACGCCGTGAACCGCGCAGCCGTGCGCGAAGCCCAACGCCGCGGCGCCGACGATGTCATCTTCGTGTCGACCGACGGCATGCTGCTCGAGGGACCCACCTCGACTCTCGTCATTCGCCGCGCAGACGAGTTGGCGACGCCTCCCGACGCGTTCGGCATCTTGCCCGGCACGACCCAGGTCGATCTTTTTGCGGCCGCTGACCAGTGGGGACTGCGTACAGTGGTCGCACCCTTGACCCCTGACGAGCTGCTCGAGGCTGATGCTGCGTGGCTTGTGTCGAGCGTGCGGCACGCGGCACCCGTGCGCTCGGTCGACGCGCGGCCCCTCACGGTCGATGCGCCCCTCACTGCGGCCATGAATGGCTTTTTGCGAGCCCGCACGGCGTGACGACGCCTTCTGTGTAGGGTCATGGGATGCACAGCACGATGGAGTGCCTCACCGAATGGATGACCCGCCAGCGGTGGTACGCGGGCAAAGGCCGCGTGCCGCAACTCGTCGAGGTCAGCCGTGTTGAGTGGAGCGCTGACGATGCGGATGCTCGCATCCACGTTCTGCTCATGCGCGACACGGCCAACAACCCGCCGTCGCTGTACCACGTGCCGGTCGTTTTGCGCCGAACGATTCCGCGCGGTGCAGGGCCCACCTTCATCGGCCGCGACGAGAACGGCGACTATCTGTTCGACGGAGCGCACGACCCTGCCTACACGCGCGCCTTGCTCGAGCGGCTCAGCGTGCACCGCAGTGACCTCACCTCGCGCGTTCACGCCGGCGAACAGTCGAATACCTCGATCATTTTCGATGGGGGTTCTGAGGCTCCGCTCGTTGCCAAGATCTTCCGGCTCGTGCACGCCGGTGAGAATCCCGACGTCGTGCTGCAGACGGCGCTCACGAGCGCCGGAAACCGATCAGTACCGAGGATGCTCGGCTCGCTGTCGGCCACCTGGGTCGACCCGCACGGCTCTGACACCCACAGCCTTGAGCCGTCGACCGGCCATATCGCTTTTGCTCAAGAGTTCATGCCGGGCGTGCGCGACGGCTGGCCGCTCGCACTCGAGGCAGCCGCGGCGGGCGAGTCGTTCGCCGCCGACGCCGAAGCTCTCGGTCGCGTGACGGCCGAGGTTCACACCGCTCTTGCCGCGTGCATGCCTACGCGCGAGCCGACTCTCGGTGACATCGTGGGCTTCGTGGCGGGGTGGCACCAGCGCCTCGCTGTCGCGATCACCGACGTACCGCAGTTGCGCGAGCTCCGGCCCGCGATTGAAGCGGTGTACGACGCGGCGCGCGAGGCTCCGTGGCCGGCGTTGCAGCGCATCCATGGCGACTATCACCTGGGTCAGGTGCTGCGTCGCCCGAACGGCCCGTGGTTGCTCGTCGACTTCGAGGGCGAGCCGTTACGACCGCTAACCGAGCGCGCCCGCGTTGACTCACCGCTGCGCGATGTCGCGGGCATGCTGCGCTCATTCGACTACGCGGTCGGCTCCCTGCGCAACACTACCGCCCCCGCCGCCGCCCCAGCCGCCTCCACCGCCACTCCCGCCGCCGCTCCCGCGACCGCCGCCGATCCGGCCACTGCCCCTTCCGCGGCCGCCCCCGTCGGGGGCGGCATGGTCTCATCGTCAGACTGGGCGCGCGAGGCTCGAGCGGCCTTTCTCGACGGCTACATCGCAGTGAGCGGAACCGACTTGCGCGCTCACCGCACCCTCCTCGACGCTTTCGAGCTCGACAAGGCTGTCTACGAGGCGATGTACGAGGCCCGTAATCGACCGACCTGGCTCCCCATCCCGCTGACGGCTGTCGCCTACCTTGTCTCGCCCGACCGCGCCGCCAAACGCTAACGCCCCCTGCCCACCCCGTTCCGCCCAACCCCCAGCCGAACTGTTCGTCCGAGCGCAATTGCCGCCGCCCCCGCGGCCGCACCCCACGCCGCACCCCGCCGCACCCCGCCGCCGCACCCCACACCGCACCCCGCCGCCGCACCCAACAGGGTCGCCCGTTCACGCGCGCTCCGAGGTGCGACCGCCTGTCGCGAAACGCTCCCCAATCGTAGGAAAGTCGAACGACTTTGCTCCGAAAGTTCCTTCGATTGGGGAGGCACTCGACGGCAAAGTCGTGACCGTGAGGTCAACGGAGGCACTCGGCGACATTGAGCTGACCGTGAGGTCAACGGAGGCACTCGGCGACGTTGAGCTGACCGTGAGTGGCACGGATTCACTCGACGGCATAGTCATGACCGACCAATAGCCGTCGGCGAAGGGTTGGCGCGCAGCATCACGGACGCATCGCAGCGCTCCTCCACCAGCGGATACGCGCCGCTGGCCTGCACGGGATGCTGAGTTCGCGACGGCGCACCGGTTCACGACGTCACACTTGCGGCGTGATGCGGTCAACTCTGAAGTACTCCGGCCCTGCCCGTGGCACCGGTCATCTGTCGATGCCGGTGCTCGCTTTGCTCGCGCGTACCGGCGGAATCGTCTCGACTCGTGAATTGCGGGCGGTGGGCGTCGACCCCACCATGCTCGAGCTGTATCGCGACTATGGTTCGCTGCAGGCCGTGCGGCAAGGGTGGCACTGTCACCCCGATGTCTCGTCCCTCAATCGCCTCGCCTGGAGGTTTGGTGGACCGCTCGCCTGTGTCAGTGCACTCGAGTTCTATGCCGGCAGCGGCGACCGCGACGGGGACCGGGCCGGGGCCGGGGCCGGGGCCGGGGCCGGGGCCGATGCCGGGGACAACAGTTCTCCCCCTGAGAGCGAAACGGCCCTGACCGCACTGCACGTGTGTGTTCCTGGTAACCGGCCTGTGGTGCCGTCGCCGCACCTTCTCGTAGAACGCTGGGGCATCGCGCTGCCGCCACAACCCATCGTGCACTGGAGCACCCGAGACGCGACCAGCGGCAATCGCCTCGCGGTGAGCCGAGCAGTGGCGCTCCGACAGGCTGACCGCTGTCGCGGGGCCTAAGGGCTGGCGCGGTCTAGGCGGCGGCTCGCTGCTCAAGTGCGTCAGTGAGCATCGCGATGAGCGCTTGCACCTGCACCGTGCCTTCGGCCACGACCTGCTCGTCGCTTCCGTCGAGAGCGCGCGCTGCAAGGCCCGCTTTCGAGTCGATGAGGTCAGCGATGCGCGCGTCGATGGTTTGCGCGGCCAAAATGCGCCACGCCGTCACGGGCAACTCTTGGCCAATGCGGTGCACGCGGTCGATCGCCTGAGTCTGCTCGGCGGAGGTCCACGAGAGCTCGGCGAGCACGACGTTCGACGAGGCTTGCAAGTTGATGCCCACGCCGGCCGCCGACAGCGAACACACGATGACACTCACCGCCGGGTCATTGGTGAAGCCGTCGATCGCTTCTTGACGCGCCTTCGGGCTCTGATCGCCGCGGATGCTCACCGAGCGCAACCCGACCGACGCGAAGTGCGCTTCTGCAGCATCCATCACATCGATGTGCTTGGCGAAGAAGACCACCTTGCCGACGTTGCGCGCGAGCTGCGCCGTGTAATCGGCAGCCAACACGGCCTTGGCCGTGCCGATCTTGCGCACCATCGTGAACACGTTGTCGCCGCCGGTCGCCTGCTTCGACTCTTCGAGTTCGGCCGTGGCCACGAGACGAATGAGGTCGCGGTCGATACCCACCGGCGGCACCTCGCGCGCCGCAACGACACGACGGTAGCGGTCGACGAGCCGACTGATGAGCGCCTCTTCAGAGGCGCGGATCGAGCGAGCAACATCGTCGTCAAGTTCGACGGGAATGTCAGCGATGCGGCGAGCCGGGATGTCGGCCGCAACATCCACCTTCTTGCGACGCACGATGCCCATGTCGATCACGCACTGACGCGCCGACGCGAAGAAGCCCGGGTCGGCCGGAGTGAGCCCCGCGTCGTCGAGCGACGCCATGAGGCGGCCTAGTGGCTTCTTGTCGTCGATCCACCCGAGGAACTTCCAGATCATGCGGAAGTCTTCGATCTGGTTGATGAGCGGGGTTCCGGTGAGCGCCATCATGAGCGCCTTCGGGTGCAGCACACGGATGTTCTGCGCGAGTGACTGCACATGGCGAGACCGCTGCGAGGTGGCGTTCTTGATGAAGTGCGCCTCGTCGACGACCATGCCCTTGAAGCCGAAGCGGCCGAGCCACCCAACGTGGCGGTCGAGAATCTCGTAGTTGACGATGACGACATCGGCAAAGGCGTCGAGGTTCTCGCCGTCGCCGTGCACGACCGTCGAAGCCCGCTGCGGAATCCAGCGCTCGACCTCGCGCGCCCAGTTCGTCTTCACGACGTTCGGCACGACGACGAGCAAAGGGAAGGCTTGCGCGACGTTCGCGGCCATGAGGGCTTGAGCCGTCTTGCCGAGGCCCGGCTCGTCGGCGAGCAAGAACGTGCGGTGCCCGCGCCGCACCGACTCGATGAGGCGAGCCTGGTGACGCATGAGTTCCATGCCGCCGGGCGTGACGAGCGAACCCGTTTCGGGCAGCGCCATCGACGCGGCCTGACCACCGGCACCATATTCGAACGAACGGAAGAGGGGCTCAATGAGCTCCCAGTTCGACAAGCGACCCGAGTTCGACGGCGTCGACGGGCTGAGCGCCGAGAGGTCAGGCGCCAAAAAGGGGTTGGCGAGCTGGGCTTGCTTGACCGACTTGGGCACGACCTGCTTGGCGACCTCGGGGGCGACGGTGGGCGCCTCGGTCACGATCAGCAGATCATCCGGCTCCAGCTCAGCGCCCGATGCGAGCAGCATGTCGCGGCGCAGCGCCTTGGCGGCGTCGCTGACCTTCGCTTCGGGCGCAAGCAAAGCGATGAGCGAGGTGTCGCGCGCGGCCGTCTTGGCCATGATGCCGGCGAGACCATCGAGTCGCTTGAGCACTTCGGCGCGCTCGCTCTCGGGCACCTCGCGGTCGTCCTTGACGCGGGCACGCTCGTCGCGCACGAGCAACGCGGCAACCTGAAATTTGGTGCGGTTCGAGGGGCTCACCTTGGCGCCGCGCTCGGCAGCGCTCTCAACCTCGCGCACGGCGCGGGCAAGAATGGGGATGATTCCCTGCTCGTCGAGCGGGCGACGGCGCCGCGTCGTCGCCTGACGCGACGACGGGTTCTTCTTCTGACGCTGGCCGGTCTGGGCCAATGCCCCTCCTCGAAAGAGCGGAGCACGAATGCCCCGAACGACTCGCGAGGAGGCGAAGAACCGCCCACCCGCAGAAACGATGTGCCACACCTACGTCGCCCAGACCCGGTCGGAGAACGGCCGGTGAGCGGAGGTGCTGGGGGAAAGTCTACACTCCCCCGCCGCCTCCGCCTCCGCCTCCGCCTCCGGACGACCCACCGCCCGATGAGCCACCCGACGAGCTCGATCCCGAGTAACTCGACGAGAGAGTCGAGCTCACCGAACCCACGCCCGCGGCAAAGCCGCCGATCGAGAAAGGCCTTGTGCTCGAGAACCACGAGGGGCTGTCACCCTCGGCGTAGAACTCGCCGAGTTGCTTGGCCCAGTCACGTTCGTGCCCCGTGAGCACGGCCCAAGGCAAGAGTCGCTCGATGAGCTTGAGGCGTTCATCGCGACTCGTCGCGTCAACCGGCTCGCGTTCAGCCCCTTGCGGCGACTGCAGCACGCGCAGGCGATCGGCCTCGGCGAGTTCGATGTAGACCTCGAGGCCTTTTAGGTGGTCAACGCGCTCGGCCCCCTCGGCCGTGAGGGGCACACGCCACAGACACGAGCCGATGATGATGGTCGCCACGATGGGCACTCCCATGAGCATCCATGCCAGATCGCCGCCTCGCCCCTCTTCCGACATGATGATGCCCGCGACAAAGGCGAAGACGGTCGCGACCATCGCCACGAACGGCACGAGACCCGAGTGTCGAGCCGGGATGCGCGACCGCCAGCCGCGCGCGATCACCGCCGAGTCGATGCGACTGAGCTGACTGCGGATGCTTTGGCTCAAGCTCGTATTGCGCGTCGAGAGCTGGTGCTCGGTGCCGACGAACAGCCCCGGAAAGAAGTAGCCCAGCAAGTACTCTTCTTCGCCCTCAAGCCCGTCGGATTTCTCGAGCCGGAGTGTCCACGTATTGCGCCAGGAGAAGAACGTCGCCGGGGTCTCGATGATCGTGATGATGCCGCGCACAGCAAAGTCGACGAGTTGGCTCGCCACCGCTTTGGTCGAACGCTTGGTGAGTACGGCCGCATCGAGCAGCGTGAGCCCGCGGGGCGGCAGATACTCGGCGATGATGACGGGCCGGCCGGCTGCGTCTCGGTAGCGCGTGACGCGCAGCACGATGGCATAGACGGCCGCGGCGAGCGCGAGTGCCACGCTGAGCAACTGCACCCAGCCCCACACCGAGGCCGTGTATGAAGCGTCGAACGGCGTGAAGGTGCCCGGAGCGAATCCGATCGCGATCGTCACGGTCTGAAACGGCCCGAGCGCCAACTCGTCAACGCGCAGGGTGTCGTCGGTGAGCGTGATCGCGCACCGCTCGGTCGAACCGGCGTAGCCGCGATAGCACGCTTGCTCGCCCGTGAGAACACTGCGGAGGCCGTCGTCGAGCACAATCTCGGCCGAGACGCGACCAAAGGGCTGAGCCCAGTCGGTGCCCGTGAGGTTCCAGTAGAACTCGTCGGCGTTCGAGTCGGCGAAGTAGTCAACGATGTCGCGCTGCGAGTAGGTAATGACGTAGGTCTGCTCACCCCGCACGAATTGCCCTTCGGGAACCGCCGCAATGATGTCGACGATGCCCGAGCCATATTCGACGTCGTAGGTGCGCGGTTGTCCATCGCCATCCGTTACCGAGACCACCTGAAGGCTCGTGGTGTGCCCCTGGTAGGTCGCGGGCAACGACCGGCGGATTCCGCGGTTCTGGTCATAGTCAGGAAAGCGCGCGACGAGCGTTTCGGTCGTCAGCAGGGTGGCGTGACCCTCAGCGTCGCGACCCAGGCGATAGACAACGTCGAACGAATCGAACGTGAAGTCGTTGACGCCCGTGCGCACGGGACCACCCGTGACGGCCGAGAGCGACGACGACGCGCGACCCTGCTGCTGCGTCGAATCGGGCGCGGGCCCGCTCGCGAGCGGCTGGGGTGTGCGCGCGGCGATCACGAGCGCGGCAGCCGTGATCACCGCGGCAATGACGAGCACCGCGGCCACGATCGGAATGACGAAACGACGCATAGGGGAACGTTATCGGCTCGGCCGTCGCGAGACGAGAAGGTCGTAGGCTGACCTCGTGCCCGAGAACGTGCCGAGCCCCGACGATGGTGCAATTGAGCGGCTGCGTGCGCTCGTGCGCATTCCGACGATCGCCCGACCGGCGAGCGGCCCCGGTCCGCGCGCTGACCGGGCTACGTTCGAGGCCCTCATCGCTGAGCTGCCGACGCTCTACCCCCGCGTGCACGCGAGCCTCGAGCGCGAGCGCCTCGGCCCCGACCCCGAGGGCGGCCCCGGCTACTCCTTGCTCTACCGCTGGCGTGGGAGTGACCCCACGGGCGCCCAGGCTCCGACGATGCTCATGGCACACTACGACGTCGTGGCCGCGACCGACGACGGCTGGCAGCATCCCCCGTTCGCCGCCGAGTTGGTCGATCACGAAGGCGAACCGATGGTGTGGGGCCGGGGAGCCATCGACGATAAGGGCGCGCTGGCCGCCGTGCTCGAAGCTGTTGACCGCTTGCTGGCCACGGGGTTCACGCCGCGGCACGATGTGCTCTTGCTGTTCGGCCACGACGAAGAAGTGGCTGGCACCGGAGCGCAAGCTGTGGCCTCGGCGTTGCGCGAGCGGGGCATCCGCCCGGCGCTCGTTCTCGATGAGGGCGGTGCGATTGTTCGGGATGCTTTCCCGGGGCTCGACGAACCCTTCGCGCTCATCGGGGTCACCGAGAAGGGCATCACGACCCTACGGCTGCGCGTTGAGCAGCTCGGCGGCCACGCCGCAAGCCCTCCCCCGTTCGCGGCGACCGAGAGACTCGCTCGCGCCATTCAGCGTCTCAACGCCGCCCCCGCGCGGGCGCGACTCGACCCCACGATTCGCCGCATGCTGCGAACCCTGGGTGCACGCGCGCGACAGCCGTTCCGCGCACTGTTTACGCGCGTAGACCTGACTGCCCCGCTCATTCTGCGCTCGCTATTGCGACGCGGCTCAGAAATCACCGCTCTGCTGCGGACGACCCGCGCGGTCACCGAGCTCAACGCGGGGCACGCGGCGAATGCGCTGCCCGAGCAAGCAACCGCGACCGTCAACGTGCGCATTGCACCGTGGTCGAGCGTGGCCGAGGCCGTCGCTGAGGTGCGGCGCGCCATCGACCTCGTGACGGTCGAGGTGCTGCAGCCGAGCGAACCCTCGCCCGTCTCGCCCGCCGAGGGTGAGGCGTGGGATGACCTCGTGGCGAGCATCCACGAGGTGCACCCCGGTTTGCTCGTGAGCCCCTACGTCATGATGCAAGCGAGCGATGCGCGCTTCATGACGGGCATCAGCGATCACGTCTACCGCTTCACGCCGTTTCGGCTCAGTGCCGCCGAGCGCGCGTGCTTGCACGCGAAGAACGAGCGCATCAGAGTGAGCGCCTTTCTCGAGGGCGTGCGCGGCTACGAGGCGCTGCTGCGGCGTCGCTGACTCTCGGCGCTACGAGCCGCGAGCCGCGTCGGCGTGCACGGTGACCAAGCGTCGTGGCGCGTCGGTCACGACCCCATCGACCCCGAGGTCGAGAGCCTGTTGCCACAGATCGCCGCGATTGAGCGTGTAGACGATGACGGTCAGCCCGGCGCCTTGCAACATCTCGACGGCATCAGGGTCGACGCGGAACGACCGCAGACTCGTCACGACCGTGGTCGCCCCGACCGAGGCCGCGAAGTCCACGGGGTCGTCGGGCAACCGTCGCACGATCACCGCGCGCGGCAGAGACGGTGCTTCGCGCCACAACTCGAGCAGCGTCGGCAACTCGAAGCTCGCGAGCACCACCCGGTCTTGCACCCCGTGGCGGTAGATGCCGGCGATGATCGGGCGCAGGGCATCCACAGTCCAGAGGCCCTTGAGTTCGATGAGCGCGCGCACGTCTGAGCGCTGCAGCAGCGGCAAGACCTCATCGAAGGTCGGGATGCTCGCGCCTCGCCACGCGCTGCCGTACCAGCTGCCCGCATCGAGCACGCGCAGTTCGGCGAGCGTGCGATCGGCAATCGGGCCCGAACCATCGGTCGTTCGGTCGAGAAGCTCATCGTGAAAGACGACGACCTGCTCGTCGGCCGTCATGCGCAGGTCAAGCTCAAGCACTTCGGCACCGCTGGCGAGGGCCGCCTCGAAGGCCGGAATCGTGTTCTCCGGAGCTTCAGCGGGCGCACCGCGGTGCGCGATGGTGAGGGGCACGCCGTCGTTGAGCACCATCGAGCCGAGCGGTTGGGCGGCATAGACCGTGGCGGCGGTGTGATCGATGGCGAGCACGGCAACGAGCGCGAGAGTGGCGGTGAACGAGGCGGCCGACCGACGGAATGAGTACTGGCGCGCCGAGTGCCGACGCGAGTTCACACGCGGTCGATGCATCGGCTAGGCCTCCACAGCAGGGGTACCGCCTCATTGCGGTGCCGCCATGCTAGCGCAGTCCGTTACCGTTTTGTGACCTGAATGCGTGTCGCTGCTGTCTTGGCGATTGTTGTTGCCATGCCACTGAAGATGATGCCGTGGAAGGGCAAGACGGCCGCCCAGTAGAGCCGGCCCCCGAGCCCCGTCGGAAAGAAGACGGCGCGCTGAATGAGCCGCGATCCCCCGCCGGGTCGCGGTTCGATCGTGAATTCGAGCCAGGCGCGACCGGGCACTTTCATCTCGGCGCGCAGCCGCAAGAAGCGGCCACGCTCAAGCGTTTCGACCCGCCAAAAGTCGACCGCCTCGCCGGGCGCGAGCCGATCGGGGTCGCGGCGGCCGCGACGCAGGCCCACGCCGCCCACGAGCTTGTCGAGCCAGCCTCGCGCCGCCCACGCGACGGGCAGCGAATACCACCCGTTGTCGCCGCCGATGCCTTCGACCACGCGCCACAGGGCGGCGGGAGGCGCGGCCGAGTCGGCTTCTTGTCGGTCGGTGTAAACCGTGTGCCCGCTCCAGTCGGGGTCACTCGGCAGCAAGTCACTCGGGGCGCCGCGCACGGTCGCGTTTTGCCAGGTGGTTTCGACCTCGCCCTCGCGCATCTTGGCGAGCGCGTACCGCACGGCCCGGCGATAGCCCGTGAGCCCCGCGGCGGGCGGCGCGATGTAGTCGTCGATGTCGTGCTCGCTGCACACCGCGTCGTACTGAAGGCTCGAAATGATGGGCACCGCGAGCGCGCGCGGAATCGGCGTGACGAGATTGACCCACTGACTCGCGAGATACGGCGTCAGCACCGGCAAGCTCGCGATGGGGCGTTGCTTGAGGCCCGCCTCCACGGCATAGCCATTCATCATTTGGCCGTAGCGCAGCACACTCGGGCCACCGATGTCGAACGTGCGGTTCACCTCAGCCGGCAGGGTTGCCGCGCCGACGAGGTAGTGCAGAACATCCCGAACCGCGATCGGCTGAATGAAATTGCGCACCCACTTCGGGGCCGGCATGTACGGCAGCACTTCGGTCAAGTGCCGAATCATCTCGAAGCTCGCCGAGCCTGATCCGATCACAACGCCCGCTTGCAAAGCGGCCGTCGGCACGCCACTCGCCAAAAGAATGTCGCCCACCTCTTTGCGGCTGCGCAGGTGCGGCGAGAGTTTGCCTTCAGGGTGCAAGCCGCCGAGGTAGACAATGCGCGAGAGGTTCGCGGCCGCTGCCGCCGTTGCGACAGTGGATGCCACGTGCCGCTCGGTGCGCTCAAAGTCACCCGCGCTGCTCATCGAGTGCACGAGGTAGTAGAGCACCTCGACCCCCACCAAAGCGCGCGCCACATCGCTGGCGTTCGCGAGGTCTCCCGTCGCCACCTCAACCTGGCTTGCCCACGGCACGTCACGCAGCCGAACGGGGTCGCGCACGAAGACGCGCACTTCGTGCCCCGCCTCGAGCAGGCGCGGCACCAAGCGGCCGCCGATGTATCCCGTGGCCCCCGTGACGAGCATCTTCATGGCGCAACGCTAGAGGCGCGTGCTGAGAGTTGCCCCGCGGGTCGTAGCGTAAAGGGGTGAACGCGGCAGACGGCGAACGGCGAGCGGGCATCCCCCCGCGTGTGATCGCGTGGTTTGTCGAAAGCGCGCGCGACCTACCCTGGCGGCGCCCCGGGTTCAGCGCGTGGGGCACGCTCGTGAGCGAGATCATGCTGCAGCAGACCCCGGTCGCTCGCGTGATTCCGCGGCTCGAGCAGTGGCTCGCGCGCTGGCCGAGCCCCGACGCCCTCGCCGCCGACTCACCCGCCGAAGCCGTGCGCGCCTGGGATCGCCTCGGCTACCCGCGCCGAGCTCTTGCCTTGCACGCCGCCGCGGTCACCATCAGCGAGCGACACGGCGGCATCGTGCCCGACGACGTGGATGCCCTGCTCGCCCTCCCCGGAATCGGCGACTACACCGCGCGCGCCGTCGCCGCATTCGCCTACGGAGAGCCCGTGCCCGTCGTCGACGTCAATACGCGCCGAGTGCTGGCCCGCGCGGTTCTCGGGCACGGCGAGGCGGGGCCCGCGCGCACGCGCGCTGATCTCGCCCTCATGCAGGATCTTCTGCCCCGTGACCCCGCCGACGCGAGACAGTTCAACGCTGGCGCAATGGAGCTCGGCCAGACCGTGTGCGGTGCCCGCACCCCACAGTGCGAGGCCTGCCCGATCGCAGAGCTGTGCGCGTGGCGCGCGGCTGGCTACCCCGAGTACGAAGGCCCCACGGCACCGCGCCAAGCACGCTTCGAGGGTAGCGATCGCCAAGTGCGCGGGCTCATCATGCGCGAGCTTCGACACAGCGGCACTCCGGTGCCCGCCAAGGTCGTCGAGCAGCTCTGGCCCGACGCTGTTCAGCGGGAACGCGCGCTCGCAGGCTTGCTCGCCGACGGACTCGCAATCGGCTCAGCCGACTCGGGGTTCACCCTGCCGGGCTCGGTACTATAGGCACACACCGCAGCCCAAGACCGGAGGACGACATGACCCGCACCGAGAAGTTCACCGTGGCCTTCTTCGGCTTGTTCACGGTTCTCGTCGTTGTGCCAGGCGTGCTGCTCTCGGCCATTGCGATTTTCTCGACCGGCGCGATCGACCTCGGGCCCAAGCCGTAGCGCAGCCCCCTCAACGACGCAGTCAGCGCCTCTCGCCAGCGTCGTCGTCGTCGAGGTCGTCGTCGAGGTCGTCGTCACCATCGAGTTCGTCGAGCTCCGCATCCACGTCGCGCGGCTTGACGTAGGGGTCGGGGTCGCCGGCGTACTCGGCTGACGCGGCAAGCGTCTCGGTCGCGGCATCCCGCTCACGCGCTTCACGAAGCAAGGCCTCGATCGAGGCCGCATTCTCGGGGATGCCATCGAGGATGAACTCGATCGTCGGGGTCAAACGCGTGTTGAGGTTGCGGCCCACCTCCATACGGAGCATGCCCGTGGCCGCAGCAAGCGCGGCAGCGCTGTCGTCGCGCTCTTGCGCGGTGCCGAGCACGGTGTAGAAGATCGAAGCGTGTTGCAGGTCGCCCGTTACTTGCACGTCGGTAATCGTCACGAAGCCCAAGCGCGGGTCGCGCAAGCCCTTATCGAGTCGCTGTGCGACGACCTCTTTGATGCGGTCAGCGACCTTGCGAGCGCGAGGGTTGCCTGCCATGTGCTGCTCCTGACTACTGCGGGTGATGCTGAGGGATGCGGCCCGCCGCTCCCTGGGGAACGGCGGGCCGCAAGAAGTCGCACGCTCAGAGCGTGCGTATACGCGCTACGAGCGAACCTTCTCTTTCATCTCGATCGTTTCGATCTCGTCGCCGATCTGGATGTCATTGAACTTGCCGAGGCCGATACCGCACTCAAAGTCGGTGCGCACCTCCGTGGCGTCATCCTTGAAGCGACGCAGTGACTCGATCGCGAGGTTGTCGCCCACGACGACGCCGTCACGAATGACGCGCGCCTTGGCGTTGCGCGTAATCGTTCCGCTGCGCACGATGACACCAGCGATGTTGCCGAACTTCGACGAGCGGAAGATCTCGCGAATCTCGGCGACACCCGACTGCACTTCTTCGAACTCGGGCTTGAGCATGCCCTTGAGCGCGTTCTCGATCTCTTCCAAGGCGGAGTAGATGACCGAGTAGAAGCGAATGTCGACCCCCTCGCGCTGAGCGCGCTCGCGCGCCTTCGTGTCGGGGCGCACGTTGAAGCCCACGATGATGGCGTTGTCGATCGTCGCGAGGTTGACGTCGCTTTCGGTAACGGCACCCACACCACGGTGGATGATGCGCAACTGCACGCTCTCGTCGACCTCGATCTTGAGCACGGCTTCTTCGAGTGCTTCGACAGCACCCGAGACGTCGCCCTTAATGATGAGGTTGAGCGACTCGACCTTGCCGTCTTCGAGGGCCTTGGTGAAGTCTTCGAGGCTGATGCGCTTGCGAGCCTTGGCGAGCAAAGCGTTGCGCGCGGCAGCTTCACGCTTCTCAGCGATCTGACGAGCCGTACGGTCGTCGTCGGTCACGATAAACGTGTCACCGGCGCGCGGAACGCTCGACAAACCCTGCACCTGAACCGGACGCGAGGGGTACGCCTCGTCGACCTTCTCGCCGTCTTCATCGGTCATTGCACGAACGCGGCCGTAGGCCGTTCCGGCAACAATCGCGTCGCCAACCCGCAAGGTTCCCGACTGGATGAGCACGGTTGCCACAGCGCCGCGACCCTTGTCGAGGCGTGCCTCGATCGCCACACCGCGAGCGGTGCGGTTGGGGTTGGCCGAGAGGTCGAGCCCCGCATCCGCCGTCAACAAGACGGCGTCAAGAAGCTCGGTGATGCCCTTGTTCTGCAGCGCCGAGACGTCGATGAACATCGTGTCTCCGCCGTACTCTTCGGCGACGAGGCCAAACTCGGTCAGCTGCTGACGCACCTTGGCGGGGTTGGCGCCATCTTTATCGACCTTGTTGACAGCGACAACGATGGGCACACCCGCGGCCTGCGCGTGGTTGAGCGCCTCGACCGTCTGGGGCATGATGCCGTCGTCGGCGGCGACCACGAGAATCGCGACGTCGGTCACCTGCGCACCACGAGCACGCATGGCGGTGAACGCCTCGTGACCCGGAGTGTCGATGAAGGTGATGGCTCGCTCGATGCCCTCGTGCTCGGTCCAGACCTGGTAGGCACCAATGTGCTGCGTGATGCCACCGGCCTCGCCGGCACCGACGTTGGCCTTGCGGATCGCATCGAGAAGACGAGTCTTTCCGTGGTCGACGTGACCCATGACGGTAACCACGGGAGGACGGATGACGAGGTCGTCTTCGTCTTCTTCTTCATCGAGATCGATGTCGAAGCTCTCGAGCAGCTCTTTGTCTTCGTCTTCGGGCGACACGATTTCGATGCGCCAACCAAGCTCTTCGCCGAGCACCACAAAGGTGGCGCCGTCGAGCGACTCGGTCGCGGTTGCCATTTCACCGAGGTGGAAGAGCACGGTCACGAGGTTGCCGGGAGGGCAGCTCATGCCCGTGGCGGTCTCGAGCTTGTCCGCGAAGTCGGTGATTGAAGCGCCCTGGCGCAGACGGATGACCGTCTTGCCGTCGCCGCGGGGAACACTGACACCGCCAACCGACGGAGCCTCCCGCATTTCAAACTCTTGCCGCTTCGTGCGCTTCGACTTGCGAGCTTTCGACTTGCCGCCGCCACGCCCGAAGGCACCCGCGGTGCCGCCGCCGGGGCCGCGACCACGGCCGCCACCACCGCCCGGACGCGGGCTGTTGAAGCCAGTACCCGGTGCACCACCGGGGCCGCCAGCGCCGCCGGGGCGGAAGCCACCACCAACACCTGCCGGGCGCCCTTGGCCACCCGTGCGCTGTTGGAAGGGTGCGCGCGGGCCACCGGGGCGTCCGGCGCCATCAGCGCGCGGGGCGCCGGGGCGCGGCGCACCGGGGCGCGGAGCGCTCGGGCGCGGAATCGCGCCGCCACCCGGGCGAGGCATGCCCTGGGTTGACGAGAAGGGGTTGTTGCCGGGGCGCGGAGTACCCGGGCGCGCCATGCCCTGTTGCGAAGCAAAGGGGTTGTTGCCCGGACGCGGTTGGCCAGCTGCGGCAGCAGAGCGAGTGCTCGTGTCGCCTTCGCCATCGCCATCGCTCACGGCAGGGGCCGCCGGCGCTTCGGGCTGCTCGACAGGCGTGTCAACCTCGGCGGCGGGTGCTGCGGGCGCGGGCTTCGCCGGCGCCGGCTTGGCGGGGGCCTTGGCAGCGGGTGCTGCCGCGGGGGCCTTGGGCGCGGTAATGCCCTCGGCCTCGAGTGCCGCACGCAGCTTGCGCGCGACGGGGGGTTCAATGGTCGACGACGGACCCTTGACGAATTCGCCGAGCTCTTTGAGCTTCTCGAGGGCGACCTTGCTTTCAATGCCGAGTTCGCTCGCGATCTCGTGCACGCGTGGTTTCGCAGCCACAATTCTCCTGTCTGGGTCCGCACCCAGGCAGGGGCAGACCATTAGTGCTGGACGGAACTCATTTCGAGCCGCTCATTAGTTGTCCATGTGCCGATCAGCCTTTTCTTCGGATGATGAAATGGTCGCCAGAACCGAATCCGCGTCGAGCGGACCCGCCACACGAAGCGCTCGGGCCCAAGCCCGACGCACCGTGGCGGTTTCGACGCAGTCGCGAGTGCGGTGCACCCACGCACCCCGCCCCGGAAACCGGGATAGGGCATCCACCACGACCGATCCATCGATCGCCACCACCCTCACGAGTGAGGATCGAGGCGCGCGCTGGCGACAGCCGAGGCAGGTTCTGACGGGTTCCATGTTACCCCCTTGCATTCCGCGTGCCGACCCTCGCTCGAAACGCGATGCGTTTCGAGCTTCGGCGCAAAGATCGAGATTCAGACCTCGAGCTACTCGTCCATCACTGAATCGGGCTGAATATCGATCTTTGCGCCCGTCAGCTTCGCGGCAAGGCGGGCGTTCTGGCCCTCTTTGCCGATTGCGAGCGACAGCTGGTAGTCGGGAACGAGCGCACGCACGGCCTTCGTCGCCGGGTCAATGACGAACGCGCTCGACACCTTGGCGGGCGAGAGCGCATTGGCGACAAAGGTCGCGAGGTCATCGCTGTGGTCAACGATGTCGATCTTCTCGTTGCCCAGTTCGGCGGTCACGGCACGCACGCGCTGCCCCAACTCACCGATGCACGCGCCCTTGGCGTTGACGCCCGGTTCGAGCGACCGCACGGCGATCTTCGTGCGGTGCCCGGCCTCGCGCGCGAGCGCCGTGATCTCTACGATGCCGTTGGCGATCTCGGGCACCTCGAGCGCGAAGAGCTTGCGCACGAGCGACGGGTGGGTGCGGCTGACCGTGATCTGCGGCCCCTTGAGGCCCTTCGACACGCTCGTGACATAGACACGGATGCGATTGCCGTGGGTGTATTCCTCGCCGGCAACCTGCTCTTCTGGCGGCAGAATCGCCTCGACCGCGCCCAGGTCAATGTGGATCATGCGCGGGTTCGGACCCTGCTGAATGACGCCCGCGACAATGTCGCCCTCGCGGCCCTTGAACTCGCCCAGAACGCGGTCGTCTCCGATGTCACGCAGTCGCTGGTTGATGACCTGCTTGGCTGCGAAAGCGGCGATGCGGCCGAAGTCGTCGGGGCTATCGGGAGCCTCGCCGATGAGCATCCCCTCGTCGTCAAACTCGGGAACATAGACGGTCACGTGACCCGTCTTGCGGTCAAGCTCAACACGCGGCGCG
>JAAFHT010000070.1 GCA_013297625.1 Actinomycetota bacterium | reverse complement strand
GAGCCCAAGACCGACGACCGCGACGCAGAACACCGCAATGAGCAGGATGCTCCACCGCTTGTTGCGCGCAATCTGCCGGTACATGCCGCGAATCTACCGGGCTGCGAGTCCTCCACTGTTGCGGTCGGCTGGACGTGGTGCGCGGCGGCGGGGGAGCGCGGCGGACGGTGCGCGCTGAGCGGGCATCCTGCCCCGCATGACCATCGGAGCGTTTCGCACCTATCAACCGACGATCACGCGCCCCGTCACCGACACTGACCTGCAGCCGCCCGAAGCGCAGCTGGCCGCGGCGCTCGGGCCCGCAATTCGCTGGCAGCTGTGGTTCTTCTTTCCGCCTCACTCGAACGGATTCACCGGGCTCGCCATGCCCTGCGCCGACCTGCCGCGGCGTGCGCCAGCCGATGCCGCCGACACCCTGTTCACTGTCATCGACGGCGTCGCCCAGCGCTCGGGTGCGCGCGAACTCATCATCGCGCTCGAACGCCGCGGCGGCCCCGACCCCGGTCGCCTCGATCGCGAGTGGATGCTCGCCGCATCCACCGCCGCCGACCTCGCCGTCGTGCGACTGCGCTCGGTGCTCATCAGCCACACCCGCGGGGTACGCGAGCACGCCCCGCTCGCCCCGACGCTCGAGATCGGCGCATGATGACGACAGCTGTTATACCGGGTTATACTCGGGCCATGAAAACGGCGATCTCTGTGCCCGATGCCCTCTTTCACGAGGTTGAACGACGATTGAGTGAGCTCGGCATGAATAGGTCAGAGTTCTACGCGACCGCTGCTCGCGCGTTCCTCGACAAGCTCGAGGCAGAGAGCCTCACGGCCGAGATCGACGCGGCCATCTCCCGCATCCGCGCGGACCCCGAGGCCGCGGCTGCGATGGACCGCGAGCACGCCGAGTGGTCTGAGTTTGCGAGTCGTCGACTCGGTGAGCTCACGGCGGACGACGAGTGGTGATCTCTCGCGGAGACATCTGCTGGTACGACTTCGGGCGCATTACTGATCGGGGCCCGGCCAAGCGACGACCGGTGGTCATTGTTCAGAGCGATCCCTATACGCGTTCTGCGTTGGGGACTGTCGTTGTTGCTGCCCTCACGAGCTCGACGTCGCGGGCTGCTATTGGCGGCAACGTTTTCGTGCCTGCAAATCTCAGCGGCTTGCCGAAAGACTCCGTCGTTGTCGTCTCTAGCCTCGCGACAGTCGACCGCGACTTCGTGAGCGACCCCGTGGGCGCGGTACCTCCAACCCTCATGCGTGACGTCGACGCCGGGCTGCGGCGGGTGCTGCAGCTCTAGAACAGAGTGCAGCACCCGCCGGGCATCCCGGAGCCGTCGACTAGTCGTCGAGAACGAAGGTGACCTCCATCGTCACCTGATAGGCGCCGACCTTGCCGTCGACGATGTGCAGCTTCTGCTCTTTGATCCACGCGCCGCTCACGTTGCGCAGCGTGCTGTTGGCGCGCTCGACGCCGACGCGCACGGCGTCTTCGAAGCTCTTCTCTGAGCGAGCGGTGATGGTGGTGATGCGGGCAACAGACGTAGCCATGGTGTTCTCCCCTTCGGTGTGATGATGGGTGGTGCAGGCAGTCAACTCCTGTGTGAGGCTCGCGTCTAGAGGCCCGCGTCGGTGCGTGCTCCTAGTCTGAGAGCGTTGCCGACGAGAGGGGCCGCATGTACCTGTTGCGCGAGGGGCACCCCACGCCGCTGCTCGTCACCTCGGCCAGCGACCTGACGCGCGCCTCGCAGTGCGAGTTCGGCTTCGCGCGCGACCTCGACGTCCTGTTCGGCCGTGCCGACGCCATCGAGCAGCCCACTGACGTCATGCTCGAGCGCACCGCCGGCATGGGGCTCGTGCACGAGCAGCGCATCATCGAGCGCTACCTGGCGACGGGCACGGTGCTCGAGATCGAGCGGCCGACGAACGCGCGCGACCTCGGCGCGCTCGCCGAGCGCCAGGCCGAAACGCTCGCGGCTCTCGCGGCAGGCACCGACGTGGTGGTGCAGGCCACATTCATCGACGTCGACCTCGACCCGGCGGCAACCGCCGCCGACCTCGCCATCGCCTTCAACGGCTACGCCGACTTTCTCGTGCGGCAACCCGACGGTCGCTACCGCGTGCAAGACAGCAAGCTCGCGCGCCGCGCCAAGGTCACCGCGCTCTTTCAACTCGCGGCCTACGTCGAACAACTCACGCGCCTGGGCATCGCAACCGATGACACCGTCGACCTCATCTTGGGCGACCACACCACGAGCAGCCACCGCGTCGCCGACATCGCACCCGTGCTGCGGGTGCGGCGGGCCCGCCTGCATCGGCTGATGCGCGACCGCTGGGCGGCATCCGCCGAGATTGCGTGGCGGGATGCCCGCGTCACCGTCTGCGGAACCTGCGCCTGGTGCGCCCACGAGATCGCCCGCACCAACGACGTGTGGCAGGTCGCCGGGCTCACGGGCACGCAGTGGACCCGGCTCGCCGCCGCCGGCATCACCACGCTGCCCCAGCTCGCGAGTCGCGCGGCGCCCGTCGAGGGCATCGGAACCGCTGCCCTGCAGGGTCTCACGCTGCAAGCGAGTTTGCAGAGCCAGGCCGCCGGAGCCAGCGGGTCACTGCCGCCGGTCTCCTACACCGACCCCGCCGCCCTGGGCGCGCTGCCCGCCCCGAGCCCCGGCGACCTCTACTTCGACTTCGAGGGTGATCCGCTCTACAGCGAGACCGACCCGGCTGAGTGGGGCCTCGACTACCTGTTCGGGTTCGTCGACGCGGGGGAGCGGTTCACCGCCTACTTGGCGCACAGTTTTGCCGAAGAGCGCCAGGCCTTGCTCGACTTCGTGGCTGATGTCGAGCGGCGTCGAGCCGAGCATCCCGACCTGCACATCTACCACTACGCCGCCTACGAGCGCACGCACCTGCGCAGTCTCGCCGCACGACACGGCGTGGCCGAAGACACCATCGACGGCTGGCTGCGCTCGGGCGTGCTTGTCGACCTCTACCCGATCGTGAAGCGCGCGCTGCGCGTAGGCACGACGAGCTACTCGATCAAGTACCTCGAACCGCTTTACTTCGCCGGCGCGCGCGAGGGTGCTGCGGTGGCCCGCGGCGACGACTCGGTGGCCGAATACGTGCGGGCGATGAGCCTGCGGGCCGAGGGCGACGAGGTGGGCGCGCAGGGCATCCTGACCGACATCGCCGACTACAACGAGATCGACTGCATCAGCACGCTGCGGTTGGCGGCGTGGCTGCGCGCGACCGCCGTTGAGCGCGGGGTGCAGCCGGGCGACCACGAGAACCTGCCTGAGACTCCGCGCGAGCTCGAGCCCTCACCGCTGCGCGAACGGCTGCTCGAGCTCGCGGCCAACCCCGATGGCAGCCCTGCATTCGAGCCCGACCGCAGTCCTGAGCAACGCGCCTACGCCTTTGCTGCCGCCGCGATCGACTACCACCGTCGCGAACACAAGACCTTCTGGTGGGAGCACTTCGATCGCCTCATCACCCCGCTCGCCGACTTCGCCGACACGCGTGATGTCTTTACGGTCGACGCGGATGCCCACCACGAGCAAACCGAATGGGGCATGACCGGCAAGCAACGTTCGTTGCGGCGGCGCGTGCGCCTCGTGGGCACCTACAGCCCCGGCAGTCGCCCGAGTGTCGGAGGCCTCGGGGGGCCGTTCGCGCTCTACGACCAACCCAGCCCTTTCGGGCTTCAGAGCCGTGACCCGCTCGCGCGTGCGACGCGCACGGTGAGCATCGAGGCTGTGCACGACGACGGTGTCACGATCATCGAGACGCTCGCGAAGGGCGTCGAGCCGTATCGCGACCTCCCCGTCGCGCTGACCCCGGGCCCGCCACCGCCCGCGGGGCAACAGAAGCCCGCGATCGAAGAGTGGGGCGCCGCGCTCGTGACGGCCGCGCCCGCGTGGCCGCGCGACGCCGTCGCCGACCTGCTGCGGCGCGTGCCACCCGTGACCCGCTCGGGCCGGCTCGCCGAGGTGCCGCTCGGGTACAACAGCGAACCCGACCGGGTCTCAGCCGTGGTGGCGAGCCTGCGCGACCTCGACCACTCCTACCTCGCCGTGCAAGGCCCGCCCGGCACAGGCAAGACCTACCTCGGCTCTCGTGTCATCGCGCAGCTCGCGCGCGACGGCTGGCGCATCGGCGTCGTCGCGCAGGGCCACAGCACCGTCGAGCACATGCTCGCCCAGGTGGTCGATGCGGGACTGCCTGGCACGCTCGTGGGTAAGGCGAAGCGCACGGGAGCGACGGATGACGAGCTCGCGCACGCGCGGTTCACGGTGCTCGGCCACGCTGACCAGCTGCCCGACTTCACCGACGGGCAGCCGGGTGGCTACGTCATCGGCGGCACCGCGTGGGATTTCTCGAACCCCAGCCGCGTCGACCGCCGCAGCCTCGACCTGCTCGTGATCGACGAAGCCGGACAGTTCTCGCTCGCGGCCACCGTCGCGGCCTCGGTCAGCGCCCAACGCCTGTTGTTGCTCGGCGACCCGCAGCAGCTGCCGCAGGTAAGCCAGGGGGCTCATCCCGAACCCATCGACGGCAGCGCGCTGGGCTACCTCAGCGCGGGCCACGACGTGCTGCCCGCCGAGTTCGGCTACTTCTTGGCCGAGACCCGCCGCATGCACCCCGCGCTCACCGAGCGCGTCTCGCACTTGTCCTACCAAGGCGAGTTGCGGTCGCACTGGATCGCCGAGACGCGCGAGCTCGCGGGCGTGGCTCCGGGCCTGCACCCCGTGCCGGTCGAGCACGAGGGCAACGCGACCGAGAGCGCAGAAGAGGCCGAGCGGGTCGTGGCGATCGTGCGCGACCTCGTCGGCCGCGAGTGGTACGGCAACGACCAGGTCGATGCGCCCACGCGCGAGCTTGCCGACAACGAGATCATCGTCGTGACGCCCTACAACGCGCAACAGCAGCTCATTCGGCAGCACCTCGATGCCGCGGGGTTAGCGCGTACGCGCGTCGGCACGGTCGACAAGTTTCAGGGGCAAGAGGCCGTCGTCGCGATCGTTTCGGTGACCGCCTCGAGTGCGAGCGATGTGCCGCGCGGCATGGAGTTTCTGCTCATGCGCAACCGGCTCAACGTCGCCATTTCGCGCGCACAGTGGGCCGCCTACCTGGTCTACTCGCCCGGGCTCATCGACTATCTGCCGCACACCCCCACGGGTGTCGCCGAACTCAGCGCGTTTGTGCGCCTCATCGAGTCGGCCGACTAAGGGCGACTACGGGCGACTGAGCGGCGACTACTCGATCGCGTAATCGAACTCGCCGAGACCCACCCACGTCACGCGAATGATCGCGGCAGGGCCGGCCTCGTCGTAGCCCGTGCAGAAAAACGAGCTACCGACGGCTCCGGGGGCTTCGGTCGGGCACAGCACCGAGTAGTTGAGGCCCTGTTGTACGAAGTCAGTCGTGAGCTGGGTTTCGACCACCCGCAACTCGGTCGCGCCCACCTGGCGCGGCACGAAGAGCGAGAGGGCGGCGGCGGCCACGCCAACGCCGATCGAGAGAACCACATAGACCCACGTCGGCGCCGTGCCGGTTCCCATCGTGCGGTGCACGTGGATCGCCCGCACGAGCAAGTAGAAGAACGGCCCCGCAAGCACCCAGGCAACCGATGCGCGATGCTCGTGGCCGAGCGAACCCAGACGGCGGTAGTCCGACACCGCCCCGACGAAGAGCCAGAGAATCGCGAGGCCACCGAGTCCGCCGAGCACATAGGGCGAGGTCGGCAGAGTGCCGCCCTCGGTGAGCCACCAGCCCAGAGCCGCGAAGCCCAAGAAGACGAGGGGAGACAGAGCGAGCATCCACGAACCGCCCGTTGATGCGCCGCTCGCGACGCGCGCCGACGATGACCCGCGCTTCGAGCCCCACGTGCGCGTCATGGGCTCGTAGTCAACGCTCGCGAGATCAACTGATGACGTGTTGGGCTCGGCGAAGCCTGTGGCGCCCGTGAAGGGCGTGGCGGTCGCCCACGGGGTGCCCGTGGGTGCCGAAGCCGACGACTGCGCGCTCGGGTAAATGGGTGATTGCCCCACGGGCGCACTCACGGCGGGTTCGTCAAAACCCGGAAAACCTGCGACGCCCACCGAGTTTGACGTGGGCGGAACCAGGCGCACCGGCTCGCTCACGGGCAACGACGGAGCCGTGCGGCGACGTGAGCCAGGCGTGCTCGCCGAGCCGATGGCGGGCGAGTACGGAGTCGGCGACAGCGGAGCGGCGGCCGGTCGTTCGGGCGTCGGCGCTGATGCCAGCGGCACGGCGAGCGGTGGCGGCGGTGCGGTCGTGGTTGCCGTCGGCATGGCCGGAATCGAGCTCATCGGTGCGGAGCTCGCGGGCACTGCCGGCGCCGGGTCGGCGAACGGAGGCGGAACGTACGGAGCCGAGGGCAGCGGTAGCGTGTTCGATTGCGGAGCGCTCGGCGGCGACGGTGCCGAAGGGTTGGGCTGCGTGTGTTCGCTCCATGCCGCGCCATCCCACCAGCGAATGAGCGCAGGGTTGGCGGCGTCGGCATACCAGCCCGGTGCAACGCCTGAAGCGACCAACTCAACCCCCCTCGGCCAGAATGACAGTGTAGGCCTGAGCCCGGCTCAGTGCCATCTGCGCCCATGGGAGCGCAGCGCGAGACGGCTGACGGTTGCCTGTGCGCCGCGGGCAGTCTATCGTTCGCGACTATGAGACGAATCGGCTCGATCGTCGCCGATTACGCCTACGTGGGGCGATCGCGACTGCGGTACTGGCGTTATGGTTCCCGACCTCCCGCCCCCATCGACGCGGCGCCGGATGCTCCGCCTCCCGTTCTGCTCATCCCCGGTGTCTTCGAGACCTGGCATTACCTCAAGCCCATCCGCGATCGGCTCGCGGCCCTCGGGCATCCCGTGCACAGCGTGCCCGAGCTCGGCTTCAATCGTCACCCGATTCCGGAGATGGCCGCGCTGCTCACCGCCTATGTCGAGCATCGCGACCTCACCGACGTGACGATCGTCGCCCACAGCAAGGGCGGGCTCATCGGCAAGACCATGCTCGTCGCCGACGAGCGCGCCGGGGTCAGCCGCCTGACGCGCATGATTTCGATCAATACGCCGTACCACGGCAGCCCCCTCGCACGATTTGCGATGGGGCCATGGCGCGAGTTTGTGCCGACACGACCCGTCATCGTCGAACTGGCGGCGGCGGCGAGTGTCAACGCTCGCATCACGTCTCTGCACTCGCGGTTCGATCAGTATGTGCCCGCCGGCAACTCGGTGCTCGAGGGCGCTGAGAACGTTGCGCTGCCGTTCGACGGCCACTTCCGCGTGCTGGGCCTGCCGCCCGTGATCGACGAGGTCATCGCGCGCGTGCCCCGTCAGCGCTAGCCGCCGCGCGACTGAGACGCGCAAACAGGTGAACAACTTTGCGTGTTTTTTGAGAGGATAGGGGCATGCCCGCCGCTTCTTCTCTGCCCTCGACCGAAACCCTTCCGGCACTGAGCCTCAAGCTCGTTCCAGCGGCGATCGTCGTGACGAGTGCGATACCTCTGTTCGGCTTCGAAAACCGCCTCGTGGGCTACCCCTGGCTCGTGATCGGCCTCATCGTCGCCTACTTCGTCGACCGCGAGCTCATGCGCGATCTCGGCATCATCGCCGCGGGTCTCATCGTCGTGAGCACCGTGAGCGTCAAGGCCGACATCACGTGGCCCAACTTCTTCTTGCTGGGCTTCGTGCTGAGTCTCGCCGTGGCCGTGCCGTTCTTCATTGATCGCTTCGTGTTCAAACGCAAGGTAATCCGTTTTCCCTGGCGCAGCGGGCAGAAGTGGCAGCCGTGGGAAAAGTCGTATCTGTTCGCCGTGCCGTTTCTCGGCTGGCTGATTCTGCCGTTCTACTTCATCACCTCGGGGGCCTACCAGAACTGGCCGGCGGTCTCCGAGTGGAGCGAGGTGCTGCGCCTCTTCATCGGCGTCAACGCCGTGGGAATTTGGGATGAGCTCTTCTTCATCTGCACCGTGTACGTGCTCTTGCTGAGGCACTTCCCGGTACTGACGGCCAACATTCTGCAGGCGATCGTCTTCGTGAGCTTCTTGTGGGAGCTCGGCTACCAGGCCTGGGGCCCGCTCATGACGATTCCGTTCGCGCTGCTGCAGGGTTGGATTTTCCACCGCACCAAGTCGCTCACCTACGTGATCATCGTGCACTTGCTGTTCGACCTCGTGGTCTTCCTCGCCATCGTGCACGCGCACAACCCGGGCGTCTTCCCGTTCTTCTTGGTGCCCAGCCCGGGGTCATAAGTAGTAACTGCTCATGGCACCGCTGGGCGGCCAGCCGCACGATGGTGCCATGACAACTTCTGCTCTGCGTCTTTTCGCAATCGCCGGTGCCCTCACGATGGCCCTGACCGGATGCTCGACCGCCGGCCCCGTCACTACTGACGACATCCTTCCCGACGTCGTTGACGCGGGCGATACCGGCGGCGACGCTTCGGGCGAGAACGACGGCGAAGTGACCGTCATCGGCGAAGACCTCACCTCGACCACAGCGGCATTGCTCGCCAAGGTGTATGCCGAGGGCCGCGACCCGATTCCGACGGTCGAGTTTCTCGATGCCACGACCGTTCGTTTCGCCTGGCCGGCTGGCTTGACCGAGCAACAGGCCCTCGACAACTGTCAGATCGCGTACGGTGCGCTGAGCGGTGAAGGCATCCGCGTGCTCATCGCCGTAGGTGATGCCGAGGCCGATTGCACCGCCGAGGTCGAAGGCTAAGCCCCGACTGACACGAAGCCTCGCGGGGTGGGGCAGACTCGAGGGGTGAGCCTTCTCGATTCGATGCCCCGCCCCTATGAGGCCGGTGCCGCATTCGACGCAATTGAGAACTGGGCGGTCGGGCGCGGCCTGACGCTGTATCCCGCGCAAGAAGAAGCCATCTTCGAGCTCGTCGCGGGTGCGCACGTCGTGCTGGCGACCCCCACGGGCTCGGGCAAGAGTCTCGTGGCCGTCGCGGCGCACGCGATCGCGCTCACGCAAGGCCAGCGCACGTACTACACGGCGCCCATCAAAGCCCTGGTCAGCGAGAAGTTCTTCCAGCTCGTCGAGATCTTCGGCGCCGAGAACGTCGGCATGGTCACGGGCGACAGTTCGGTCAACGGCGATGCGCCCATCATCTGCTGCACGGCCGAGATTCTCGCCAACCAAGCACTGCGCGAAGGCCCCGAGCTCGCGGCAGGCATCGTCGTCATGGACGAGTTTCACTACTACGCCGACGTCGACCGTGGGTGGGCGTGGCAGGTTCCGCTGCTGACGCTCACCAACGCGCGGTTCTTGCTCATGAGTGCGACCCTCGGCGACGTGTCAACGATCGCCGCCGACCTTGAGCGCCGCACCGGGCACCCCGTGAGCGAAGTAACCCACACCGAGCGTCCGATTCCGCTGACGTTCGAGTATGTGAAGACTCCCGTGCATGAGACGGTCGAGGCTCTGCTCGAGAAGGGGCAGGCCCCGATCTACATCGTGCACTTCAGTCAGGCAGCCGCGATGGAGCGCGCGCAAGCGCTCTCGAGCATCCGGATCGTGTCGAGAGAACAGCGCGATGAGATCGCTGAAGCCATCGGCGACTTTCGCTTCTCAACAGGGTTCGGTTCGACGCTCAGCCGCCTCGTTCGGGCGGGCATCGGCGTGCACCACGCCGGCATGTTGCCGAAGTATCGCCGGCTCGTCGAGGTGCTCGCCCAGCGCGGACTGCTGCGCGTCATTTGCGGCACCGACACTCTCGGCGTGGGCATCAACGTGCCGATTCGCACGGTGCTGCTGACGGCGCTCAGCAAGTACGACGGCGTCAAGATGCGCCAGCTCAGCGCGCGCGAGTTTCACCAGATCGCGGGGCGGGCGGGCCGCGCCGGGTACGACACGGCAGGGCTCGTGGTCGTACAAGCGCCCGATCACGAGGTCGAGAATCACCTCGCCACGACGAAGGCCGGCGACGACCCCAAGAAGAAAAAGAAGATCGTGCGCAAGGCCGCCCCTGCGGGCTTCGTGACGTGGAGCGAGACGAGCTTCGAGCGGCTCGTCGGCGGTGCGCCCGAAGCGCTCGAGAGCCGCATGCAGGTGTCGGCGGCCATGCTCATCAACCTCATCGCGCGCGGGGGAGACGTGTTTGCCAACGCCCGCGCGCTGCTGACCGAGAACCACGAGCCACCGCACCAGCAACGCGCGCTCATCACGCGCGCTCTGGGAATCGCGAAAACTCTCGTGCGCGCAGGGGTTGTCGTGATCGACCGGGCGACCACTCCGGCAGCGATCACCCTGACGGTTGACCTGCAGCCGAACTTCGCGCTCAACCAGCCGCTCAGCCCCTTCGCGCTCGCGGTCATCGGGGTGCTCGATCACGCCGACGCGAACTACCCGCTCGAGGTCATCAGCGTCATCGAGGCCACGCTCGACAACCCGCGCCCGGTACTTGCCCAGCAGCAGTTCGCCGCGCGCGGAGAGGCAATCGGAGCCATGAAGGCCGAAGGGCTTGACTACGACGAGCGCATGGAAGCTCTCGACGAGGTCGAATACCCCCAGCCGCTCGCGGAGCTGCTCACGGCGATGTTCGAGACTTTCGCAAGCACCCAGCCGTGGATTCGTGACGTCGAGTTGCGCCCCAAGAGCGTTGTGCGCGACCTCTTTGAGAAGGCCATGACCTTCACTGAGTACGTCAGTCACTACAAGCTCACCCGCAGCGAAGGCCTCTTGCTGAGGTACCTCAGCGACGCCGACCGCGCGATTCGCCAGACCGTTCCCGACGAGGCCAAGACCGACGAGCTGCGCGACATCATCGAGTGGCTGCGCGAGCTCGTGCGGCAGGTTGACTCGAGCCTGCAAGACGAGTGGGAGCAGCTGAGCAATCCCGCGGCCGCGCCGAGCGATGAGGCTGTGCTACCGCCCCGGCCGCCGGATGTCACGACCAACCGGCGGGCCTTCATGGTGCTCCTGCGCAACGAGTTGTTTCGCCGCGTGCACCTCATGGCCCTGCAGCGCGACGACGACCTCGAGGCGCTCGACCCCGACGCCGGCTGGCCCGAGGCGCTCGACGCCTACTACGCCGACCACGACGAGGTGCTCACGGGGGGCAATGCGCGCAGTGCATCCCTCGTGCACATCAACGATGCGCCGACGGATGCTGTGGGCACGTGGAGCGTGCGCCAAACCATCGACGACCCGGCCGGTGACCACGACTGGGGCATCGACGCGACCGTCGACTTGGCGGCGAGCGTCGAGGCCGGATTCGCGGTGGTCACGGTGCACGGCCTCCGCCGTCTGTAACGCGGCTCGAGCTAGGCGAGGGCGCCGCGTAGCACCTCAAACACGGGCGTGAAGATTCCGACGTTGATGAGCACTGCGGTCAGCGTGAGATTCGTCAGCAGCGGCGCCCAGCCGTGGCCACCCGTTTGGCGACGCACGACGATGGTGCGCGCGGTGAGGTAACCGATGTCGCCGAGAAAGGCCCACGCCCAGTGCGCGCGGCGCAAGTGACCCCACTCGTCGAGCGTGATGAGGTCGCGGCGCACCCAGATGATGATCCAGAAAATGGGAATGAGCGCTGCGCCAGCGATCCACATGAACGGCGTGGACTCGAACCCCGAGAGCACCGCCGCGGCAGCCTGCGCGAGCAGGGTCACCAGCGGAGTCGC
>JAAFHT010000039.1 GCA_013297625.1 Actinomycetota bacterium | reverse complement strand
TCTATGAGGTGCTCACCGAGAGACATCCGGCCCTCGGTGTTGCGAGACCGGGGTTGACGCCCCGCCACGAGCTACTTCTGCGAGGGCGCGTCGGTTTCGTCGACCTTCGCCGTCGCTGCCGCCGAGCCCTCAGCCGCATCGGCCTTGGGAACCTCGGGGTTCTTCACTTCGCTGCGGAAGATCTTCATCGACTGGCCCAGGCTTCGCGCGAGTGCCGGAAGCTTCGGGGCGCCGAAAAGAAGCAAGATGACGACCAGGAGGATGACCGCGTGCCAGCCATTGAGGTTGCCGAACATGATTCCCCGTTCTTTCCGGTGAGCAGGATTCCATTGTATCCCGCTCCCCTGCATCGAGCAGGACGGCAAGCCCTTGAAGACCCTGAGAACCCTGCCGTGCGGCTAGCGGTCGTGGGCCTCGAGAGCGTCGCGAGCCCAGGCCGCCAGAGCATCGCGCGCGCTCTTTGGCTCGATGGCCTCGACTGCTCCGGCCACGCGAGCAGCGATGCGGCCCAGGATGCCCGCGTGAGCAATGCGCACCGTGACCACGGCGCGCTCCCCTTCGATGCGCACCGGGTCGCCCGCTCCGCGGTAGTCGGCGATGAGCGGTAGGGCTGCCACGGGTACGGCCAGGGTCACGCGTTCGTCGGTCTCGGCGCCCTGGAACAGGTCGTCGGTACCCAGAGGCGCATCGTGTTGCTCAGCAGCCCCGAGCACCTCGACGCTCGCCATGCGGTCGAGCAAGAACGTGCGCTCGGCATCCCGAGTGAGACACCAGCCGCGCAAGTACCACGCATCGTCCACACCCTCGAAGCTCATCGGGTCGACGTCGCGCACTGTGCGTTCTCCGCGCGTGGTCACATAGTCGATGCGCACCCGTCGGGCCGTCGAGACCGCGTCGACGAGTGTGGCCTGAATATCGGCCAGCTCGGCCGCGCGAACGGCGAGGGGTGCCGGCTCGCCAGTCGACCCCCGAGCGAGCTTGGCCATGAGCGCGACAATGTCGACGCGCGCGGCGAACTCGGGGCGCGCTGCAACCCGTTGAAGACCTGCGAGGAGAGCGGCCGCTTCGCGCGACGAGAATCGAGGTTTGTCGTCCATCGGCGCTGCACGAAAGCGAATCATGTCGCGCTCGTCGAAGTCATCCCAGTCGATGTCGAAGAGCGTCTCGTGGGTATAGGTTCCGTCGGCACCGGGAGTGCCACTCATGGCGATGAGCATGACGGCTTTGCGCATCTCGTCGGGGCTCGTGCCGAAGTGGTCAGCCGCTTCGGTCACCGTCACGCGCACCTGGTCGATGAGGTAGGGAACGAGCGCGAGCAAGAAGCCCAGCTTGTCGGGCGCTGTCAGCGGCACGGTTCGCTTAGCCATGAGCGCTCACCACCCGCTGCCACCGTGCAACGACACCCTCACGCAGGGAGTCGGGAGCGAGCACCTGGATGTCAGCGCCGAAGGCAGCGAGCTCATCGGCGAGAATGTCGAGGTCGGTGGCGTGCACGTTCAGACCCTCGGCGACGTCTTCGGTGCCCGGGCGGTTGCGCATGACAATGTCGGCCTCGCTGCCCGGGCGCACGCGCACCGTGGCCACCGTTGAGCGCCAGAGGGCGTCGAGCTCATCGAGTGCGCGCGCCGATTCATCAGGCTCGGGGCGCGTCGTAGCGGGTGACCCCGAGGGCGAGACCGGGCCGACGATGCGGCGCAGCAAGAAGGTGCGGCGGGCATCCACGACGTCATCGTGCGCGTGGAGGTGCCAGCGCCCCTCATGAAAGACCAGCGAGAGCGGAGACACCGTGCGCTGCTCGGCGACCGTTTGCCCTGGCTTGAGGTAGGCGAATCGAACTTGCTGGCCGCGGTCGATTGCCGTGGTGAGCGGCTCGTGGGCCGCATCACGCGTGCGGATGCTCGGGGCGAACCCAATGACACTGTCATCAATGTGCACACCCAACGACTGCAGCTTCGTCAGCGCGCGCCGTGAATCGGTCGACAGCGAGCCCTCACGCCAGACCTGTGCCGCGAGCGTGAGCATCGCAAACTCTTCGGTGCTGAACTCGATGTCCTCAGGCAACTGATAGCGCGAGGGTGGAATGCGGTAGCGCTGCAGCTTGGTGTCGCCCTCGGCCCCGACAGCGTCGACGGTTTCGAGCGGAACACCGAGATCGCGCAGCTCTTCTTTGTCGCGCTCGAACTGCCGCTCGAGGTTCGCGCGGTCGCTCGCATTGCCGTAGCGGCTCGAATAGCCCGTGACGGTCGAGAGAATTTCTGCCTTGGTCAGACCCTGCTCGCTCGCGAGCAACGCCAGCACGAGGCTAAAGAGTCGCTCTTCGACCGGGATTCGTCGCGACGAGGCCGACACGAGGCTGCTTAACCTTCGATCCCCAAGAGGTCGACGACGAACACCATCGTCGAACCGTCAGGGATCGAGGCCGGGGCTTGACCAGCCGGGTAGCCGAACTCCGGCGGAATCACGACAATCACTTGCGAGCCAATCGTGCGCCCGATGAGTCCATCGGCGAGACCCGAAACAATGCCGTTCGGGTCGTTCTCAAAGCTCGTGATCGTGAAAGTGGCGGGAGCGTCGCGTTCCCAGCTCGAATCGAAGACGGTCTTCGTGCTCCAGAGCAGCCCCGTGTAGTGCAGAACCACACGGTCGCCCTCTTCGATCGTGGCGCCCTGGCCGAGCACGAGCGTGTGCGACCGCAAGTCGGTCGGGGGCTCTTCGTTCGGAATCGTCACACCCGGCTGCCCGTTGGGTGCCGTGACGACGGCCGGAATGCCCGTGGCGCCGAGCTGCGGGATTCCGGTAGCTCGTGCGAGATAGGCGGCCTGCACGTCGACGACCATCACGATGGCATTGTCGGCCTTGAGCCCGAGCGACCCTTCGATGTTCTCGAGCGTCTCTTCATCGAAGACGTCTTGCATGGTTGCGGTGATCGCCGTGCGCGACCCCACCTGGGCGCACTGAAGCACCTCGGCGAGCACATCGATGTCGCTCCCGGCCGTGCGACGAAGAGGGGCCTCTTCGTCGTCGTACGCACTTGCGGTGATGATTTCACCGTCGACGCCGTTGAGCAGTACCACCTGGAAGTCGACGATCTGACCCTCGGCGATCGGCTCGCCTTCGCCCTCGATGAGCACCGACTGCTGGGTACCGTCGCTCGTCAGCGGAGTCGGAAAGCTGACCTCAGGCAGGGTGCCGAAGCTACCCGATGCCTCGACGTAACCCGCGGTCTCGCCCGAGGGAACGATGGGGTCGCACACGGCGGAGCCGAACGTGCCGGTGCACGCAGCGAGAGAGCCCACGAGGGCACCCGTCATAATGAGGGCAGAGGCAGAGCGCACGAAGCGCGCAGAGGTCGCAGTCACTCGGTCACTCTATCGGGCGACGCGACGACTTGTCGGCGAGAGCCTGGGCTTCGCGCGCGGCCTTGCGCAGTCGCTTGTCGCTCGCCTGGCGGTCGCCGACGGCACCCGGAGTCCAGAGCTCGACATCAACATCGCCATACTCGGTCTTCGAACCCCGCTTCGCTTTCACAAAGCGCCCGGCGCCATCGGCAAGTCGTCGTGCGGTGAGCAGAAAACCCGTGTGGGCGACCATGCGGTGGTCGGGGCGCACCGACAACCCATCAACGTTCCACCCGCGCACCATCGTCTCGGTCGAGACGGGTTCAGTGAAGGTCTCGGTGAGCCGGATGGCCTCCGCCACCCGCGAGAGCTGCGTGGCTGTGGCGACATAGACGAGCAGCACTCCCCCGGGCGTGAGCGCCTCGGCAACGGAGTCGAGGCACTCCCAGGGCGCGAGCATGTCGAGCACGGCGCGATCGGCGGTGCCGGCGGGCACGACCTGCGGCAGGGCATCCTGCAAATCACCGAGCGTGATCGTCCAGTTCTCGGGGCGCGCGCCGACGTAGGCACTGACGTTGCCCTCGGCGATCTGCGCGAACTCTTCGCGGCGTTCGAACGAGAACAAGTGGCCGCGCTCGCCGATGGCGCGTAACAACCACATGCTCAGCGCGCCCGAACCAACCCCGGCTTCGACAATGCGCGCGCCCGGAAAGATATCTGCCTGAGCCAGAATCTGCGCGGCATCTTTGGGGTAGATGATCGCGGCACCGCGCGGCATCGACATCACGAAGTCGGTGAGCAAGGGCCGCAAGGCCAGGTAAGCGACGCCTTGCGAGTTCTCGACGACACTGCCGTCGGGCAACCCAATGAGCACCTCGTGCTGCAGCACGCCTCGGTGGCTGTGAAAGGCGTTGCCCGCTTCGAGCGTGACAGTGTTGAGCCGGCCCTTCGGGTCGGTCAGTTGCACCTGATCGCCCTCGACGAAAGGGCCGCTCTGGCGTCGAGTGGTCATGGCTTAGGCCCCTGTCGCACGGTGATGATGGCGCTCGAGCGCCGCAGAAAGATCGGCCACGGTATGGCCCGCGAGGGTCGGCCACAACTCATGCGTGGGGCCCTCGTGCAGCGTGACGTGCAGCGGCACGCCGATCGCGGCCGCACCCGAAGCGACCGCCGAGACGAGCCCGAACTCGCTGTCTTCGATTGCGACGCAGTCGTGAATCGCCACGCCGAGCCTCTCGGCGGCGAGCAGATAGGGCTGCGGGTGCGGCTTCGGGTGTTCGACATCGTCGCCCGCGATCACGACCCCAAACACGTCGTCACCGATCGCGGCCGCAACCTGCAGCGCCATGCGTCGAATCGACATCGTGACGAGGGCAATCGGGATGCCCGCCGCGCGCACCTCGTCGATCAACTCGCGCGCTCCCGGGCGCCACGGCACGCCGTGCTCGATCTGTGCCATGACCCGGTCGGTCAAGGTGTTGATGATGTCGTCAACCTCGAGCGCGACTCCCGCTTGCTGCAGAATGCGTGCGGATTGCACGAGCCCAGAGCCGACGAGTTGCATGCCCTGGGCTTCGCTCCAGGTGCCGCCGTGCTCGGCGACGAGCTCGGTTTCGGCGCGCATCCAGTAGGGCTCGGTGTCGACGATGGTGCCGTCCATGTCCCAGAGAACGGCGGCAGGAGTCGGAGCGGTCACGACGCACGAGTCTAGTTGCGTTCTATCCTGGGGCGACCCCTCGGCGCTCGCCGGGGGCGCTTCAGAAGGGTGCATCGGTGTCGCAGAGCGATCTGTTCCGCAGTGGGCGACTACTAGTCGTCGCCTTCGAAGGCTGGAACGACGCGGGCGAAGCCGCGAGTGGCGCCGTGCGCGCGCTCAAAGAGGTGCTCGATGTCGCGCCCATTGCCGACATTGACCCCGAGGACTACTACGACTTTCAGCTCAACCGCCCGCACGTCGAATTCGACGATGACGGCAAGCGTCGACTGCGCTGGCCGAGCGTCACGCTCTATGGGCCAGCAGGCGATGACGGGATGCCCCGCTCGCGCTCGGCGGCGGACCACCCCATCGGCGCTGCCGCCATGAACGTCAGCGGCACCAACCACGAGAACATCTACCTGCTGCTCGGCACTGAGCCCTCGCGCGGCTGGAAGACCTTCGCCACCGAAACCATCGACCAAGCGCTGACGGCGGACATCACGGGCATCATCTTGCTCGGAGCCCTGCTGGCCGACGTTCCGCACACGCGCCCCATCGCGATCCACAGCTCGAGTGAGAACCCCGAGGTGCGCGACGAGCTCGGCGTCGAGCGCAGTAGCTACGAGGGGCCCGTCGGCATTCTCAGCGTGATTGCGACGATGGCCGAAGAAGCGGGGATTCCGACGGTGTCGCTGTGGGCATCCGTGCCGCACTATGTGCACAACGCGCCCTCGCCCAAGGCGACGCTCGCCCTGCTCGACAAGCTCGAAGAGCTTGTTGACGTCGTGATTCCGCGCGGCGACCTGCTCGACGAGGCGCGCGAATGGGAAGAGGGCATCGACGCGATCGCCGGCGATGACGACGAAATGCGCTCGTACATCGACCAGCTCGAACGGGCCCGCGACGCCGTCGAAGCGCCCGAGGCGAGCGGTGAGGCCATCGCGCAAGAGTTCGAGCGCTATTTGCGCAAGCGCGATGACGAGCCGCCCGTCGACGGCCCCGGCGCCGGTTAACGTGCAGAACCGCAATGCCTAGCTGAGATACCTAGTCCCCAGACTTGATCCACGTGCGGGTGTCTGCCACACCGAGACTTTGCCACGAGACGCGGGGCTCGCGAACCCTGCTCGGCGGTTAGCTGCGACTTTCGGTCTTGGCGACACCACATCGCCGGAATCGACTGCGGCACTTCTCCAAGATTGACGAGTTGAGACTGCTCGGTGGCCGAGACACGGCGATGGAGCATCCGAAGCCTCGTCGGAACGTGTGTTCTCCTGAATTATGGAGATGCGCGGATGCTCAGTGCGAGCCGAGCGCCTCACGACCAGCTCGAACTAGCCGCTGGGTGTCAGCAGCGGCTGGGCAACGAGGTAGAAGACCATGAAGAGGCCGATGCCCAGCGCGATTCCGCCCCCGACCCGAGCCTGCAAGACCTGCGATGGAGCGAGTGCGCGCTGTTCGTTCTTGTGTTGCCCGAAGGCTTCGAACAGAGAAGCGTTGAACCTCGTGACTGACCGCGGCGCAATCAAGGCAACGAGGCCAAAGGTGATGAACAACATCGTGACAAGCCATGGAAGGAAGGGCGGCGCCATCATGTCAATCACAATCCCCTGTCATTCGGTGGGAAGTTTGCATCCTTCTGGTGCAGAAAAGCACGGGAGAGCGTCGCGTGGTGCTTGGGGTGGGTAGGCCACCTCCGACGGCGCTAGAGCGGGTCAAGCACGCCCGTCGACAACAGCACGAGCAACGTACCGCCCAGCAGGATGCGATAGATCACGAAGGGCATGAACGAACGCTTCGAGATGTAGGCCATGAGGCCCGCGATGACCGCGAATCCGACGACGAAGGCGACGACCGTGGCGGCCGCGATCTCGAGGCCCGTGAAGGGGCTCGACCCCGGCTCCCGAATCGCCGTAACGAGCTCGTACAGGCCGCTGCCAAAGACCGCGGGCACCGCCAGCAAGAACGCGAATCGCGCCGCGGCTGGCCGGGTGTAGCCGAGCGCGAGACCCATGGTCGTCGTGGCGCCCGAGCGCGACACCCCCGGAACGAGAGCGAGCATCTGCGCCGCGCCGTAAAGCAGCCCGTGCGGGTAGGTGAGGTCGTTCAGTTCGCGCGTGCGCTTTCCGAGCCAGTCGGCGAGGCCCAGGATGATGCCGAAAACAATGAGCACGATCGCCACGAGCCACAGTGAGCGGAAGGCCGAGCGAATGTACTCCTGCGCGAAGTAGCCCACGAGCACGATCGGGATCGTGCCGATGATGATGAGCCAGCCCATGCGCACATCGGGGTCATTGCGCGGGATGCCCCGCTCGCCCCCCTCGGAGTGCGATCCGCCGCGCGCGCCAAACGAGCGGAACCATTTGCCGATGATGCGCGTTATGTCTTTCCAGAAGTAGATGAGCACCGCGAGCTCAGTGCCCAGCTGCGTGATGGCCGTGAAGGTTGCCCCGGGGTCGGTCGCGCTCGGCAAGAACTCGCCGACGATGCGCAAGTGTGCGCTCGACGAGATGGGCAGAAACTCGGTGAGGCCTTGAATGAGGCCGAGGAAGAGTGCTTCGAGCAGAGACACGGAAGGCCGATCTAGTAGCGGGTGAGGAGGTCGGTCAGCGCGGCATGTCCGAAGTCGAGCGCGTCGAGCGGCACGCGCTCATCGACGCCGTGGAACATGGCCGGAAAGTTGAGCTCGGGCGTGAGCTTGAGGGGCGCGAAGCCATAGCCCGTGATGCCGAGGAGGCTCAGGGCCTTGTTATCGGTGCCGCCACTCAACAGGTACGGCAGCACCTCGGCGCCCGGATCATGGCGTTGCAGGGTCGCGACCATCTCATCGACGAGCGCGCCGCTGAAGGGGGTCTCGAGGCCCAGGTCGCGGTGCATGACGACAACCTCGATCTCATCGCCCACGATCGCGCGAACCTCGGCAAGAACCGCATCTTCTTCGCCGGGCATCGTGCGAATGTCGATGAGCGCTTCGGCCCGGTCCGGAATCACGTTGTGCTTGTATCCCGCCTGCAGCAGCGTGGGGTTGCTCGTCGTCCGAACGGTGGCGGTGAGAAAGCCCGCGGCCGTACCCGTGCGCAGCAAGACCTCGTCGGGTCCGATCTCGTTGGGGTCGGCGCCGAGCAGCCGCGAGAGCTCGGCGAGCAAGAGCCGCGTGGTGTCGGTGAGGTGCAGAGGCCACTCGTGTCGCCCGAGCGCGACGACTGCCTCGGCGAGCTTGGTCACGGCGTTGTCGCGAATGACGCGTGAGCCGTGGGCTGCCGTGCCGCGCGCGATGAGCTTGATCCACACGAGTGCCTTTTCGCCCGTTTGCAGCAGGTAGGCACGCCGGCCAGCGATCTCGGCGGAGTATCCGCCGACCTCACTGATCGCCTCCGTCGCTCCAGCGAAGAGGTGCGGATGCTCGCTCACGATGTGGTGCGAGCCGAACACTCCCCCGTTCTCTTCGTCGGAGAAAAACGCCACAACGAGATCGCGATTCGGGCCGCCTGCCGAGATCGCCTGCCGCAGCGCGGTCAGGATCATGGCATCCATGTTCTTCATGTCGACGGCGCCGCGGCCCCACAGCATCCCTTCACGAATCTCGCCCGCGAAGGGGTCGACGCTCCAGTTCGCGGGGTCAGCCGGCACCACATCGAGGTGGCCGTGCACGACGAGCGCGGGGCGCTCGCCGCGGGAGCGGTCAACGGGATGCTCGTACCGGCCCTCAACGCGCGCAATGACGCTCGTGCGCCCGGGTGCGGCGTCAATCAGCACGGGGTCAAGCCCCATCTCGCGCAACTCGGCCTCGACGTAGTGGGCCGCCTCGGTCTCGCGGTTGCTGCGGCCCTCGCCATAGTTCGTCGTGTCGAAGCGGATGAGGTCGCGGGCGATGCGCGCCGTGTCGCTGAGCGCTGCATCGAAGGCCATGCCGCCAACGCTACCGGGCGCACCGCTTCGGTGACGCGGTGCGCGGAAGGCACGCGGCATCCGTGCTAATGTCGTCTCCGGTCACGCCGCTCTTGAGGGGCGCGATCACAACCAGCGCGGGTGGCGGAAATGGCAGACGCGCTAGCTTGAGGTGCTAGTGCCCGAAAGGGCGTGGGGGTTCAAGTCCCCCCTCGCGCACGGATCACATGATCGTGATCAAGTGTGTGACGAAGAACTGGTTGAGACAGTGCGGCACGCGTGCCGTGAACGGCCCCAAGGCGAAAGCCCGGGGCCGTTCGTCGTTTCGGTCGTCTTTCGGCTCGTCTTCAGCCAGCACTTAGGAGACCCCGACATTCTCGTCGGATGGACGACTGTCACCATACGAGCCGTTGATGGGCGAGATTGCCCTCATCATTGGCCTCATCGCCCTGTTCATCGCCATCGGCGGCGTCTTTGCAGCCGCCGAGATTGCTCTTGTCTCATTGCGTGAGTCGCAATTGGCGGCCCTCGAGAAGCGCAGTGCTCGGGGTGCGCGCGTGGCCGCGCTCGCCCGAGACCCCAACACGTTTCTGGCGGCGGTACAGATTGGCGTGACCCTCTCAGGCTTTCTTTCGGCAGCGTACGGAGCAACGGCTCTTGCGCCCTTTCTCACTCCCACGCTCGTTGACGCTGGGATCGCCGAGCCCGTGGCGGCCGCCATCGCGATCGTGACGATGACGCTCATCGTGGCGTACGCCTCGCTCGTGTTTGGCGAACTGGCCCCCAAGCGCCTTGCATTGCAGCGTGCCGAGTCGTTCGCGCTCGTCGTGACCCCCGTTCTCGCGGGCTTCGCGGTAGCGGTCAAGCCGCTCGTGTGGCTTCTCGCTGCCTCAAGCAACCTCATCGTTCGCCTCTTTGGCGGTGACCCCCACAAGCGGGCAGAACACATGAGCGATGACGAGTTGCGCGAGCTCGTTGACGCCCACGACGGGCTCGGCGATGAAGAGCGCGAGATCGTCGGCGACGTGCTCCATGCTGCTGACCGCACCCTCGCTGAAGTCATGCGCCATCGCGCCGACATGGTCGCTATTCGTGGTGACCTCACCCTTGACGAGGCGCGGCAGTGGGCTCGAGAGCAGCCGTATTCGCGGTACCCCGTGCTCCACAGCGGCGTCGACGAGATCACGACCTTTGTGCACGTGCGCGACCTTGCGTGGGCCCCCGAGGGTACCGACCTTGCGAGCATCGAACGACCCCTGGCGGGCCTCCCGGCAACCGCCCGCATTCTGCCGACCCTCACGCTCATGCGTCGCGAGGGTGACCACATCGCTCTTGTCGTCGATGAGTACGGCGGCGTTGACGGCATCGTTACGCTCGAAGACATCGTCGAAGAGCTCATCGGTGAGGTCTACGACGAATACGACGACGACGCGCACGATGACCACAACGCCGCCGGTTCCGCTCAATTGGTGCTCGGCTCGCTCACGATCGAAGAGTTCGCCGACCGTACAGGCTTCGTCGTCGACGATGGGCCGTTCGAGACGATCGCTGGCTATGTCATTGATCGACTGGGGCGCATGCCTATCGACGGCGACACCGTCGAGACAGCAGACGCCCGGCTCACCGTTCGCGGCGTTGAGCGTCGCCGCATCGTGCAGATCGAGGTCGAGCGGCTCGCTACATCGCCGTCGTCGTAACGTGCTGCTCACTCGCGAGCTGCTGCAGGCGGCGCTCGCGGTTGGCAAGGAAAAGCGGGAACGTGAACGCGATTGCCGTGAGCCCCGCGAAAACGATGTACGCCCACACGTTCTTCATGCCCAGCCGGCGCCCCTCGATGACCATGAGCACGCTCGCGGCGACTGCCATGATGAGCAGGTCCATCGTGAGCGAACCCACGGCCGGGCCACTGCCAAACCAGTCGCCGAAGAAGTCGCGGCGCTCGACGATGGCAAACACGTTGTAGGTCCAGGTGCCGACGAGGCCCGCGATCGCGAGAACGAGGAAGACGATGGCACGGGCGTTCCAGTGGCGGGTGATGGTCGAGTGACGAGTCATGACGCCATTGTGCCCCCAGCGGCTGACTCGGGGGCCATCGAACTCGACGCCCTCGAATCCCGCACGGCGTTTCGGGAGTGGAACGCGCGGTTGCCCGGGCAGCGTGCCGACCCGCGTCGGTTCGGGATGCTCGCGGCGGCGCTCGGGGTTGACCTCGAGCATCCCGCCCCCGCGCTGGGGGTTGTCGGGTCGAAAGGTAAAGGCACGACCGTCGCCTATGCCTCGGCGCTACTCGCCCAGACCGGACTGCGGGTCGGCACGGTCTTTAGCCCGGGGCTCGTGAGCAATCGCGACCGTGTGCGCGTGAATGGTGCGGTTCTGCCGATCGACGAGTATGCGGCGCTGCTCGAGCGCGTCGACGCCGCGCTGCGCACGCTGCCCGAGCCGACCGAGGGCTACATCGGGCCGAGCGGTTTCTTTCTCGCGGCGGGGCTCGCCCATTTCGACGCCGAAGGCTGTGAGGCACTCGTGCTCGAGGCGGGCATCGGTGGCCGGCGCGATGACCTCGGCCGCGTCGGGCTCACGGGCTTGTCGATGGCGCAGGTCTTTCTCGAGCACACCGACCTGCTGGGGCCGACGATCGCGGCCATTACCGACGACAAAGTGGGGGCCGCACGAACCGGCGCCCGGTTCGTGAGCTATCTGGCGCAAAGCGACGAGGCCGAGGCGGTCATCCGTCATCAGCTAGCGACGATCGGTGCTGGTGGCATGCGCGTCGACGCCATCGCGCGTGAACCGTATGCAGGCGTCGTCGCCGAAGGACTCGGCGGCATGAACGCGGCCCACGGCATGATCGCCGCCCGACGGATGCTCGCTGAGCTCGGACGACTGGATGCGACGCCCGAGCACGTGCGGGCGGCCGCCGCTCGCGTGAACTATCCGGGCCGACTGTCGCGGCACACTCTTGGCGCCTCGACCGTCTTCGTCGATTCGGCCGTCAGTCGTGAGGGGTTTCAGAACGCGCTCGCGCACGTCGAGCGCATCACGGGCGCGGCACCCGCCCTCACCCTCGTGTCGGTGCCGCGCGAAAAAGACCTCGCGGGGTTTCGTGCGGTCGCGGCGGGATTGAGCGGTCGGGTCGTGTTCGTCGCTCTTGAACGCGTGCACTTGCATTACCCCGAACGCGACGAGTGGCCCGGCGAATGGGCTACCGCTGCTGAGTTGCCCGCGCTGTTGCGCAGTGCGACCACCGTGCTCGCGATCGGCACCGCGAGTTTTTCGGCCGAAGTGCTGCGGCACTGCGGCGTCGACACCGACCGCGTCTTCTAGAGGAGCATCATGACTACCCCTGCCCCCTTCGGCCTGTTGCTCGACGTCGACGGCCCCATCGCGAGCCCGATCGAGCGCCGCATCGCGATCGACTCGATCGTGAGCGACCTGCTCACGATGGCCTCGGCGGGCATCCCGATCGCGTTCATCACCGGACGCAGCGATGACTTCATGCGCGAGCACGTCGTCGCGCCCCTCGTGGCGGGAGGGCTGGATGCTCACAGTCACGTCTTCGGCGTCTTCGAGAAAGGCGGCGCGTGGGCGCCGGTTACCCCGCAGGGGCTCGGCGAGCTCGAGATCGACGCGCAGGTCGCCGTGCCGGATGCCCTGCGCGTCGCCGTCGAGTCACTCGCGCGCGAGCACTACGCCGACACGATGTTCGTCGACGAGGGCAAGCGCGTCATGATTTCTCTCGAGCAGCACATCGACGTGCCCTCACCCGTGTTCGCTGAGGCGCAGAAACGCTGCGTCGATGAGATCGCGCGCCTCATGACCGAACTCGCCGTGGGCCCGGCGTTTCGCATCGATCCAACAATCATCTCCATCGACGTTGAAGCGGTGCTGCTCGACAAAGACCTTGGGGCTCACCGAGCTCTCGACTGGTTTGCGGCACGCGGTGTCTCGGCCGAGCGCTGGTGGTCGATGGGCGACTCGCGCTCGGACTATTTGATGGCCGACGCGGTGCATGCACGGGGCATCCCCGTGGCGCACGTCGATGTGCGGCCCGGAGACGGCATGCTCGAGCGCCCCTACGACATCGTGGTCGAGGGCGACCTGATTCACGATGTCGCGGGCGCGGCGTTCTTGCGGCGCAGGGTTGCCGAGCTCGCCTGAGAGTTTTCGCGACACGCCGAATGAATGTCGGTGCAGGTTGCCATATTCGAACGTATGTTCGATCATGGAGAGATGCCCGCACTTGCGCTCTCCCCCGTTGTCGACCTTGCTGTCGACGCGGGTGCGCGCGACGGGCAGGGGCGCACGGGTGCGGAGCGCATCGAGGCGATCGAGACCGTGCAGGCGTTGCAGGCGCGCATCGACGCGCTGCAGCGCACACGGCTCGACTCGCGGCTCATGCCCACGCACGAAGCACTTGCTGACCTGTTGCCCGACGGCGGGCTCCGTGAGGGCGCGACCTACGCGCTGAGCCCTTCGAGCGCCCTCGTCATGGCGTTGCTCGCCGGGCCATCGCAAGCGGGCTCGTGGTGCGGCGTTGTGGGCATGCCCGAGTTCGGCGTCGAGGCCGCCGAGGCCATGGGTATCGACCTCGATCGGCTCGTGCTGGTTCCGCACCCGGGCGATGCGTGGCTGACGGTCACGGCCGCGATTGCGGATGCGCTCGGCATTGTCGTCGTGCGCCCCGGGCGAGCGGCGAGCGATGGCGCCATCTCCAAGCTCGCCGGTCGGCTGCGCGAACGCGGCTCGACCCTGCTCGTGCTCGGGCCGTGGCCCCAGGCCGAAGCCATGATCAGCCTGACCGAGAGCCACTGGTCGGGCCTCGGCGACGGCCATGGCTATTTGAGCGAGCGCGAGGTGACGATCACCGTGAGCTCGAAGCGCGGCGGCCGGCCCCGCAGCAGGCGTGTGATGATGCCCGATGCCGAGTTGGGCATCCGTCGTCTCGATCGCGATGCGGCCGTCACCGCGCTCAGGCGGGTCGGCTGATGCAGCGCACGCTCGTGCTGTGGGTGCCTGACTGGCCCGTCATCGCGGCCGTGCGCGAAGGGCTCGCGGTCGCGGGGGCGCCCATCGCCGTCATGGCGGCGAACCGCGTGATGGCGTGCTCACCTGTGGCCCGCGCGGAGGGCGTGCGGGCGGGTCAGCGGCGGCGCGAAGCACAGTCGCTGTGCACCTCGCTCGTTGTCGTGCCGTTCGACGAGGGGCGCGACCACCGGCTGTTCGCGCCGATCATCGACATCGTCGAAGGGCTCGTCGCGGGCGTGCAGGTTGTGCGACCCGGGCTGCTGGCGCTCGCGGCGCGCGGGCCCGCGCGGTACTACGGCGGCGAGAGAGCCGCCGCGCTCGCCCTGCGCGGTGCCGTCCGCGCCGACGACGTGGTCGACACGCGCATCGGCATTGCCGACGGGCCCTTTGCGGCCGAACTTGCGGCGCGCACGGTGGCTGCCGAGCAGTCGGTGCAGATTGTGCCGAGCGGGGCATCCGGCCCCTTTCTCGCTCCGTTTTCGGTGACGACGCTCGGCGACCCCGACCTCGCGACGCTGCTCGGGCGGCTCGGAGTGCGCACGCTCGGCGACTTTGCCGCGCTGCCCGCCGAGGCCGTGCGCGACCGCTTCGGCGCGGCCGGGGCACACCGGCACGCGCTCGCGGGGGCTGCCGACGCCACACCTCTCGTGCCCCGCACTCCCCCACCCGACCTCGAACGCGTTCTGGAACTTGAGCCGCCGCTCGACCGGGTCGACCAGCTCGCCTTTGCCGTACGGCAACTCGCTGACGAGCTCGTCGAGGCCCTCACGAGTCGGCTGCTCGTGGCGACGGCCATTCGCATCGGGTTTCGCGACGAGCACGGCACCGAGACCGAGCGCGCCTGGCTACACCCGCGGTCGTTTCGCGCGAGCGAGATCGTCGACCGCGTGCGCTGGCAGCTCAGCGGCGAGACGCGCACGGCGGGCACCCGCGCCGATGCCGATCGTGGGCCGGGGCTGCGCTCGGCTATCACCCGCGTGCGCATCGTGCCCGAGAGCGTTGACGACCTCGCGCACCACGAGCCAGGGCTGTGGGGCGGCCCTCCCGATGAGCGCGTGCATCACGCCCTCTCGCGCGTGCAGAGCTTGCTGGGTCACGACGCCGTGCTGACGGCCCAACGCTCGGGCGGCCGCACGCTCGCCGAGCGCTCGGTGCTCGTGCCCTGGGGTGACCGTGCCGTGATCACTCGACCCGTCGAACGACCCTGGCCCGGCGCCTTGCCACAGCCCGCACCCGCGACCGTATTCCCGTCACGGCATGCGGTGACGGTCGTCGACGCTCAGGGTGCCGCCGTGGGCATTGATGACCGGATGCGGCTCTCCGCTGCCCCCGCGGGGTTTGCTCCCGCCGCGGGCGGAACAACGCGGCCCGTGACCTCGTGGGCGGGGCCGTGGCCGCTCGATGAGCAGTGGTGGAGCATCCATCGGCGGCGACTGCATCGGTTGCAAGTGGTCGACGCGGCGGGCGTGGCGTGGTTGCTCGTGCTCGAGGGCGCGTCGTGGTGGGCCGAGGCGCGCTATGACTGAGTCCGCATCCCTTGCAGGGCGGCGCTGATGGCTGGCTGGCACAACCCGCCGATTCCGTGGAGTGAGTTCGAGCGCAGTCTGCGCGAGGGCAAGCGGCCGGGGTCGAGCCCGCCGCTCGGCGGTGACGCGGGCGACTCCCCCGCGTGGTCGCAGAAGCGCGCGCCCTACCGGGCCGCGGGTATTGAGCAACCCGACCCCGCGACGGTCGTGCCCTACGCCGAGCTGCACGCGCACTCGAGCTTCAGCTTTCTCGACGGCGCGTCGAGCCCCGAAGAGCTGCTCGAAGAAGCCGCGCGCTTGGGGCTGACGGGCCTCGCGATGACCGACCACGACGGCTTCTACGGCGTCGTGCGTATGGCCGAGGCGGCCGAGCCCTATGGCATCACGACGGTCTTCGGCGCCGAACTCTCGCTCGACCTCACGGGTCCGCAGCAGGGTGTGCCCGACCCCGAGGGCACCCACTTGCTCGTGCTCGCGCGCGGGCAGGTCGGATACCACCGGCTCGCCGCGGCCATCACCGACGCGCAACTCGCGGGCGCCGAGAAGGGCCGCCCGGTCTACGATCTCGACGTGCTCGCCGAGCACGCGGGTCGTGGCGGCGACGCGACGAGCGGCGACCACTGGATGATCCTCACGGGGTGTCGCAAGGGTGCTGCGCGGTCGGCGCTTGAGGGGCGCGACCCCACGCGGCGCGGCCCCGATGGTGCGGCAGCGGATGGCGTCGCCCGCGCGCGGCCGACGCGCGCCCACATCGCCGCCGCGGGCGCCGAGCTCGACGCTCTCGTCGGCCGGTTCGGAGCATCCAATGTCACCGTCGAGCTCTTCGATCACGGCCGCCCGCTCGACACCGTGCACAACGATGTGCTCGCGGCTCTCGCCGCGGAGCGCGGGCTGCCGATTGTTGCGACGGGCGCCGTGCACTACGCGGCTCCGGCGCGGTACCCGCTCGCGACCGCGTTCGCCGCCCTGCGCGGGCGCCGCAGTCTTGACGACATGCAGGGCTGGCTGCCGGCGGCCGGCACCTCGCACTTGCGCAGCGGTGCTGAGATGCAGCGGCTGTTCGTGCGCTACCCCGGGGCAGTGGCGCACAGTGTCGCGCTCGCGACCGAGCTCGGCTTCTCACTCAGACAGGCCAAGCCGAACCTGCCAAAGCAGGAGGTCCCAGAAGGCCACACGCCCATGAGCTGGCTGCGCGAGCTCGTGTGGGCGGCCGTGCCGCGCAAGTACCCCGAGGCTAGCGAGGCCGACCGCGCCCGCATCGCGCGCGAGCTCGACGTCATCGAGGCCAAAGATTTTCCTGGCTACTTCCTCATCGTGCACGACATCGTGCAGTACGCCCGCGGCCGCGGCATCCTCTGCCAGGGCCGCGGCTCGGCCGCCAACTCGGCCGTGTGTTACTTGCTCGACATCACGGCGGTCGACTCGATCGGCTACAAGCTGCCCTTCGAGCGTTTTCTCTCGGCCCTGCGCGATGAAGAACCCGACATCGACGTCGACTTCGACTCTGATCGGCGCGAAGAGGTCATTCAGTACGTGTTCGAGAAGTACGGCCGCCGCAACGCCGCCCAGGTCGCCAACGTGATCTCGTACCGGCCCAAGAACGCCGTGCGCGACATGGCTCGAGCCCTCGGCTACTCGACGGGTCAGCAAGATGCCTGGTCGCGCCAAGTGGAACGCTGGGGCGCCGTGCTCTCGAGCGACGACCACGACATTCCCGAACCCGTCGTCGACCTCGCGCAGCAAGTGCTCACCTACCCGCGGCATCTGGGCATCCACTCGGGTGGCATGGTGCTGACCGATCGGCCCGTCGGTGAGATCGTGCCCATCGAGCACGCCCGCATGGAGAACCGGACGGTGCTGCAGTGGGACAAAGACGACTGCGCCTGGATGGGCCTCGTCAAGTTCGACCTGCTCGGCCTCGGCATGCTCGCGGCCCTGCAGTATTCGTTCGACTTGATCGATGAGCATCTCGGCGAGCGGTGGGAGCTCGCGACCCTCCCGAAAGAAGAGCAAGCGACCTACGACATGCTGTGCCGCGCCGACTCGATCGGCGTCTTTCAGGTCGAGAGTCGCGCCCAGATGGGCTTGTTGCCGCGACTGCAGCCGAGAAAGTTCTACGACCTCGTCGTGCAAATCGCGCTCGTGCGACCCGGGCCGATTCAGGGCGGCGCCGTGCATCCCTTCGTGCGGCGCAAGCTCGGCCGCGAGCCCATCACCTACGACCACCCCAAACTCGTCGAGCCGCTCGAACGCACGCTCGGCATCCCGATCTTTCAAGAGCAGCTCATGCAGGTGGCCATGGCGGTCGGCGGCTGCACGGGCGACGACGCCGACCTGTTGCGGCGTGCCATGGGCAGCAAGCGCGGCCTCGAGCGCATCGAGTCGCTGCGCGAGACGCTCTACGCCGGCATGGCGGGCAACGGCATCACGGGCCAACTCGCCGACGAGATCTACGGCCGCATTCAGGCATTCGCCAACTTCGGCTTCGCCGAGAGCCACTCGATCAGCTTCGCGTTGCTCGTCTACGCGAGTTCGTACATCAAGCTGCACTACCCCGGCATCTTTCTCGCCTCACTGTTGCGCGCCCAGCCGATGGGCTTCTACTCGCCCGCCTCGCTCACGGCCGACGCCGAACGGCACGGGGTCGAGGTGCGCACCCCGTGCATCCTTCGGTCGGGAGTCGAGGCCGGACTCGAGCGCATCGATCTCGTCGTTGCGTCAGCGCACGAGCCCGTTGCGACGGATGCCCGCCGCGCGTCGCCCACGGGGCTCGAGTCGTGCATCCACCGCCAGCAGCCGCCCGTGCCCGAGTTCGAGCCCGCGTCGACGAATGGCGACCTCGCCGACTGCGCGCTGCACCGCCGCGACGGTGACCTCGCGGTGCGGTTGGGGCTTGCCGAGGTCACGGGGATCGGACGGCCGACGGCCCAGCGCATCGTCGCTGAGCGGGAGCGGGGTGGCCCGTACCGCGACCTGACCGAACTCGTCTACCGCACCGGACTCACGGCCGCCCAGGTTGAGGCGCTCGCCACCGCCGGCGCTTTCGACGTGCTCGGCATGTCGCGGCGCGAGGCGTTGTGGGCGGCGGGTGCCGCGGCGCAGGCTCGGCCCGAGTATCTGCCCGGAGTGGTCACGGCCGTGCAGCCGCCGCTGTTCACCGACCTCGACGCGCACGAACTCATGGTTGCCAACCTCGTGTCGACGGGTATCGCGCCCGGTGACCACCCCGTGCGTTTCGTGCGCGGGCTGTTGCGCGAGCGCGGCGTGCTGAGCGCGCGCGAGCTGCGCAGCGCCGAGCCGGGGCGCCGCGTCGAAGTGGCGGGTGTCGTCACCCACCGTCAGCGACCCGCGACCGCGAGTGGCATCACGTTTTTGAACCTCGAAGACGAGACGGGTCTCGTCAATGTCATCTGTTCGGTCGGGCTGTGGGGCCGCTACCGCCGCACGGTGCGCGAGAGCCGCGCGCTCATCATCCGCGGCACGCTCGAGCGCTCACCCGAGGGTGTCGTCAACATCGTCGCCGACCGGGTCGAGTCGTTGCCCTTGCGCGTCACGATGCCGAGCCGCGACTTTCGGTAGCCGGCGCGGCGGCACCGGCGCACTCGCGACCACTCCCCGCCGTGGCGCCCAGCGCAGCACGATGAGCGTGATGATCGTGATCACGACCATGGGTACGAGAGCGAAGGGGCCGGCCGCGCCGACGTCGCGATTGAGCGACTCTTCGAGCGAGCTCACCACGACGGCCGGAATCAAGAGCAAGATGTTGTTGAGGGTGTGAATCAGCACGGCGATCTCGAGCCCACCCGTCGCCCGAACGATGAGTGACATCGCCACGGCGAA
>JAAFHT010000149.1 GCA_013297625.1 Actinomycetota bacterium | reverse complement strand
GGCGGGGCGCGGCAGTACCGCGAGCGTTTCGGGCGAGCGCGCGTCGATCACCACCCGGTCGGTGTGCTCTGAGGCCGCGGCAAGGGCGACGCGCACCGCGTCGGTGGGCACGGGGCGAGCATCCGGTCGCCACCGACGCATGGCGTCGACGGATGAGAAGACGGGCAGCACGGCTCGGCCATCGGGACCAGCGACCGTAATGATCGAGAGCTCCTGAGTCTTGTCGATCACGTGGCCGTCGTCGGTCAGGCCCGTTTCACCCGCGACCGCGACGAGCGGAATGAGAAAGCGACACGTGCGCACGACGTCGACGAGCTCAGTAAACGTGCCCTCGCCCGCGCGCAGTCGTGCGACCGCCGCGAGGTACGCCTCAGGAGCAGAGCCGTCATCGGCCGCGCTCGGGTTGGGCTCGAATTGCCGGCCCTGCCAGGGCTGGCCGGCCGAATCAGCGTCCAGCGACATCCAGGGCTTCAGGAAGCGTGAAGGCGCCGGCGTACAGCGCCTTGCCGACGATCGCGCCCTCGAGACCCAGGGGAACGAGTTCGCGCAGTGCGGCGATGTCGTCGAGGCTTGCCACGCCACCCGAAGCGATGACCGGGCGGTGCGTGCGCTCCATGACCGAGCGCAGCAGTTCGAGATTGGGGCCCTTGAGCGTGCCGTCTTTCGTGACATCGGTCACGACGTAGCGCGCGCACCCCGCCGACTCGAGCCTCTCGAGCACGGCCCACAGGTCTCCGCCGTCTTCTGTCCAGCCACGCGCGGCGAGAGTCGTGCCGCGCACGTCGAGGCCTACGGCAATCGCCTCGCCGTATTCGGCGATCACGTGTGCGGCCCACTCGGGGTTCTCGAGCGCCGCGGTTCCGAGGTTGATGCGCTTGGCGCCCGTCGCGAGCGCAGCCTCGAGCGTGGCATCGTCACGGATGCCCCCCGAGAGCTCAATGTTGACGTTCTTGGGCGTGGTCTTGACGACCTTCTTGATGATCGAGCGGTTGCTCCCCCGGCCGAAGGCCGCGTCAAGGTCGACGAGGTGGATCCACTCGGCTCCCTGATCGGCCCACTCGTGGGCTGCATCGATCGGGTCGCCGTAACTCGTCTCTGACCCTGCCTCGCCTTGCGTCAGGCGCACCGCCTTGCCACCGGCGACATCGACCGCCGGAAGAAGGGTCAGGGCGGGGATACTCGAGAACTCGCTCATCACTGGCTTTCTATGGTGGTCAGGGGGTCGACGTACGCGCCGGCGCGGCCAAACACGCAATCGTATCCTGCGCGCCGACCATGGGCTCTCAGCGCGTGTTTAGAGGCCGTGAAGCCAATTGCCCAGCAGGCGCAAGCCCGCTTGCCCCGACTTTTCGGGGTGAAATTGCGTTGCCGTCAGCGGGCCGTTTTCAACGGCCGCAATGAAGCGCTCGCCGTGCTCTGCCCACGTCACAAGCGGTGTCGGGATGGCCGGGTGCGGGTCGAGGCTCCACTCGTGTGCCGCGTACGAGTGCACGAAGTAGAAGCGCTCATCGTGCAGGCCCTCGAAGAGCCGTGATCCTTCCGGCGCCTCGACCGTGTTCCAGCCCATGTGGGGAACCGTCGGAGCCGAGAGAGCAGACACCGTGCCGGGCCACTGCCCGAGCCCCTCGGTCACAACTCCGCGCTCGTCTCCACGCTCGAACATGACTTGCTGACCCACGCAGATGCCGAGCACCGGCCGGCCGCCGGCGAGCCGACGATCGATGAGTTCGTCGCCGCGCACCGAGCGCAGGGCATCCATCACCGCGTTGAAGGCACCGACGCCCGGAACCAAGAGACCATCAGCGGCCATCACCCGATCGCGATCAGCCGTGAGTTCGACGCGCGCGCCGGCAGCCTCGACGGCCTTCGCCGCCGAGTGCACATTGCCCGAGCCGTAGTCGAGCACGACCACGAGGGGAGCCTTCACGCTCAGAGGGCGCCCTTCGTCGACGGCACACCCTGCACGCGCGCGTCGGGCTGCACGGCCGCGCGGAATGCGCGCGCGAAGGCCTTGAACTCCGCTTCGGCAATGTGGTGGGGGTCGCGGCCGGCGAGAACGGTGAGGTGCACCGTGAGGCCCGCGTGCATCGTGATGGCCTCGAAGACGTGGCGCACCATCGAGCCCGTGAAGTGCCCGCCAATCAAGTGGTGCTCAAAGCCCGCAGGCTCGCCCGTGTGCACGAGGTAGGGGCGGCCGCTCACGTCGACGACCGCTTGCGCGAGGGCCTCGTCGAGGGGAACAAGGGCATCACCGAAACGGGCAATGCCAGCCTTGTCGCCCAACGCCTGAGCGATCGCCGTGCCCAGCACGATTCCCGTGTCTTCGACGGTGTGGTGCACGTCGATGTGGGTATCGCCCGTGGCCGTCACGTCGAGATCGACGAGCGCGTGCTTGGCGAACGCCGTGAGCATGTGATCGAAGAACGGCACGGAGGTCGAGATCGACGAGCGGCCTGAACCGTCGAGGTCGAGGCGCAGCTCGATCGACGACTCGCTGGTCTCACGCCGAAGTTCGGCAATGCGGGGGTTACTCACCGATCTAGTCTAGCGAGCACCTCAAGGAACTCTGTGGTCTCTGCCGGGGTGCCCGCTGTCACCCGCAAGTGATTCGCGAGCCCGACGTCGCGAATGAGAATGTCGTGGTCGAGCAATTGCTCGAACGTGCGCTGAGGGTTCGACACACCCCCGAAGAGCACGAAGTTGGCCCAACTGTCATGCGGGGCGTAGCCCAAAGCGACAAGCTCGACCAGCAGTCGATCACGCTGCTCGCGAATCGCCCCGACTGTGCGCAGCATCGTGGGAGCGTGTTCGAGGGCCGCAACGGCCGCCGCTTGGGTGAGCGCAGACAGGTGGTAGGGCAGGCGCACCAGACGGAGGGCATCGATCACTGCCGGATCAGCCGCGAGGTAGCCGAGTCGAGCGCCCGCGAACGCGAAGGCCTTGCTCATCGTGCGCGACACGACGAGTCGCTCGCGACCTGGCAAGAGGCTCAGCGCGTCGGGCTGGCCAGGCGGCATGAATTCGGCGTACGCCTCGTCGACCATGACGATGCCGCGACTCGCTTCGTAGACCGCCGCGATGGTGTCGAGGCCGAGGGGGGTTCCGGTCGGGTTGTTGGGCGCACACAAGAA
>JAAFHT010000107.1 GCA_013297625.1 Actinomycetota bacterium | reverse complement strand
GTGGGCGAAACGTGCTCGGGCGCGGGGCCTGACACGCTGGGACGAGGTGCGGTCGTGGTCATGAGCCGCTTACTCCTCTTCGGTTACGCCGGTGGTGCCCGGCAGGTTCGTGTTCGTGTTGAACTCGGGGCCGAGACGCCCCACGTTGCCGGCGTCGCGCAGGGCCTGCATTTGAGCGTCGAACTCTTCTTGCGAAACGACCTCGACGTTGAAGAGCATGAGCGAGTGGTACTCGCCACACAGCTCAGCGCACTTGCCCGCGTACGTTCCCTCTTTTTCGGGGATGAAGTACCAGTAGTTGGTCTCGTTGTCGCCCGGAATCATGTCTTTCTTGTACAAGAAGTCGACGATCCAGAACGAGTGGATAACGTCACGCGACTCGATGCGAATCTCGACCTTGTCACCGACCGGCAAGTACAGCGTCGGCAGGCTTTCCGGGTCGATCGTGTTGTTCGGGCCGGTCTCTTGCGCCTGGATTCCGGCGTAGTAGACATCGTCGGTGATGTAGTTGAAGTCCCAGGCCCAGCGCTTGCCATAGACCTCGATGACCGTATCTGGCTCGGCGAGAGGCGCTTCAATCTCGGTCTGATCGCGGGCAGTGAAAGCGAAGAAGCCCAGAACAAGAATCAACGGAACGATCGTGTAGAAAACCTCGATCGGGTTGTTGTAGCGCAACTGAGCCGGCAGGCCCGTTTGGCCCTTGCGGCGACGGTAGACAATGGCCGCCCAGATGATGAGGCCCCACGTGATGACGCCCACGACGAGCAACACGATCCACGACGTCACCCACAGGCCGATGACGCGGTCAACTTGGTTGGTCGTGCCGGGTTCGGTTGGCAACCAGCCGAGCTGCATCTGTGTGGTGCAGCCTGCGAGGGCGACCGTGGAGACGAGGGCGAGCGGGATCGCCGTCAATCGAAGACGTCGGTTGGAACGCACCGGAGACCTCTCGTGGCGGGTGGCGGGGACATCGTCAGTCTACGTCACCGTCGAGGCGCCGACCGCCTCGCGACGCTCCGAAAGCACCGGTAATCAGCTTGATTCTCGCGAGGCATCCTCGCTCAATGAAGCCTGTTGGCAGACGACGGAGGGGCCCGCCGTATGGCGAGCCCCTCTCAGCGTCGTGGCGACGAGTGCGGCGGCTAGTGGAAGCTATCTCCGCACGCGCAGCTGCCGCCCGCGTTGGGGTTGTCGATCGTGAAGCCCTGCTTCTGAATGGTGTCTTCGAAGTCAATCGACGCACCGTCAAGGTAGGGCACGCTCATCTTGTCGACGACGACCTCGACACCGTCGAAATCGTTGACGGCGTCGCCGTCGAGCATGCGCTCGTCAAAGTAGAGCTGGTAGATCAGGCCCGAACAACCGCCGGGTTGCACGGCAAGGCGCAAACGAAGGTCGTCGCGGCCCTCTTGTTCGAGCAACGAGCGCACCTTGGTGGCCGCGGCCTCGGTGAGGCTCACGCCGTGGGCCGTGTCAATGCTCGGTGTGGTCAGTGCGGTGTCGGTCATGGTGACTCCTCGCGTGAATCGATGTCTGTCGTCAGTGTACGCGGTGCTGCTGAATGCGCGTGAGAAGCACGGCTTCGGTGAGAATTGCCCGGCGAAACACTCCGAGGTGCAACGACTCGTCGGGGCTGTGCGCCCGCGTGTGCGGGTCTTCAACCCCGGTCACCAAAACCTGGGCGTCAGGAAAGCTCTCTGCCAACTGCGCGATGAACGGAATCGAGCCACCGACTCCGGCGAGAACGGGCTCGGCCTGCCAGGCATCGGTCATGGCCGCAAGGGCTTCGTCGACGGCCCACCCACTCGAGTCGACCAGAAAAGGCTCACCGAGGTCGATCGAGCCAAACGCAAGGTGGGCCCCAAAGGGAGCATGGGCCCGAAGATGCTTCTCGACCGCGGCAAAGGCCTCAGCCGCCGACTGCCCAGGGGCCACTCGAGCGCTGATCTTGACGGTGATCGACGGAGCGAGCGTGTTCGACGCATTCTGCACGCTCGGAGCGTCGATGCCCGTGACAGTGATCGATGGCTGCGACCACAAGCGGTGCAACAGCTCGCCGCGGCCGATAGGCGTGACGCCCTCGAGGAGTCCTGCTTCGTCGCGGAGGCGCTGCTCGGGGATGCTCGGCACCTCTTGGTCGTGCGAGCGCAGTCCTGCAACCGCGACTGACCCTTCGGCGTCGTGCAGGGTGGCAAGAAGCGCGATGGTCGCGAGCATCGCATCCGGAACCGCTCCCCCGTACATGCCCGAGTGCGAGGCGTGTTCGAGCGTGGACACGGTCAAGCTGAACGTGGCGTTGCCGCGGAGGCCCACCGTGAGTGACGGAGTGTCGACCGTCCAGTTGTCAGAGTCAGCGACGACGATGACGTCAGCCGCCAAGAGCTCGCGGTGCCGCTCAAGAAGCGCGCCAAACGAGCGCGAGCCGAACTCTTCTTCACCCTCGATAAAGACCACGAGGCCAACCTGCGGTGGCCCGGCGGTGTCGACGAGAGCGCGGATGGCAGCGACATGGGCCATGACGCCCGCCTTGTCGTCGGCCACTCCGCGGGCGTAGAGGCGGTCGCCGCGCAGGGTTGGTTCGAAGGGCGGCGAGGTCCAGTCGCTGTCGGCACCGGGGGGCTGCACGTCGTGGTGCGCATAAAGCAAGACGGTGGGATGCCCGGCAACGGGTGCACGCCGTGCGAGCACCGCGGGCTGGCCAAGAACTCCGTCGGGGCCGGGAGCCCGGTCGACCATGACCGTGTCAAAAACCCCCAGTTCACGCAAGAGCTCAGCCGTGAGCTCTGCCGAGGCCTGCACGTGGGCGGCGTCGAAGCCATCCCACGACACCGAGGGGATGCGCACGAGGTCGCTGAGCTCGGCGATAGCTCGCGGCAGGCCCGTCTGCACGCTTGCGCGCAGTGCCTCGAGGGTGTCGGCCTGCAGGGTTGAGGCGGCGGGGCGTTCTGGGGGTGTCATGCCGGTAATCTTAAGCCTCTGCATCAATGGAAGGATGTGCCGCCGTGGCCGCCCGCGACAACGCCAACACCACTCCCAGCGCCGCCGAACAGGCAACGGCCGAAGCCGTCGCCACGGCCGACGCAATCGCGGCCGGTAAGGGCCGCGCGACGCCGACGCGCAAAGAACGCGAGGCGGCGCGCAAGCGCCCGCTCGTGCCGAACGACCGCAAGCAAGCGGCGAAAGAGCACCGCGAGAAGATGAATGCTGCGCGTGAGCGTGCCCGCATCGGTATGGCGAATGGCGAAGAAAAGTACCTTCCGCAGCGCGACCGAGGCCCCCAGAAGAAGTGGGTTCGCGACTACGTCGATGCCCGTATCAATATCGGTGAGTTCCTCATTCCGGTGATGTTCGTCGTCATTATCTTGACGTTCATTCCCTCGGTTGAAGCGCAGACCATCTCGATTCTCGCGCTCTGGGCCTTCTTCCTCGTGGCCGTGCTCGACTCAACGCTGTTGGGCTTCATTGTGCGCCGCAAACTGACCAAGAAGTTCGGTGCCGACAAGGTCGAAAAGGTGCGCTGGTATGCCGCGATGCGCTCACTGCAGTTGCGCGTGTTGCGACTGCCGAAGCCGCAAGTGAAGCGCGGCCAGTTCCCTGATTAGCGGCCCTAGCCCGCTCGCGCTTCGAGCCCGCGGGTGATCTGCCGCGCCCACAGCGGGCCGCGATACAAGAACGCCGTGTAGCCCTGCACAAGGTTCGCTCCGGCGGCGAGTCGCTCGGCTGCGTCGTCAGCCGTGTCGATCCCTCCGACAGCGATAACGCAGAAGTTGTTGGGCACGCACGCGCGAACCCTCCGCAGCACCTCAAGCGAGCGCGCGCGCAGCGGGGCACCGCTGAGTCCACCGGCGCCCGCGGCGTCGACCGAGGCCGCGTCGGTCACCAGGCCATCACGACTGATCGTGGTGTTTGTGGCGATGATTCCCGCGAGCCCGAGCTCGACAGCCAGTTGGCAGACCGCGTCGATCGCGCTGTCGTCGAGGTCGGGAGCGATCTTGACGAGCACGGGCGTCTGGCCTGCTTCATCGAGTACCGCCTGCAGCAGGGGGCGCAAAAGGGCCTCGTCTTGCAAGCCGCGCAATCCCGGAGTGTTGGGTGAGCTGACGTTCACGGCGAGGTAATCGGCGACGGGGGCGAGTAGACGGGCCGACTCGCGATAGTCGGCCACAGCATCCTCAACCGCCACAACGCGACTCTTGCCGATGTTCACACCGATCACCGGGCGCTGCGAACGACGACGCTCCCGTGCCACGCGCTGTGCCGCGGCCGCGGCTCCCCCATTGTTGAAGCCCATGCGGTTGATCACAGCCCGGTCGTCAACCAAACGAAACAGTCGCGGCTTCGGGTTGCCGTCTTGCGCGATCGCCGTCACGGTTCCGATTTCGACGTGACCGAATCCAAGCGCCCACAGGCCCCGGATGCTGCGCGCATCTTTATCGAACCCCGCGGCCATGCCAAAGGGAGACTCGAAGTGCAGCCCAAGCGCGTCGACCGCGAGAGCCGGGTCCGGGCGCGTGAATCGGCGCACGAGCCGCGTGAGCCCGAGCGGGGGGATTGCCCGAATGACGACGGCCGCGAGGTGATGGGCTCGCTCGGGGTCAATGCGGCGCAATACGGTGCGAAAGAAGAACTCGTACACGGTGGCGACTAGTCGGCGTCAGAGACGGAAGCGGCCTGGGCGCGCTCAACGCGCAGCTGGCCGATCGCCGACTCGAAGTCGTCGAGGTTTTCGAAAGCTTGGTAGACGCTCGCGAAGCGCAAGTAAGCGACCTCATCGAGCTGTCGAAGCTCGGGCAGAATCGCCAACCCAATGTCGTTGGCGTCGAGCTGCGATGCCCCCGTGGCACGCAGATTCTCTTCGACCTTTTGGGCCAGTTGCGCCAAATCAGCGTCGGTCACCGGGCGGCCCTGGCACGCCTTGCGCACGCCGAGCACGATTTTCTCGCGCGAGAACGGCTCGACGACTCCGCTGCGCTTGATGACCATGAGGCTTGCGGTCTCGGTGGTGCTGAAACGCCGACCGCACTCGGGGCACTGCCGACGGCGTCGAATCGAGAGCCCGTCATCGCTCGTTCGAGAGTCGATCACGCGGCTGTCGGAATACCGGCAGAAAGGGCAGTGCATGGTTCCGCCAGCCTAGACGAACCGCGCTCGCACGGCGTCGCCGTGCGCGGGCAGCTGCTCGGCGTCGCTGAGAGCGCCCACGTGCTCGGCGACCTCGGCAAGGGCCTCGCGGCTGTATTCGATGATCTGCTGCGGCCGGAGGAAGGTGTAGGCCCCGAGCCCCGAGGCGAACCGTGCCTGGCCACCCGTGGGCAACACGTGATTCGATCCGGCGACGTAATCGCCGAGGCTCACGGGTGTGTGGTCGCCTACGAAGATCGCCCCCGCGCTCTCGAGCAACTCAAGAAGAGCGGGTGCATCAGCGACGTGCACTTCGAGGTGCTCGGGGCCGTAGGCGTTGCTAAAGCGAGCGGCCTGCGTGAGGTCGTCAACGAGCACGATCGCCGACTGCGGGCCATCAAGGGCCGTCTCAACTCGCTCGCTGTGACGGGTCGCGGACACCGCGGCGGGAAGAGCATCGCGCACGGCCTCAGCAAGTTCGGGGTTGTCAGTGACGAGAACGCTTCCGGCAAGTTCGTCGTGCTCGGCCTGGCTGATCAGATCGGCGACGATGTAGTCAGCGCGGGCAGCGGCGTCGGCAATGATGAGAATCTCGGTCGGGCCGGCTTCAGAGTCGATGCCCACGACACCCTTCACGGCACGCTTCGCGGTCGCCACGAACAGGTTTCCGGGCCCGGTGATGACCTGAACGGGCTCGAGACCCAGGTCGTTGACGCCGTAAGCGAGAGCCGCAATGGCGCCGGCCCCGCCCATCGCATACACCTCGTCGACGCCCAGAAGACTCGCGGCTCCCAAAATCGTCGGATGCACCAAGCCGCCGAACTCCGCCTGAGGCGGTGACGCGAGGGCAATCGACCCCACGCCGGCGACTTGAGCGGCCACCACGTTCATCACCACGCTCGAGGGATACACCGCCTTACCCCCGGGCACATAGAGACCCACGCGCGCGACGGGCTGCCACCGCTGCACGATGCGTGCACCCGGGGCCACATCGGTAACCTGCGGCGCCGGAACCTGCGCCGCCGAGGTACGCCGCACGCGGTCGATCGCG
>JAAFHT010000158.1 GCA_013297625.1 Actinomycetota bacterium | reverse complement strand
AGCGGAGCCAAACGCGTTCGCGATAGTCGAGCCATTTGCCGTCCGTAATGCAAATGCCAAGGGTCTCGCCGGCCGTGGTTTCGATGAGCTTCATGTCAGGCTCGAACGGGGTTGTGATGGTGCGTCGCATGGGTGGTGAAATATGCAAACGGCCAGCCAGGGAAGGCCTTAAGCATCCGGCCCGCGGCCTTACGGGCACCGGAGCGAGAGACGTAGCGCCAGGGGCTTTTGCCCAGCGGCCCGTAGTATCCGAGGCCCGCGCGGTACGACGCCGGGCTTCGGCAGGGGAAGAAATAGAAGGGCTCGAAGCCGGGCACGCTCGAGACGTAGAGCGCCACGACGTGCCACGTGCGGCCCCGAAGCTCGAGCTCATGAACGAGCTTGGCCGGAGTCACGGGGGAGGGTTCCGTTCGGTCAACACGAAACCGTAAAACTTGCCGCTCGGATAGAACATGGGCTCGACGATGAGCCCGGCGGCTTTAAACTCCGTCACGAGCTCGTGCGGCTTCTTGCCGTCTAGAACGCTCGGGGCGTAGATAACGCCTTCTGCCTCGGGGCTCCACTCTCGGCCGCCCCACATGATGCACGACCCGGGCTCTTGCACGACGGTGCGCACCTTGGCGCGAATCCGTTCGTACGTTTCACGTGAAACAGTTTGGGTGCTCATGACGCGCAATGCCCCCGACCGGCTCGGGGCCAGGCGGGGGGGAGGTCGCCGCTAAGTTAGAATCAGGGGCCGTCGCAATAGACATCGGGAGGCGGGCACCAAGGGTGCGGCACGGGACCGCCGCCCCCGCCCGGGCTGGGGGCGCAACCAACCTCGGGGCCCGGCACCCAATCGTCGCCGCAGCACGTGACGCAGTAGCCCGACACGACGACGTCGCCGGCGTCAGTGAACGTGACGTCGGCCATGGTCTTGCCGGGGGGCAGCTCGGGGGCCCGCTCCGCGCACGCGCACGCGAATGACAGGAAAACGAGAACGATAGAAACGGCTCTTCTCATGGGCTCTTTCCGAGGGGCCACTACGGCCCCTCTAACGCCGCGAGCCCCCGGCCCGCGCTGGCGCGCGAAGCTCGGGGGCGTTGGCGGGCGCCCGGGGGCGCCTAGGCGGCCCGATGGCCCATCGCGCGCCAGGCGCGCGCCATGCGGTCGTCAATCGCGTCTTCGGCGGCTAGCTCTTGCTTCCACCGCACCTTGACGGCCGCCATGCGGCGCGCGCTTTCGGGGCTGCGCGGGCGACTCGCGTCGCGCTCGCCCTCGATTTCGAGCAATCGATACCGCTCGACGGAGCGGTTCGTAGCGGCGTGCCGCGCTTGGCTTTCGAGAACGAGTCGGCTGTAGAAATCGCGAATCATCGTGTCACCCTCCCGACGGCGCCCATCGCGCCGCCGACAACACCCATACTGGGGCCTATCGTCACTACAGTCAAGAATTATTTTGCGCTGTACGACGCGCCGTGATTCTTCCCCCCGCACGAGCACTCACAGACGGGCCCGTGCGAGGCGAGGCACTTCGCGTTACAGAGCTTGCTCGGCCTGAGCACGCCGCGGACCTCGCGCGCCGGCGCGGCCTTGCCGCAAGCGCGGCACTTGATGGCAAAGCCGCCGTACGTGCCCGACTCGCCCGACGCGTCGCGAAAGAGCTCGCCCATTTGGGCATCGGCCCGGTTGACGTTGGTGGCCAGCGTCGAGCTGTGGGCCTTGCAGTAGCGGCACTTGGCGATGAAGCGCGTCGTCGTCATACAGAGACTATGACGGACAGTGCCACGACAGTCAAGATGTTTTTTCAGCGGCCAGTGCGATGAGCCCTACGAGCGTCGCCGCCCGAGAAAAGAGCTCTTCGGGCCCGTAGGGGGCCCGGGCGAGCGTGCGCGCGACCGTTACGGGCTCTTCGTCGGTCGCGTGAAGCACGTCGCCGGCGACGCGGTAGGCCAGCAAGAGGGCTTCCGTATCGGTCGACGCGTCCGACCAGCCCGCCGCCGTCGCGTCGAGGGCGGCCGTTGCGAGCTGCATACCCGTCGCGATGAGCGAGGCGCTTCGGGCCTCGCTCGGCTGCGTCGAGGCGAGCGAGAGTTCTAGGGCCGCCCTGTCGATGGCCATCGACAAGGCGGGCGCCTTCTGGCCCTGTGCGTCGAGGGCGTCTGAGAGGGCTTCGGCCCCGTGAATGATGGCCGTAATGGGGCCTTGTCGAAGTGTGACTTTCCGCATGGTGGGTCTCCCAACGCCCCAAGCCCCCGGGCCCTTGCGAGCGCGGGGGCGGGGGCTGCTACCAACCGTGCTCGGGACACTTCATGCGGGCGGGCGGGTAGTAAACTCGGGCGCCCTCGGCGTCGAGGTGCGCCGTGCGTTGCAGACTCGGGGCCTCGCACCCGCACGCCAGGCGCATCGTGTAGAGCTTGGCGGGCACGTCGCGCGCCCGCCTTACCCGAGCAATCATCACGTCTTCGACCTTCACGACCGCGACCGGCTTCATGAGAGGCAGTATGCCGGTAACTGCAACGACAGTCAAGAATCTTTTTTCATGGTCGCGCCGATTACCGGCGGGCCGCCCGGGCGATAACCCGGGCTCGCGCGCCGCCGTGGTGGTCTCACGCCGCGCGGGCGCTCAGGGCGGCGCGCGTGGCCGTCTCGAGAGACGCGGCCCACTCGCCCTCTTCGGCCGCTTCGCGGTCGCCCTCGTCGGTGTGGCGGTCGTCGCCCTCGGGGGCCGGCGAGGGGGCTTCCGTGCGCCGCGCGA
>JAAFHT010000131.1 GCA_013297625.1 Actinomycetota bacterium | reverse complement strand
GTGGGGCACGGTTCGAGTGGGGCGCGGGGCGGGTGGGGCGTGATTCGGGACGGCGGCTGGTGGCGCGGGCCGCGTGCGCTGCGGGCTAGCCGGCCGGCGGGGCTGGCGGGAGAGCGTCGGGACCCTCGGTGACGAGAATCGCGAACTGGGCTGCATCGATGATGCGGACCCCCAGCTCTTCAGCTTTTGCGAGCTTCGAGCCCGCTCCCGGCCCGGCAGCGACGAAGTCGGTCTTCTTCGACACACTCGACGCCGCCTTACCGCCCGCCGCGATGATCGCCTCTTGCGCGCCTTCGCGCGTGAATCCGTCAAGGCTGCCCGTTGCAACGACCGTGAGGCCCGCGAGCACTCCCCCGGCGGCAGCGGCCGCACCCGGGCCAGCGTGACCGGGCGTGCTGAACTGCACCCCCGCCGCCGCCCACCGGTCGACGATCTCGACGTGCCAGTCGACCGAGAACCAGTCGAGCAGGGCCTCGGCGATGATCGACCCCACACCGTCAACCGCCGACAGCTCTTCGAGAGTCGCCGCGCGAATCGCTTCGAGCGAGCCGAACCAATCGGCCAGCGCCCGAGCGGCAACGGGACCCACGTGGCGGATGTTCAGCGAGACGAGCAGGCGCCAGAGCGGCTTCGACTTTGCCTTTTCGAGTTCGTCGAGCAGGGTCAGGGCCGCTGAACTCGGTTGCGGGCCATCCAGCCCCTGCTTCTTTTCGGCAGCACTGGGGTTGCGGCGAAACGGCGTGCGACGACGGGCGGAGCCATCGGCTTCAAGTTTGGGCAAGCCGGTTTCGGCATCCGTCACCACGACCTCAATCGGCAGGAGGTCGTCGATCGTCAACGCAAACAGGCCCGCTTCGGTCTGCAGGGGCGGAATGCTCGGCACATCGGGCTGCGTGAGCGCCGCCGCCGAGACCTCGCCGAGGGCTTCGATGTCGAGCGCGCCGCGGCTGCCGATGTGCTCGACGCGTCCGCGCACTTGGGCGGGGCAGCTGCGCGCGTTGGGGCAGCGCAGGTCAATGTCGCCCTCTTTCGCGGGCCGCAGCGGGGTGCCGCACTCGGGGCAGTTCGTGGGCATGACGAACTCGCGCTCGGTGCCATCGCGCAGCTCGACGACCGGGCCGAGCACCTCGGGGATGACGTCGCCCGCCTTGCGCAACACGATCGTGTCGCCGATGAGCACACCCTTGGCCTTGACGACGTCTTGATTGTGCAGGGTGGCTTGGCGCACCTCGCTGCCGGCCACGCGTACCTTTTGCATGACGGCGTAGGGCGTCGCGCGACCCGTGCGACCCACGCTCACGACGATGTCGAGCAGTTTCGTGTTGACCTGCTCAGGCGGGTACTTGTACGCAATCGCCCAGCGCGGGGCACGACTCGTGGCGCCGAGCTCACCGTGCAGAGCGAGTTCGTCGACCTTGACGACGACGCCATCAATCTCATGCTCGACGTCGTGGCGGTGCTCACCGTGGAAGGCGATGTAATCAGCCGCACCGGCCGCGTTGTCGTGCACGCGGAAGTGGGTGCTGATGGGCAATCCCCACCGCTCAAGCAGACCGTAGACCTCGCTCTGCGCCGAGACGGGCGGGTTCGGCCAGGCGCCGATGCCGTGCACGAGCATCCGCAACCGACTCAGTCGATCGCGCATACGGGCGAGTTGCTCGTCGTTCTTGCCCTCGGCCTTTTGGCGCAGGCTGCCACTCGCGGCATTGCGAGGGTTGGCGAACTCGCGCTCGCCCGCCTCACGCTGCAGCGCGTTGAGCTCATCAAACGCGACCTTCGGAATGAAGACTTCGCCGCGAACCTCAACGAGGTCGGGCAGCTCGGCGGGGTCACCGGCGAGGCGCTGCGGGATGCCCGCCACCTGCAGCACGTTCTGCGTCACGTCTTCGCCCACGCGTCCGTCGCCGCGCGTGGCCGCCGTCACGAGCACCCCACGCTCGTAGCGCAAGTTGAGGGCCAACCCGTCAATCTTCAGTTCGCACAACAACCGCACGGGTCGGCCGGCATCGCGCTCGACCTTCGCGGCCCAGTTGGCGAACTCGTCGGCGCTAAACACGTTGTCGAGGCTGAGCATGCGTTCGGCGTGCTCGACGGGTGCGAAGAGCGTGGTCTCGGCGCGACCGCCGACGGTCTGCGTCGGCGAGTCTTGGCTCTGCAGCTCCGGAAAGAGATGCTCGATCGCTTCGAGCCGCCGCACGAGCGCGTCATAGGTGGCGTCATCGTCGAGCACGGTGTCGCGCGAGTAGTAGGCATCGCGCAGTTCGAGAATGCGCGTCGTGAGCGCTTCGACTTCGTCGCGCGCTTCGTCGCGCGTCAGGTCATCGACGTTCTTGTCAGCCACACGCACAGTCTATGAGCGGGCCCCGACCGTGCGGCTTGGAGATGGGTGCATGATGGTTAGCCCACGGGAGGGCGCGGGCGAGCGGGTGGACGTCGGCGACAGCTACGCGCCGAGCACGCGATCGAGGTAGTCGTTCGTGAAGACCCGATCGGGGTCGAGCCTGTCGCGCACGGCGAGAAAGTCGTCGAAGTGCGCATACGCCGGCCGCAGATCTTCAGCGGTTCGGGTGTGCAGCTTGCCCCAGTGCGGCCGCCCGTCATGAGCCCGCAGAATCGCTTCGGCGGCGGCGAAGTAGTCGCGAGCATCCTCACGGTGATAGCGGTGCACCGCGATGTAGCTCGATTCGCGGCCGTTCGCGGTCGAGAGCCACACGTCATCGGCGGCCGTCGCCCGCACCTCGATGGGGAACGAGATGCGCCAGCCGTTCTGCTCGATCACGCGGTCGAGCTCGCGCATGACCGAGGCGACGGCGTCGAGCGGCACTGAGTACTCCATCTCGCGAAAGCGCACCTTGCGCTCGGTCGCGAAGACGCGGTGCGAGTAGTCGGCGAGCTCGCGATTGAAGGCGACCCCGCTCGCGAGCCGGTTGAACGCCGGAATCGTGCCGGGCGCGATCGAGCCGATGCGGCACAGCACTTCGTAGAGGCCGTTGCCGAGCAGTTCGTCGTCGAACCACCTCTTGACGGGCCCGACGGGCTGGCGCGGCGCGTCGGCCGGCAAGCGGGTGTTGTTGCGCGTGAGCGCGAGCTTCGTGTGCGGAAACCAGTAGAACTCGACGTGATCGGCCTGCGTCGAGCGCGTGACCCAGTTGTCGAGCACGTCATCGAGCGGTTCAGGATGCTCGTCTGCCGCCAACACGAACGACGGCACCGCCTGCACGGTGAGGTCGAGGAGCACCCCGAGGGCTCCGAGCCCGAGGCGGGCGGCGGGCCAGAGGTCGGCGTTCTCGGTCGGGCTGATCGAGAGGAGTCGACCGTCGGCGGTGGCGAGGGTCACCTTGCGAAGCTGCGTGGCCAGGCCGCCGAACGCACGACCGGTGCCGTGCGTGCCCGTGCTGAGCGCTCCCGAGATCGACTGCACGTCGATGTCGCCGAGGTTCTCGAACGCGAGGCCGTGCTCGTGCAGCATCGCCGAGGCCGCGTGCAGTTTGGTGCCCGCGGCGAGCGTGACTTGACTCGTCGCAGTGTCGATCGCCGTGATGCCCGCGAGGTCGGTGAGGTCGAGCTGCACGCCCGGAGCGACCGCGATACCTGTAAACGAGTGCCCCGACCCAATGGCCTTGACGGGAAGCCCGTCGGTGCGAGCGCGAGCGATCGCGTCGACGACCTCGTCGCCGCTCGCGGGGCGCTCAACGCGCGCGGGCGTGACCTGCTCGGTGCGGGCCCAGTTGCGCCACGGCTTGGTTGCGCGCGTGCGCGCCGTGGTGGCGGAGGCAGCCGCGGTGGCCGTCGTGGCACCCGTCGCGGACGCGGTCGCGGTGGCCGTCGCAGTTGCCGTCGCGGTCGCGCCGACCCGAGTGGTTTTGCTCACAAGAAGGCCTTTCTTTCGCCGCGATAGGTCGGCAGTTCGCCGGTCACCGCGTCGCCGTCGACGACGTGGAAGGCATCGAGGTGCTCGCTGAGCTCTCCGGCCTTGGTGTGGCGCAGCCAGACACGATCACCGACGTGCAGCGTGCGGGCGGCCGGCCCGCACAGAGGAGTCTGCACTTCTCCGGCGGCTTCGGCGCTGAGCATCCGCAGGCCTTCGGGCCACACCACCTGCGGAAGGCGGTCGGGGCCTGGCGGGCCGCTCGCGATCCAGCCGCCCCCGAGCAAGGTGGC
>JAAFHT010000004.1:7794-64790 GCA_013297625.1 Actinomycetota bacterium | reverse complement strand
CGTGGTTCGCGTCGCGACGCGCGGCATCGAACGGCTGCCCGACGTGCCCGGCTCGGCTCGTCCCGTGCGCTTGCGAGTGCAGGCCGGCGAGTCGTGGGATGCCCTCGTGGCCCACACCGTCGAGAATGGCTGGGCAGGCATCGAAGCCCTCAGTGGCATTCCTGGATCGACGGGCGCTGCACCCATTCAGAACATCGGGGCCTACGGTCAAGACCTCGCCGAGAGTCTCGTGAGCGTTGAGGTGCTCGACATCGAGAGTGGTGAGCGGCGTACGGTGCCGGCTCCGGAGCTCGAGCTCGGCTACCGCACGAGCGCTCTCAAGCAGGGGTGGCGAGCCGTCGTGCTGAGTGTTGACCTCGCGCTCGAGCACACCGCCGACGCGGGCAGCCGGCCCGTCGGGTATGCGCAGCTCGCCGACGCTCTGGGAGTGAATGTCGGAGACCGAGCGCCCCTCGCGGGCGTGCGCTCGGCCGTGCTCGCGCTGCGGGCCAGCAAAGGCATGGTGCTCGACGAGCACGACCCCCAGTCGGTGAGTGCGGGTTCGTTCTTCACCAATCCGATCGTCACCGAGTCGTTTGCCCTGCGCCTGCCCGGTGATGCGCCGCGCTGGCCCCAACAACCCGAGCCCGCGCCCCTCGTCGTGCCGCTGGGGAGCGAGCCGGCCACGCCGCCCGAGCCCGTCGAGGGCACCGTCAAGCTCAGTGCCGCCTGGTTGATCGAGCACGCCGGCATCGCCCGGGGCTTTGCGCTGCCGGGCTCGGGCGCATCCGTCTCGACGAAGCACACGCTGGCTCTCACGAACGCGAGTGGGCGCGCGACGGCAGCCGAGGTTGCCGAGCTTGCGCGCTACATCCAGACGCGGGTCGCGGGCGAGTTCGGGGTCGTCTTGCACCCCGAGCCAGTTTTCGTCGGCATTGCGCTGTAGCTCACCTAGATCAGCCCGCGCTCCATCGCGAGCGTCACCGCTCGAGTGCGGTCATTCACCCCGAGCTTTTCGAACGCGCGCACCAAGTGCGTCTTGACGGTCGCTTCGCCCACAAACAAACGCTCGCCGATCGCGCGGTTCGAGAGCCCCTCGGCCACGAGACGCAAGACCTCGGTCTCGCGTGTCGTGAGCGCGCTCGGTGCGGGCATACGCATGCGCGACACCAGTTGGGCCGCGATGGCGGGTGACAGGGCGACTTCTCCGGCGGCCACTGACCGCACTCCCGCAATAAGTTCTTCGGCGGGTGCCGCCTTGAGCAAGTAGCCACTCGCTCCCGCTTCGATCGCCGAGAGGATGCTCGCATCACTCTCATACGTCGTGAGCACGAGCACGCGCACAGTGTCGGAGCGCTCGCGAATGCGCGCGGTTGCCGCGTCGCCCGTAAGCCGCGGCATCCGCACGTCCATGACCACGAGGTCAGGCAAAAGCGCGAGTGCGAGCTCAACGGCCTGCTCGCCATCGACCGCTTCACCCACCACTTCGATGTCGGGCTCGGCGGCGAGCAGCGCAACGATGCCGGCCCGCACGACGGCGTGATCGTCGGCGACGAGCACGCGAATGACGCGGTTCACGTGATCACCAGCGCCGCGCCGGCCGGCAGCTCAGCAATAAGGGTCGTGCCCGCGCCCGGCGCGCTCGTGACGGTGAGGGTGCCGTGCACGAGGGCAAGGCGTTCGCTCATGCCCGTGAGCCCGAAGCCGTCGGGGGCCGCGTTGGGGTCGAAGCCGATGCCATCGTCGATGACGCTCACGCGAACGCGCTCACCGATCGCCGCGCTCACCGCGATCGTGATGCGAGACGCGCGGGCGTGCTTGCGCGCATTGCCCACGGCCTCTTGCACGCACCGCAAGACCACCACTTCGACATCGCGCGAGAGCTCGAGGTGCTCGTCGAGAGAGAGCTCGACCTGCACGCCTGTTTCGCGCATGAAGCGGTCGGCGAGTCGATACAGAGCGCTCGCGAGGTCGAGGCCGTCGTCAGTCACTGCGGCACCGGCGGCCACGAGCGCGCGCGTTTCGGTCAGCGCCGCTCGGGCCGTCTCTTCGAGCAGCGCCAGCGTGGCGTCGGGCGCGGCGGCTTCACGTCGGGCCCGCTGGGCCAGCATGACGAGACCCGTGAGGTCTTGAGCGATCGTGTCGTGCAACTCACGCGCGAGGCGCTCACGCTCGTCGGCGGCCCCCGCGTCTCGGTTGAGTGCCGCGATTTGCTCTTGCGCTCCTTCGAGCTCTTCCAGCAGCCGACCACGCTCCTCGCCGAGTGCCGTCATACGGCTGATCCAGAACCCCATCGCGAGGCTAAAGACGAGTGACAGGGCGACGGTAAAGCCCGTCTGAACGAGGTTGGCCGTGCCCGTGCCGAGCGAGACGAGAAAGCCCACTCCGACCGCGACCGCGATGCCGATGTTGGCCACCACCGCTCGGCGAATCGTCGCACTGAAGCTCCAGGCGATCGGGTAGGCGATGACTTGAATGATGGCGAGCGTTGGGTAGGCCGAGACCACGAGCCCCGAGGCGACAACCACGGCGACGATAAACGGCGTCACGGTCGCGGCGTCGGGGCCGCGGCGCCCGAGTGCGATCCACGCCACGACGAGCACCCCGATGCCCGCAAGGCCCACGCCGACGCGCCAGGTCACGTCAGTGAGTACGAGCAGCAGTACGGCGAGGAGCGCGGCCGTGCCGAGCACGGCCGCATCCCACCATCGCATCGAGGTCATCGGGCGCTCAACTGTCTTTGCGAATCCAGCGGAAGGTCAGGCTCGTGATGACGAGCCCGGCGACGAGCCAGATGGCGAGCACGATTGCGATTCCCGGAAGATCCCACGACTCATTCTGTTCGAGAACGACGAGCTCGTCGGGCAAGAAGACGCTGCGCATGCCTTGGGCCATCCACTTGAGCGGAAACACCGAGGCGACGTTTTGCAGCCACTCGGGCAGATCGCTAAACCGCAAGTAGACGCCCGAGATGAACTGCAGCACGAGCGTGATGGGAATCACGACGGCGGTAGCGCTCTTGCCACTACGCGGCACTGCGCTGAGCGCGATGCCCAGAATGGCCGAGCACAGCACGCCGAGGGTGAACACCCACGCAAAGGTCACCCAGTTCTCGGGGTTCTCGGGCAGCGGCACCTGAAAGACGGTGAAGCCCAACAGCAACAGCACGCCGGCCTGCAAGAGGCCCGTCGTGAACGACTGCCCGAGCTTGCCGATGAAGTAGCTCACGACCGGAAGGGGAGAGCCCGCGAGGCGCTTGAGCGTGCCGTCGCTCTTCTCCATCGCGATGTCGATCGCGAGGTTCTGCAGACCGCTCAGCAGCACACCCGCCGCGAGCATCGCCGGCAAGAAGAACCAGGCTGCGGTGATCTCGTCGCCGTCGGCCGTTTGGCCAAAGCTGGCCTCGCTAAACGACACTGAGAAGATCGTCAGCATCACCACCGGAAAGAGAAAGGTGAAGAAGACCGTGTCGCCCTGGCGAAAGTACGCGCGCACTTCATAACCGATGCGCAGCACGCCCAAGCGGGCGGCGCGGACGATGGCCGATTCGGTGCGGGATGCCCGGGCCGGGCTCATGGTCGTGCTCGAGTCTGTCGTGCTCATCGTGCGGCCTCCGTCTCGTTCAATGCTTCAGCGCTCAGGTCGCTTGCGTGCTCGTGCCCGACGAGGTCGAGGTAGACGTCTTCGAGGCTCGGGCGAATGACCTCGAGCGATTCGGGTTCGCTGCCCACTCGGCTCACGAGCTCGGTCACGAGAGTGGCGGGAGTGGTGGTTCGTTGTTCGCGGCGCGTGCCGTTCTCGATCCAGCGCACAAGAGGCACGCGCGACTCGCGCCCGCCAATCTCGTCGATCGGCGCAAGGTCAACCATGCGGCCTCCCGCGATAATCCCCGCGCGATCGCCGAGCTGTGCTGCTTCGTCGAGATAGTGCGTCGTCAACAGGATGCTCGTTCCCTCCTTCTGCAGCGTGCGGATCAGCTGCCAGAAGCTGCGGCGCGCCTCGGGGTCGAAGCCTGTCGTGGGCTCGTCAAGAAAGAGCAACTCGGGTGCACCGACAATGCCCACGGCGACGTCGACGCGGCGACGCTGCCCGCCCGAGAGCTTGCGGATCAAGACGCCCGCCTTGCTCTCGAGCCCCACGGCAGCGATGACCTCATCAACGTCGCGCGGGCTCGGGTAGAGCGCGGCGAAGTGGCGCAGCTGTTCGGCGACGGTGACGTTGCCGCTCTCGCCGCTCGACTGCAGCACGATGCCGAGTCGGGCCTTCCAGTCGAGCCCGCCCTTTCCGGGGTCGACGCCGAGCACGCGAACGTCGCCGCTCGTGCGGGCGCGATAGCCCTCGAGAATCTCGATCGTGGTCGACTTGCCGGCCCCGTTCGGGCCCAAGAGGGCGAAGGTTTCGCCGCGATGAATGTCGAAGCTGATGCCGTCGACGGCGGTTAGGTCACCGTAGGTTTTGCGCAGGTCGCGCACCTCGATGACGTTGTCGTGTGTGGTCATGGCTCCAGCATCCTCTGCGCCGCCGGTCGCCGGAACACCTGCTCGGCTGATTCTCGGGTCAACCGATCGGTGGACTTCGGGGTGATAAATGCACAATTCCTAATCGACGCGCGTTATTCGATAAACTGCACACGCGCATAAACGCGCGCAATAGCGAGGAGAAAAACACCGTGAAGCGCATTACCACCGAACTCGTCGACGACCTCGACGCCACCGTTATCGCTCCGGGCGAGGGGGGCACCGTCACGTTCTCGCTCGACGGCGCGAGCTATGAGATCGACTTGGGTCGCTCTAACCAGCAGGCGCTGCGGGATGCCCTTGCACCCTTCATCGCGGCGGCACGGTCGACCGGCCGCCGCTCGTCGGGTTCCCCGCGCGCACGCCGCGCATCCACCGGCTCGGGCGACACGGCCGCCGTGCGCGCCTGGGCGCTGCGCAACGGCTACGAGGTGGGCGACCGCGGTCGTATTCCTGCCGAGATTCGCGCCGCCTACACGGCCGCACAGGGCTAAGCGCTCAGTTCTTCATCACGAAGCGCCGCCGAGACACCACTCGGCGGCCGCTTCGGCGTGCAATCGCGCGGTCGCAAAGAGTGGCACCGAGATGTCGTCGGGTCGCACGAGCAGTTCGATTTCGGTGCATCCTGCGATAACGCCTTGGGCGCCGCGAGCCACGAGCTCGTCAATGACGTCGACGTAGGCATCGCGCGACGAGGGCGACACGATGCCCCGCACGAGCTCGTCGTAAATGACGGTGTGAATGATGGTGCGCCCGCGTTCGTCGGGAGTCAGCACGGTGAGCCCGAAACGCTCGCGCAAGCGGTCGGCGTAGAAGGGCTGTTCCATGGTGAACCGCGTGCCGAGCAGGGCAACCTGATCGATGCCGCGGGCCCGCACGGCATCCCCCGTGGGGTCGGCGATGTGAAGCAGTGGCACGTCGACAGCGGTAGCCACCTCATCGGCGAGAAGGTGCATAGTGTTCGAGCAGATCACCACGGCTGTCGCGCCGGCCACCACGAGCGACTGGGCCGCGCCCGCCAGCAGTCGACCGGCGTCATCCCACCGTCCCGTGGTTTGCAAAGCCTCAATCTCGGCGAAGTTGAACGTGCGCATCACGAGGTCGCCCGAGGCAACACCCCCAAGGCGCTCGCGCACCCGCTCATGAATGATGCGCTCGTACTCGATCGACGACTCCCACGACATACCGCCGAGCAAGCCGATCGTGCGCAAGGACGCGCCTGACTAGTCGGTGCCGAAGAACGCCTGCAGGCGCCGGATGCCCTCGAGCAGGTCGGCGTCACCGAGCGCGTAGCTGAAGCGCAAGTAGCCGCTCGGGCCAAACGCCTCGCCGGGCACTGCGGCGACCTCTGCGTGCTCGAGCACGAGGTCGGCGAGCTCGAGCGAGGTCGTGGGCGTCGAGCCCTTCCATTCGCGGCCCAGCAGCGCCGTCACGTCGGGGTACACGTAGAAGGCGCCCGTCGGCGTGGGGGTGACCATGCCGGGGATTCGGTTGAGCTCGGTGACCGCGACGCGACGCCGCCGGTCGAAGGCTTCGCGCATCGTCGCGACGGCATCTTGCGGGCCCGTGAGGGCGGCGATCGCCGCGCGCTGCGAGATGTTGGCGACGTTGCTCGACAGGTGCGACTGCAGGTTCGAGGCGGCGGCGATGACGTCGGCGGGCCCGACCATCCACCCCACGCGCCAGCCGGTCATGGCGTAGGTCTTGGCGACGCCATTGACGAGGATGCACTGCTCGGCCAACTCGGGAACCGCTTCGACGATCGACACCGCATGAACGCCGTCGTAGGTGAGCGCCTGGTAGATCTCGTCGCTAATGACCCAAATGCCGTGCTTCAGAGCCCACTCGCCAATGGCCTTCGTCTGCTCGAGGCTGTAGACCGAGCCCGTGGGGTTCGAGGGGCTCACGAACAGCAGCACTTTCGTGCGCGGCGTGCGGGCCGCCTCAAGTTGCTCCACCGTCACGAGGTAGTTCTGGTCGGCTCCGGCGAAGACCTCGACGGGCACGCCACCCGCAAGGCGCACAACCTCGGGGTAGGTCGTCCAGTACGGCGCGGGAAGCAGCACTTCGTCGCCCTCGTCGACGATCGTCGCGAAGGCCTGGAACACGGCCTGCTTGCCGCCATTCGTGATGATGACGCGGCTCGCGGTCGTCGGCAAGCCGCTATCGCGCGCGGTCTTCTCGGCCACGGCTTCGCGCAACTCGGGCAGACCCGCCGCGGGGGTGTAGCGGTGGTTCTTGGGGTCACGGGCAGCGACCACCGCGGCCTCGACGATGTGCTCCGGCGTCGGAAAGTCGGGCTCGCCAGCGGCGTAGCTAATGACGGGGCGCCCGGCAGCCTTCAGGGCCTTGGCCTTGGCGTCAACCTTGAGAGTGGCAGATTCGCTGATCGCGGCGATACGGCGGGCGATGCGGGAAGAGTCGGCAGTCACGCCCCGATTCTAGGGGCGCAGAGCATCCATTCGGCCGGATGCTCGCTCGCGCTCAGCGCTCCTCGGGTTGGCGCTCTCTGCGTCGTCGCCTACACTGGGTCGAGGTAGTTGATCTCTGCCATGCTTTTGCGTGCCCTGAGATCAATCGCTGACCGCAGAGGGCGGTGGCTCAATTGGTAGAGCAGCGGTCTCCAAAACCGCAGGTTGCAGGTTCGAGTCCTGTCCGCCCTGCAGAGTCGTCGGCCCGGGGTGTTCGCCAGAACGCCCCGGGCCGACGGTGAGATGCGCTCCGAGCGTGTCACCGACCAAAGCAGACCACACAGTCATAACGACGATGAGTCGTGAGGAGAGCATCACGTGAGCAATGTGATCGATGAGCCCGGCGAGGACATCGTTGCGAACGCCAAGAAAGATCGCGCCGAAAAGCGCGGACCTTTCGGCCGCATCGGCTTGTTCTTGCGCCAGGTGCTCAACGAGCTCAGCAAGGTGGTCACGCCCACCCGGCGTGAGCTCATCACCTACACGCTCGTTGTGCTCGTCTTCGTGATCATCATGATGGCGATCGTGTCGGGCCTCGACGTCGTGTTCTTGTGGCTCGTGCGCTTCGTCTTCGGTGACGGATCGGCCGCCGTCGGCTTGTAGCCCGCGCGCCCGACCCAATCGCCTGACGTACAGAGAGAAAGAGAAACCGTGACCGAGAAGCTTCCCAGCGACCTCGACTACTCGACCGCTGCTGAGCAGTCGTCTGAACAAGACGAGGCCCAAGAGGGCAACACCCTCGAAGCCGACCTGCACGCGGTTGACGCTGTCGAGCACTCGGCGATGCACATCGTCGACGAGAACGCTGAGCCCGACTTCGAGGGTCTTCTTGACGAGCTCGAAGCCGCCGCTGATCCTGAAGCCGACGCAGTGGTCGACGACGCCCTTGACATTGACTCGGCCGAAGAGGCCGATGCCGCTGCTGAGGCGACGAACGACGAGTCGACCGACGCGGCGGCCGAGACCGAGGCTGCTGACGTCGACCCCTACGACGAGTTCAAGCTTGAGCTGCGCATGAAGGCCGGCAAGTGGTACGTCGTGCACTCGTACGCGGGCTTTGAGAAGCGCGTCAAGCAAAACATCGAGAACCGCAAGATCTCGATGAACATGGAAGAAAGCATCTACGAGGTGCAGGTTCCGATGGAAGACGTCGTCGAGATCAAGAACGGGCAACGCAAGCTCGTCACGCGCGTGCGCATTCCTAGCTACGTCCTCGTTCGCATGGACCTCAACGAAGACAGCTGGTCAGTCGTTCGGCACACTCCCGGCGTGACGGGCTTTGTGGGTAACGCCCACAACCCCACCCCGCTGCGATTCGACGAGGCCTTCCAGATGCTCAAGTCGACCGTGCAGATTGCCGAGGCTCCGGCCAAGGCGGGCGGCTCGAAGGGCGGCGGCCTCGCGGCCCGCGTCATCCCCGCCGAAATCGACTTCGAGGTCGGCGAAACCATCACGATCAAAGAGGGCTCGTTCGCGGGCCTTCCCGGCACGATCAACGAGATCAAGCCCGAGAGCGGCAAGCTCATCGTGCTCGTCTCGTTGTTCGAGCGCGAGACCCCGGTCGAGCTGTCGTTCGACCAGGTCACGAAGCTCTAACTACATAGACCCCGATGAGGCGTAGCCTCATCGGCGCTGGCGTCGCGGAATTGCGTTGCACTTCTGCAAACTCCAGCGCGACCGCGGCGCGCAACGGGCGCGCAGGCGGGAGCGCAGCATCCAACAGGGATGCTGCTCGACAGAAAGAAGAAGAACATGGCACCGAAGAAGAAGGTCACGGGTCTGATCAAGCTGCAGATCCAGGCCGGCGCCGCCAACCCCGCCCCGCCCATCGGCCCGGCGCTCGGTCAGCACGGCGTCAACATCATGGAGTTCTGCAAGGCATACAACGCGGCGACCGAAGCCCAGCGCGGCAACGTCATCCCGGTTGAGATCACCGTGTACGAAGACCGTTCGTTCACGTTCATTCTCAAGACCCCGCCGGCCGCAGAGCTCATCAAGAAGGCAGCGGGCGTGCAGAAGGGGTCGTCGACCCCGCACACCGTCAAGGTGGCCAAGCTCACCAAAGAGCAGGTTCGCGCCATCGCCGAGCAGAAGCAGGTTGACCTCAACGCCAACGACATCGAGGCGGCCGAGAAGATCATCGCCGGCACTGCTCGCAGCATGGGCATCACCGTCGAGCAGTAGCTCGACCCACCACCTTCACATCAGCGGGAGAGCCAGCCAGGCTCGCCAACCGCGAACTCACTTTTAGGAGACACAACATGGCACAGAAGTCGAAGGCCTACCGGGCCGCGGCCGAGAAGATCGAAGACGGCAAGTTCTATTCCACGACCGAGGCCGTGGCCGTCGCTCGTCAGACCGGCTCGAAGAACACCACGTCGACCGTTGAGGTTGCCCTCAAGCTCGGTGTCGACCCCCGTAAGGCCGACCAGATGGTGCGTGGCACCGTCAACCTGCCGCACGGCACGGGCAAGACCGCCCGCGTCATCGTCTTCGCGACGGGCCCCGCGGCCGAAGCTGCTATCGCAGCGGGCGCTGACGAGGTCGGTGGCGTCGAGCTTATCGAGAAGGTCGCGGGCGGCTACACCGCGTTCGACTCGGCGGTGTCGACCCCCGAGCTCATGGGCCAGGTCGGTCGTCTCGGCAAGGTGCTCGGCCCCCGTGGCCTCATGCCCAACCCCAAGACCGGCACCGTGACCCCCGACGTGGGCAAGGCCGTTACCGACATCAAGGGCGGCAAGATCGAGTTCCGCGTCGACAAGCACGCCAACGTGCACTTCATCATCGGCAAGACCTCGTTCAGCGAAGAGCAGCTGCACGAAAACCTGAAGGCGGCGCTCGACGAGGTCATGCGCCTCAAGCCGTCGAGCTCGAAGGGACGCTACCTGCAGAAGGGTTCGCTCTCGACGACCTTCGGCCCGGGCATCCCGCTCGACGTCAACGCCGTTTAGCGTTCACTGGCGCGCCGCCGCTACTGCGGCGCGGCGCGAGAATGGCCCCGCCTCTGGCGGGGCCATTCTCGTTGTCGGCGCCAGGTACGGGGGCGTTGCGAGGCGCGCTTCGGGTGACGGATGCGGGGCTCTAGCCGTGCGCCACCTCGACCACGACCTTGCCGCGCGTGTGGCCCGACTCGACCAGGCGGTGTGCCTCGGCGAGCTCGTCAAGCGGCAGCACGCGGTCGACGTGCACGCGCAGATCGCCCGCGTCGATCATGCGCGTGATGACGGCCAGGGTCGCGCCGTTCGGCGACACCTTGTAGTCGGTGGCGCGCACGCGTGCATCTCGCGCTTCATCGAGCATGGTCGGCCAACTGCTACTCGGAGCATTGATGAGCAGCCCGCCCGGACGCAGGGCGGCGAGCGATCGCGTGCCCGTGTTGTCGTGTACGTTGCCGATGAGGTCGATGACCACGTCGTGGTTGTGCACCTCGTGCTCAAAGCGCGTGCTCGTGTAGTCGATGACGCGGGCGGCCCCGAGTTCGCGCACGAACGAGACGTTGGCAGGGGAGCACGTGGCAGTGACCGTCGCGCCGAAGTACGCGGCCAACTGCACGGCGAAGTGGCCGACGCCGCCCGCGCCCGCGTGGATGAGCATCCGTTGCCCGTCATGGGCGCGCGCGATGTCGACGACCATTCCCCAGGCGGTGAGCGCAGCCAGTGGAACGGCAGCCGCTTCGGTCATGGTGAGCGAGGTGGGCTTGGGCGCCAGAAAGAGCTCGGGCACCGACGCGAACTCGGCATTGCCACCGTCGAGGCGCGGCACGAGCGTCATGCCATAGACCTCGCGGCCCGCGGCGAGGGAGTGCGAGAGATAGGCCGGCTCGACGACGGTTCCGGCAATGTCGTAGCCGAGCACGACCGGATACTGGCGAATTGCGGCCGCTGACCCTCGGCCCTCCCGCGTCTTGACGTCAATGGGGTTGACACTCGTTGCGTGCACGCGCACGAGTGCCTCGGCCCCGGCGCGCGCGGGCAACGGCAGTTCGGCTGCCTGAAGCATCTCGGGCCCGCCGACCCCGGTCATGACCATTGCGCGCATCGTCGTCATTGCTTGTCGCTCCTCCCGGTGCTGAGCCCAGTGAACACGACATTCGGGTCAGCCGTGTTAACGCACGGTCACATCCCGGAGTCAGCCGTGCGCCTCATCGACGCCCGTCACCCGTAGCATGGTCGCTGATCATTGCCTCTGCTCGTGAAGGGTGTCTTGTGCGTCTGTTGTGTCGTGTCAGTGTGGCTACTGGCGGCTAACTCGCTCGTGATCGACAGCCCCCGGCGGCATCGGGATGCCGCACTCGCCATCATCGGCGCCCTTCTCGTGGCCGCCGCCCTCGTGCTCATTTGGCTGGCCCGCGTTCAGGTTCCGCGCGAGCTCTACGTGAGCGAGCTCGGAGCGCTCGGCGAGCCGACGGCCGAACAGTTTCGTGCAGCGTTGCTCTTGCTCGTCGCCGGCGGATTGCTCGTGGCCTGGTCGATGCGTGATCTCCGTAGCCGGCCGTGGGTGCTGCGCCGCGGAACCCCCGCTCTCACGCTCGCGTTCGCCTGTTCGGCGTTCTTCGTCGCATCACAGGTGCCGTGCACGCCGTCGTGCCCCTTGCCATTGGGCGACACGTTTACCGTGCAAGATCTCGTGCACACCCTTGCCGCGATTGCCGCGTTCGCGGCGGCTTGTTGGGCCATGCTGCAGGTGGCGTTCGCACCCGGTCACCGCGCGCTGAGCGGCATCACGCTGCTTATGGCTCTCGCCGTTGGAGTGGTCGCGGCAACGGGAGGGCTGCTTTCGCTCGCGCGCTGGAATGCCGTGTTCGGCAGCCGTCTCGAACTCGTCGCGACGACGATTGGCATCGCGTGGCTCGTGGTCTTCGGCATCGTTAGTGCCGCTCGACTGGTCACGCGCCCCGCACTGACTACGGCGGCGACTCCAGACCTGGCATAGGTCATACCTATCTTGGCCGTGCACGGCCCGCGCCCGTAGAGTGGGTGCATCGAGCGCGCGTTGATCGCGATCGCCACCACCACCGAGGAGTTTTGCCGTGCCCCGTCCCTCAGCCTCTGTGCAGCTCTACACCGTGCGTGACGCCCTCGCGGCCGATCCGGCCGCCACCGCGCACCGACTCGCTGACCTGGGCGTGCGCACGGTTGAACCCTTCGGCCTTGTTGATGCGGTCGACTCCCTCGAGCCCGCGCTGACGGCCGCCGGGCTCACGGCTCCCACTTCTCACGTCACTCTGCACGGCGGAGCGCACGAGGCAGCCTTCGCGGCCGCTCGTCGGCTCGGCGTGACGACCCTCATCGACCCCTACATTCCTGAAGAGCGCTGGACCACGCGCACGGATGTCGCGGCGCTCGCCGCAGAGTTCGCCGAGATTGCGCGGCACGCCGCCGACCACGGACTGCAGGTGGCGTATCACAACCACTGGTGGGAGCTCGAGACTCTCGTCGACGGCAGCCCCGCACTCGAGGTGTTTGCTGATGAACTCGGCGACGCGCCGGTTGCTCTCGAGCTTGACACCTACTGGAGCGCCGTCGGCGGCGTCGACCCTGTTGCCTTGCTCGGCCGGCTCGCAGAGCGCGTGGTTGCGCTGCACATCAAAGACGGGCCCATCACGCGTGACGCCGCGCTGCAACTGCCGGCCGGCCAGGGCGCCATGCTCATCGCCGAGATTCTTGCGGCGGCGCCGACCGCACGCTCGGTCATCGAGTTTGACGAGTATTCCGGCGATCTCTTCGAGGGCATCGCCGCGAGTATCGCGCACCTGCGCTCGCTCGGGGTTGAGCTGTGAGCGGTCCCGTTGGCGTTGGGGTGATCGGCGCCGGAGTCATCAGCCAGCAGTACCTCGAGAACCTGACGCGCGCGGCCGACGTGCGCGTGCTCATGGTTGCCGACCTTGACACTGATCGTGCCGCCGCGCGGGCCGCCGAATACGGTGTGCCGTCGAGCGGCTCGGTGACCGAGCTGCTCGCGCGCGATGACCTTGAGATCGTCGTGAACCTCACGATTCCGGCAGCGCACGTTCCCGTTGCGCTCGACGCTCTCGCGGCGGGCAAACACGTCTGGAGCGAGAAGCCCTTCGCGCTCGACCTCGTGAGCGGCCAAGCCTTGCTTGATGAGGCCCACCGCCTCGGCTTGCGCGTTGCGTGTGCGCCCGACACCGTGCTGGGCGCGGGCATCCAGACCGGTCGTCGCCTGATCGAATCGGGCGCTATTGGCACGCCTCTCACGGCTCTCACGCTCTTTCAAGTGTCAGGGCCCGAGACGTGGCACCCGAGCCCCGAGTTTCTCTATGCGCGCGGCGGCGGGCCACTCTTCGACATGGGGCCCTACTACCTCTCGACGTTCGTGCAACTCATGGGCCCTGCGGCGCAGGTGGTGGCCCGCGGGTCGCAATCGCGGGCATCCCGTGTCATCGGTTCGGGGCCGCGCGCGGGTGAATCGTTCCCCGTCGAGGTGCCGACGCACGTGGCCGCCCTTATTGACTTTGAGAACGGCACGAGCGCTCAGAGCACCTTCTCGTTTCAGTCGAGCCGACCCCGCGTGGGCATCGTCGAAATCTCGGGCACGGAGGGCACGCTCGTTTTGCCTGACCCCAACAACTTTGAGGGCGAGTTGCGCATCTGGCGCGACGGCATGTTTGACGAGGCCGAGGCCGAGGTCGTGCCCGCGTGCGGGTCATCCTTTTCGCGCGGCGCCGGGGTCGTCGAGCTCGCGCGCGCGATTCGCGCGGGACGACCTGAGCGAGCCTCAGGCGAGTTCGCCTTTCACGTGCTCGACCTCATGGTCTCGATTCAGCAGTCGGCCGAAACCGACGGCGCCGCGGTTGCGATCGCGAGCACCATTGCGATTCCGCCCGCTCTGCCCGAAGACTGGGACCCAACCGCTTCGACCCTCTAGGAGTCACGCATGAGCCACGCACCCCTCGGTGTCGCCTTCATCGGCGGCGGTTTCATGGCCGACGTGCACAGCCGCGCCGCGCGTGCCGCCGGTGCGCGCATCGTGGGAGTGACGAGTTCGAGCCCGGCAGGGTCACGCGCGGCCGCCGACCGCATCGGCGCCGACCTCGCCTTCGATGACGTGGATGCTCTGCTCGCCGACCCGGCCATCGACGTCGTGCACGTCGTCACCCCCAACGCCACCCACCACGAACTCACCACGCGAGTTCTCGCCGCGGGCAAGCACGTGGTGTGTGAGAAGCCGCTCGCGACGACCGTCGCCGACGCCGTCGACCTCGAGCAGCGGGCCACCGCCGCCGGCGTCGTCGCAACCGTGCCCTTCGTCTACCGGTTTCACCCGATGGTGCGCGAGGCGCAGGCGCGGGTGGCGGCGGGCCAGGTGGGGCAGCTGTTCAGCGTGCAGGGTGCGTACTTGCAAGACTGGTTGCTCGCCGCTGACGACGACAACTGGCGGGTCTCGACCGAGGCCGGAGGCGCTTCACGCGCCTTCGCCGACATTGGTTCGCACTTGTGTGATCTGCTCGAGTTCGTCACGGGAGACCGCCTCGCGCGCGTACAGGCACTGACGAGCACGGTGTTTGCCGAGCGAGCGTCGACGGGCCCCGTTCACACCGAAGACCTCGCGGGAGTTCTGGCACAGACGCACGCGGGGGCCGTCGTGAGTCTGCTCGTGTCGCAAGTGGCCCCCGGCCGCAAGAACGGGCTCGTGCTCGAGCTGCACGGTGCCACCGAGTCACTGCGGTTTGAGCAAGAGCGGCCCGAAGAACTCTGGATCGGCGCCCGCACGGGTAGCCGAGCGCACTTGCGCAACAACGACGAGCTGCACCCCGATGCCGCACGACTCGCCGTGCTGCCTCCCGGACACCCGCTGGGCTACCAAGACGCCTTCACGGCCTTTGCCGCTGACACCTATGCTGCGGTGCGCGGCAACCACCCAGAAGGACTGCCCGTCTTCACAGATGGCGTGCGGGCGGCCCGCATCACGGATGCCGTGCTCGCCTCGGCGCGCACCGGCACGTGGAGCGAGCTCTAGCGGCCGGGTAACCCACCAACCTCACCCTGACCACACCACGACGAAGGAGTCACGATGGCGACGCATCCCGTCACCCTGTTCACCGGCCAGTGGGTCGACCTCACCCTCGAAGAAGTCGCTACTCTCGCCGAGCAGTGGGGCTATGACGGCCTCGAGATCGCGTGCTCGGGCGAGCACCTCGACGTGCAGCGCGCCGTTGATGACGACGACTACCTGCAGGGGCGCCTCGACATTCTGAAGCGACACAACCTGAAGGTCTACGCGATCTCGCACCACCTCGCCGGCCAAGCCGTGTGCGATGACCCCATCGACTTTCGGCACCAGGCCATCTTGTCGAGCCGGGTGTGGGGCGACGGCGAGCCGGAGGGCGTGCGCCAGCGGGCCGCAGAAGACCTGAAGCTCGCCGCCCGTGCCGCCCGCCGCCTGGGTGTCGACACCGTCGTGGGCTTCACGGGCTCGAGCATCTGGCCTTACGTGGCGATGTTCCCGCCCGTGCCGGCGAGTGTGATCGAGGGCGGATACGACGACTTCGCGCGTCGATGGAATCCCATCCTCGACGTCTTCGACAGCGAAGGAGTGCGCTTCGCCCACGAGGTTCACCCGGGCGAGATTGCGTACGACTATTGGACGAGTGTGCGCTCGCTCGAGGCGATCAACCACCGCGAGGCCTTCGGGTTCAACTGGGACCCCTCGCACTTGATGTGGCAGAACATTGACCCCGTGGGCTTCATCGTCGACTTTGCCGACCGCATCTACCACGTCGACTGCAAAGACACGCGCGTGCGCCCGCAGAATGGTCGAGCCGGGGTCATGGGCTCGCACTTGGCCTGGGGCGACCCCAAGCGTGGATGGGACTTCGTCTCGACCGGGCATGGCGACGTGCCGTGGGAAGACTCGTTCCGCGCGCTCAAGTCGATTGGCTACTCCGGCCCGATCTCGATCGAGTGGGAAGACGCGGGCATGAGTCGCTTGCACGGCTCGGCCGAAGCGGTCGGATTTGTGCGGTCGCTGTTGTGGGACCTGCCCGAGCAATCGTTTGATGCGGCGTTCTCGAACCAGGACTAATCGTGGCCGACGAGGCTGCGCCGAAAAGTGAATGAGCTGGTCCCCCATTTTGGGGACCGAGTCGCCCCCCAAACGGGGGACTGCATCCGACGTTCGTTAAGCGCACACTCTTTGTGGGGGACAAACCCGGTCCTCCACAAGGCGGACTTGATCGACCCGAACGATCGAGACCTCCTGAGCGTGGCCGCACCCACGTTCGCTACCCGAAACTCCATTACCCGAACCCGAGGCACCCGATGATCACCCTCCCATTGATCATGACCGTGTCGCTCGTTGCATTTTTCGGCCTCATCGTCGGCATCGCCGGCACGGGCCGTCGATCACGCGGCGCACACCGAGCCTGAGACCACTCGGCTCACCAACGCTCCATCCCCTGAGAGCCCCGGCCCGCTCCCCCTAGCGGCCGGGGCTCCTTTTTGTGCGATGCGTGGTTGCGGGGTGCCGAGGCCCGGCGATCGAGCAAGGACTACGCGCAGGGCAAGCTCAAAGTCTGCTCATAGGTTAGTGCGCGTTACTGGAGTCATGGCTGACGACGAGCTTCCAGAAACTCCCCGCCTCACGCGCCCTGACGGTTCGCCCGTGCGCGCCCTCGTGGTCGATGACGAGCCCTCGCTCGCCGACCTGGTTTCGATGGCGTTGAAGTACGAGGGGTGGGATGTTCGCACCGCGTTGACCGGCCAGCAGGCCCTGCAGCACGGCCGCGAGTTCAAGCCCGACGTCGTCGTGCTCGACATCATGCTGCCCGACCTCGATGGTCTCGAGGTTCTGCGCCGCTTGCGCTCTGACGGCTCTGATGTTCCGGTGCTCTTTCTCACCGCGAAAGACTCGGTTGATGATCGCGTTGTCGGCTTGACCGCCGGCGGCGACGACTACGTGACCAAGCCGTTCAGCCTCGAAGAGCTGGTGGCCCGCCTGCGCGGGCTCATCCGTCGCAGCACGCTCGTCGTGAGCGAGCGCGCCAACCCCGAGATCACCGTGGGCGACCTGGTGCTCAACGAAGAGAGCTACGAGGTTCGACGCGGCGACACCGAGATCGAGCTCACGGCGACCGAGTTTGAGCTGTTGCGCTACTTGATGCGCAACCCCAAGCGCGTGCTCAGCAAGGCCCAGATTCTCGACCGCGTGTGGAGCTACGACTTCGGTGGCCGCTCGAGCATCGTTGAGATTTACATTTCGTACCTGCGCAAGAAGATTGACTCACTCGGCCCCGCGATGATTCACACCGTGCGCGGCGTCGGGTACATGATCAAGCCGGTCGCTTAATGCACGGAGGATGGTCGCTTCAAAAGCGGCTTGTTGCGGGCATCCTCGTGTTGCTCATGATGGCGACTCTCGCCATTGGCGTACTGAGCGTCTACTTCTTGCGGGCCAACCTTCTTGCCCAGCTCGACGATGAACTGCGGGTCATCGCCCAGCGCATCGAGAACATCGCGGCACCGGGCCGTGGGCCCGAGCAAAGCCTCGACCGTCCGGGTTTGCCCACGGGCTCGCTCATCGGGGTCGTGCAGTCAGATGGCTCGGCCGTGGCCGCCTACCTCGATCGCGACGCCAATGTGCGTGAGCTCAGCACGGTGCAAGTGAAGGTCATTGCTACTCGTACCCTCGGCGACCCGGCAACCGTGCGGCTACCGGGTGGGCTCGGCGAGTTTCGCGTGCTCGCGACAGAGACCGAGGGCGGAACCATCTTGATCGTCGGCTTGCCCACGGCTGAGGTCTCATCCACGACAGCGCGACTCGCTGCCGTCATCGCTGCCGTGCTCGGCGGTATTCTCATCGCCGCAGCGGTGCTGGGTCGTGAGGTTGTGCGTCTCGGGCTTCGACCTCTCACGCGCGTGCGTGAGGCCGCGACGGCAGTGACCACACTGCCGCTGGACCGCGGCACGGTCGCTCTCGCCGACCAGCTGCCGGTGCTCGACACTGACCCGAGCACCGAGGTTGGCCAGCTCGGCGCGGCCTTCACTCGCATGCTCGACCACGTGCAAAGCGCGTTCGACTCGCGACAAGCCAGTGAACAAAAGGTGCGTCAGTTTGTCGCCGATGCCAGCCACGAACTGCGCACACCCCTCGCGGCGATTCGTGGCTACAGCGAACTCACCCGACGCAGCGGCCAGCCCTTGCCCGACGACATTCGACACGCGCTCGCCCGCATTGAATCAGAGTCGGTGCGCATGTCGGCGCTCGTTGACGACTTGCTCTTGCTGGCGCGCCTCGACGAGGGTCGTGAGTTGCGCCATGATCCGGTCGACCTCGCTGCACTCGTCACCGATGCGGTGGCGGATGCTCGCGCAACCTCGCCCGCCCACGACTGGGTCGTGCGCGTGCCTGCCTCTCCCGTCGTTGCGGCGGGCGACCAGCATCGACTGCATCAGGTGGTCGCTAATCTGCTCGCCAATGCGCGCGTGCACACCCCAGAAGGAACGCGGGTCACTGCCGCGCTCGGCACGCTCGAGGGTCGTGCGATCATCACGGTGACCGACACGGGGCCGGGCATTCCGGCCGAAGTGCAGCCCGTGCTCTTCGAGCGGTTCGCGCGCGCCGACACCTCGCGTTCGCGCGCCACAGGGTCAACGGGCCTGGGCCTCGCGATCGTGGCCGCGGTTGTGCAAGCCCACGGGGGAGAGGTCGCGGCGTCATCACGCCCGGGCGAGACAGTGTTTCGCGTGAGTCTTCCGATCGCGCGATCGGCAGCCGTGCGCCCCGCAGTGGCGCCCACTCCCACCGCCTAGGCTGGCGGCATGCGCATCGCCGTGACCGGATCATCCGGCAAGCTCGGCCAGGCTGTCGTCACGCACTTGGTCGAGGCCGGGCACTCCGTGACCGGTCTCGACGCCGTCGGCGCCCCGGGTGACGGCTTCGTGCGGGTCGACCTCACCGATGCCGGTCAAGTTCTTGACGCCCTTGCCGGAGTCGAAGAGCGCCACAGCGGGCTTGACGCGGTCGTTCATTTGGCGGCGAGCCCTGCGCCGGGCATCCGCCCCGATACGGTTCTGCTGCACGACAACCTCGCCATGACGATTGCGGTGTTTCAGGGCGCTCGCCGCGCGGGCATCACCCGCATCGTGCACGCGTCGAGCGAGACGCTTCTGGGTTTGCCGCTCGACGAGCCACCGCCCTTCGTGCCGATCGACGAGTCGCAGCCCACGCGCCCCAACTTCATGTATGCGATCGGCAAGCACCTTGAAGAAGAGCTCGGCCGAAAGCTCTGTCGCCTCGACCCGCGCTTGTCGATTACGGGCCTGCGCTTCAGCAACGTCATGGCGCCCGACGACTACGCCGACTTTGAGGATTGGCAAGACGACCCGGCCGCGCGACGCTGGAACCTCTGGGGCTACATCGATCGCCGCGATGGCGCCCACGCTGTCGAGCAGGCGCTCCTCGTGCGCGAACCGGGCTACGCGACCTACATCATCGCCGCGGCCGACACCGTGATGCGACGTGACTCTGCCGAGCTCATGGCCGCGGAGTTTCCGGATGTTCCCCTCGCGCGTTCGCTCGTGGGCCGCGAGACTCTGCTCTCGATTGGCGCGGCGCGGCGCGAGCTTGGCTACGCGCCGCGCCACTCGTGGCTCGACGAGGCCTAGTCTTCGCCCTGCGCCTTCGTGTACGCCGCCGCGCCATCGAACTCTTGCAGCAGTTCGATGTGCACCCAGTCGACGTCACCCTCGATCGTCGAGAGCAGGTCGCGGATGCCCGCGCGCGTCAGTTCGCCGTCTTGGCGTAGCACGAACCGGCAGCGGTAGTGGTCGACCACGTCGATGTTGCTGTTGCCGTCGGGGTAGACCTTGGTGCCGCGGTTCGAGATCATCTTGAGTCGCAGCGGCGAATGCTCGACGAGTCCGTCGAGCAGAGGGCCCAGCTCGTGGGGCATGAGCCCTGACTCGACGAAGACGTCGACCCCGACGACTCGGCGTTGCTCAGCAACCACCGTGACGGGGTTGGCGACGGGGGCCGGCATTGCCAACGGGCGGCCGCGACGAATCGTGTAACCATCGACGCTCTCGCCGAGGTTGTCGATGATCGCCGATGCGAAGTCGGTGGTCGAGGTGCCACGGTCGTAGCCGACCACATCGCCGGTGAGCACTCCCTTCTGCAGGGTGGCAAAGAGGGCGTTCTCAATCGTCTCGGCAGCGTCGAAGTGCTGCATGTGCTTGAGCATCATGACCGACGACAAGATGACCGCGGTCGGGTTGATGGCGTTCTTGCCGGCGTACTTCGGTGCAGAGCCGTGCACGGCCTCGAAGATCGCTACGCCCGAGCCGAGGTTCGCGGAGGGGGCGAAGCCGAGCCCGCCGACCAGGGCCGAGGTGAGGTCGCTGAGAATGTCGCCGTTCATGTTCGTCGTGACGATGACGTCGAACTGCTCCGGGCGCTTCACGAGCTGGTGCGCCGCGTTATCAATGATCATGTGGTGTGACTCGATGTCGGGGTACTCGAGAGCGACCCGCTCGAAGGTGCGCTTGAGCTCACCCTCGGTGAGCTTCATGATGTTTGACTTGGTTGCGCACACGACCGACTTACGGCCCTCGCTGCGCGCGAACTCGAAAGCAGTGCGGGCGATTTTCTCCGAGCCCTTGTTCGAGATCAGTTTCAGGCACTGGGCAACGCCGGGGGTCTGCATGTGCTCGATGCCGGCATACAGGTCTTCAACGTTCTCGCGCACGACGACCAGGTCGACGCCCGAGCCGGAGTAGCGGGTTGACACGCCGGGCAGCTCGCGCACCGGGCGAATGTTTGCATAGGTCTCAAACAGCTTGCGCAGCGTCACGTTCGCTGACTTCTCGCCGAATCCGACCGGGGTGCCCAGAGGGCCCTTGAGCACGAGGCGCGTGCGCGTGATCGAGTCGATCGTTTCCTGCGGAACGCCCGAGGCGATGCCGCGACGAAACACGCTCTCGCCGGCCTCCTGGTGGTCCCACTCGATGTCGACGCCCGCGGCGTCGATGATGCGTTGCGCGGCGGAGATGCACTCCGGCCCGACGCCGTCTCCGGGGATCACGGTCACCTGGTTTGACATTGCTGGTCCTTTCGATCGTGGCGATTCGACATTACATACGCAATGTGATTCATGTCAATAATGTCGTCTTTTTGACGCGACGACGCTGCGTTTCTCGGGGGCCTCGGCGTGCGATACGCTTATGGAAGCCGAAGACCGCTGGTTGTCGGCGTGCCTGTTCGCAGGAACGCCGATCGAAGGTTCGCATCGCTTCTCACGAAGCAGGGCGACGACCCGCGCAGGTGTGTGAACTGACGCCGAGCATCCATCGATTGTGAACGGATGCTCGAAGAAGGCTCGTGCGCTTGCGCCGGGCCTTTTCCCATGTGCGCTCCGGGTTTCATCGACATCAGTGGTCGCGGCAGACCCCGATATCCAATTAGAGGAGCACCATGGCGAACAAGGAAGCAACGGTCGCCGAGCTGACAGAACTTTTCTCCAGCTCGACCGCCGTTCTGCTCACCGAGTACCGCGGCCTCACGGTGGCACAGCTCAAGAAGCTGCGCGCGAACATCCGTGACGACGCGTCGTACGCCGTGGTGAAGAACACGCTGACCAAGATCGCGGCCAACGCTGCTGGCATCGACTCGCTCGATGACATGCTCGCTGGCCCGTCTGCCCTCGCCTTCGTTCACGGTGACCCCGTGACGGTGGCCAAGGCGCTGCGTGACTTCGCCAAGGCGAACCCCAACCTCGTGGTGAAGGGTGGCTACTTCGACGGTAAGCCGCTCGACGCCTCAGAGGTCATGAAGCTCGCCGAGCTCGAGAGCCGTGAGGTGGTGCTGGCGAAGCTTGCCGGTGCCGTCAAGGCCTCGCTCTTCGGTGCCGCATACATGTTCAACGCGCCGCTGGCGCAGGCCGCCCGCGCTGTTGACGCGCTGCGGCAGAAGCAGGAGTCCGGCAGCTGATCCTCAGCTCACCGGTTTACGACACGAAACAACTAGAAGGAGTCATCATGGCAAAGCTCACCACTGACCAGCTCATCGAGGCGTTCAAGGAGCTCTCGCTCATCGAGCTCAGCGAGTTCGTCAAGAAGTTCGAAGAGGTCTTCGAGGTCACCGCCGCCGCGCCCGTCGCGGTTGCCGCTGCCCCCGCCGCCGGTGGCGCTGCCGCCGAAGAGGTCGAAGAGAAGTCGTCGTTCGACGTCGTTCTCGAGGCCGCTGGCGACAAGAAGATCCAGGTCATCAAGGAGGTTCGCGCTCTCACGAACCTCGGCCTCGGCGAGGCCAAGGCCGTCGTTGACGGCGCCCCCGGCGTCGTGCTCGAGGGTGTCAACAAGGAGACCGCCGACAAGGCGAAGGCCCAGCTCGAAGAGGCCGGCGCCACCGTCACCCTCAAGTAGTCACCCGCTGTACCTTCGAGAGCCCCGCCCGACGCGAGTCGGTGCGGGGCTCTCGTGCGTTGTCGCGTGATCGCGTTGCGGCTAGATCGAGCTGTCGCGACGCACGGCGGTGCTCGTGCGCACCGTCAGCGCCGTCGGCAGCAAGAGATGCTTGTCGAGCGGAGCGGCCGACGCGTTCTCGAGTTGATTGAGCAAGAGCTCGACAGCACGGGCTCCTTGAGCGCCGGGCTGTTGGGCGAGCGTCGTCAGGCCGAACATCTCCGCCAGGGGGTGCCCGTCGATGCCAATGACCGAGAGCTCGCGAGGAATGCTGATTCCGAGTTGTCGCGCCGCGACCGTGATGCCGATGGCGATCTCGTCGCAACCGGCGAAGATCGCCGTGGGTCGCGTTCGCGGGTCACCGAGCACAGCGAGTCCGGCTGCGTACCCGCCCTCGATCGAAAACTCAGCATCGCGAAAGTCGTCGTCGACGCCGATACCGGCGTTTCGCAGCGCTTGCGAGAAGCCCATGTAGCGCTGTGAGTGCACGCGAAAGTCCATTTGCTCGTTTTGGTCGCCCCCCACGTGCATGATGCGTCGGTGGCCCAGGCTGAGCAAGTGTTCCGTCGCAAGGCGCGCGGTCTCGACATCATCGATCGACAGAGACGGAATACCCTCGATGCGCCCGCCGATGCCCGCGAGCGGCTCGCCCAGCGATTGAAGAAGGTGCACTTCTTGTGGGCTGAGGTCGATGGCGACCGAGATCACGGCATCGACCCTTTTGCGCACGAGAAAGTAGTCGAACACCCGACGCCTCAAGTCGCTGTCGGTGCTGAGTCGATAGAGGGTCAGGTCGTAGCCCGCTCGAACGAGGGCCGCTTCGATGCCTTCCAGAACCTCGGCGAAGTACCAGCGGTTGATGTACGGAATCACCACTGCCACGTTGCGCGTACGCCCCGTGACGAGACTGGCCGCCGTTGACGACACGACATAGCCGAGTTCTGATGCAGCATCTTCAACGCGGCGACGAGTTTCGTCCGAGACATAGCCACGACCGCTGAGCGCTCGAGACGCCGTCGACTTCGAGACCCCGGCAATGCGGGCGACGTCGGCGAGGATGCTCATGGCCTCGTGCCCTCCATTGGACGATGCGGTGGATGCCCGGCACGCGCGCCCGCGTCGGTGCGGCGGCTGGCGTGCCGTGTGTCGTCAGTGTATCCGCGCAGCCCTCGATGTGGAACCGGTTCCCGACACCCGGCTGCCAGGGCTGATCCGCAACGGCCCGCGGCGAGGCGAGCGGCGGGGCGAGCCTAGGCTCAGCACATGAGTATGGGTGGCGGTCGTCGGGGTTCACGAGTGTCGAGCGGCGATGTGGCCGCTCAGCGGGCGGCGAACGCCGAGGCGCCGCGCATCCCGAATCTGCTGCAACGCATCGCCGAGTTGTTTCGTCCGCACCGCACGCCGCTCATCATCACGATTGCGCTCGTGCTCGTTTCGGCGGCCCTCAGCGTCATTCCGCCGTTGCTCACGCAACAGGCCTTCGACCGGGGGCTCTTTCCGCCCGAGGGCACCCCGAATGTTCCCGTGCTGTTGCAACTGGTCGGCGCCATGCTCGTGCTGTGGCTCGTCTCGGCGGGCATCGGCATCGGGCAGACCTACCTGACGTCGACGGTCGGCAACAGCGTCATGGCGCAATTGCGCGTGCGCCTCTTCTCGCACCTGCAGGCGATGGAGCTGGGCTTCTTTACGCGCACCAAGACCGGCATCATTCAGTCGAGACTGCAGAACGATGTCGGGGGCGTAGCCGGCGTGCTCAGCAACACCGTCTCGAGTGTCATTGGCAACACGGTGACCGTCATCGCGGCCTTCATCGCCATGCTCATCTTGAGCTGGCAGTTGACGATCGTCGCCGTGATTCTGCTGCCCGTTCTCGTGATCGCCCAACGCCGCGTCGGCCAGGTTCGCGCGCGCATCGCGACGAAGACGCAAGAGTCGCTCAGTGACATGACGGCCATCACGCAAGAGGCCTTGAGCGTGTCGGGCATCCTGCTCGCCAAGAGCTTCTTTCGGCAGCAGAGCGAGGTCGATCGCTATCGTCTCGAGAACGACGTGCAGCGGGGCCTGCAAGTGCAGTTGTCGATGAGCGGTCAGTGGTTCTTCGCGATGGTCAACGTCTTTCTCTCGGTCATTCCGGCCGTGATCTATCTCGTCGCGGCGTGGCTCATTCAGACGGATGTGGCGGTCACCGCGGGCACCATCGTCGCCTTCACCACGGTGCAAGCCCGCCTGACCTTCCCACTCATGGGCCTCATGCGCGTCGCCCTCGACCTGCAGACGAGTGGCGCGCTGTTCGCGCGCATTTTCGAGTACCTCGATCTCGAGCCGCGCATCACCGAAGCCGCTGACGCGCGTGACCTCGACCCGGCACAGGTGGGGCGCATCCGCTTCGATGACGTGGTCTTTCGCTACCCTGATGCCGCTGACGATGCCACGCCCACGCTCGACCACGTCTCGTTCACGGTCGAGCCCGGCCAGTTCGTTGCCTTTGTCGGCCCCTCGGGCGCGGGCAAGACGACCATTTCGTATCTCGTGCCGCGACTGCACGACGTGTCGAGCGGAGCCGTCGAGGTGGGAGGCGTTGACGTGCGCGAGCTTCGCACCCACAGCCTCATCGAGAGCATCGGCATTGTGAGTCAAGAGACCTATCTGTTTCACGCGAGCATCGCCGAGAATCTGCGGTACGCAAAGCCCTCGGCGACGGATGCTGAGCTCGAGGCCGCTTGCCGTGCCGCGAGCATCCACGCCACGATCGAGAGTTTTCCCGATGGCTACGACACCATCGTGGGCGAGCGCGGCTACCGTCTTTCGGGGGGAGAGAAGCAGCGCGTGGCCATCGCGCGGGTGTTGCTGAAAGACCCGCCCGTGCTCATTCTCGACGAGGCAACGAGCGCCCTCGACTCGGTCTCAGAACGCGTCGTGCAGACCGCCCTCGACGGGGCGAGTCGTGGCCGCACGACGATCGCGATCGCTCACCGACTCTCGACCGTGAGCGCCGCCGACGTCATTCATGTGGTTGACGGTGGGCGCATCGTCGAGAGCGGCACGCACGCGACGCTCATCGGCAGGGGCGGCGTCTACGCCCGATTGGTTGAGCAACAGTCGGCCGACTACAACCGATCGGCGAGCAACTCGGCCATGTAGTCGAGCTCTTTGCTCTGCAGCATGACCATGCCGTTTGCGAGCGTCGTGACCTGCGGTTGCGTGCTGCGCGCGAGAACGGCCTCCGCCATCTCAACACCACCCTGATGGTGGGCGATCATGAGTTCGAGAAAGATGCGTTCGGCCTCGACGCCCGTGGCGTTCTCGAGCTCTTTCATTTGCTCGAACGTCGCCACGCCGGGCATGGGCTCGCCCGGGGTGTGACCGCCGTGACCGTCGTGACCAGCAGAACCATCGATCACGGGCCGCGAGAGCCACTCCATCTCGGGCTCGCTCGAGGTTTGCGGCAGCCCCCACATCGCGAGCCACGCGAACATCTGGCCCTGTTGCTGGGCTTGCGCGGTGGCGATATCGAGCGCCAGCAGTCGAATCTCGGGGTCGTCGCTGCGATCACGGATCAGCAGAGACATCTCGACGGCTTGCCCATGGTGCACTTGCATGTCGCGAGCGAAGCCCGCCTCGGCGCTCGACTCGGTGGGGGTCGGGGCTGCGACCGTTGCGGTGACGCGGCCGATGATCACGCCGACGACGATGGCAACCAGCACGAGCAGCGCGCCCACCACGATCAGCCGTGAGCGGCTGAGGGTGGGTGACGCGCTGGTCGTGCTGTCGGTCATGAGATCTTGCCGGGGCCGTCGACGGCCTGGCTGCACAGAGCGCCGGGCTCGGGGGCGTCAGGCGACTGGCGGTACTTGATGATGAAGTCGCCGAGGCGCGGGTCGTCGACGCCGTCGAGCGCCACTTGAACGCCCCACGCGCTCGCGACAACCGGAGCCGGCAGGCCGTCGAACGGCGACAAGATGATGTACGAGCGCGGCATTTGCGAGCGCAACGCATCGAGATCGGCGCCCGAGACCTGGGCCGGGTCGTAGGTGACCCACACGGCGCCATGCTCGAGTGAGTGCACCGCGTTCTCGGCCTGTACCGGCAGCTCGTAGATGCCGCAGTTGAGCCATGCCGGATTGTGCGGGCCACCCGCGGGTGGCGTCATGGTGTAGTTGACCGTCGTATCGACGTGAACTGCTTCGAGCCCCTCGAAGGTCTCGAGGCCTTCGATCTCGATCGTTGCGGGGTCGACCGGCGGCGTCGCAGAGGTCACGACGAAGCCGACGATGATGGCGACAACCGCCACCCCACCGACGATGGCGCCGGCGAGGCCGAGACGGCGATTGCGCTTCTCGGCGGCCTGCTTGGCCTTGAGGGCGGCGACCTTTTCGGCGCGGCGCTTTTCGCGCTGCTGCTTGATGGTGAGGTCGTTGGTCGAGGAAGTGTCGTCGGCCACGGGGGCTCCTGTCAGATGCGACGGGCAGGGAGGTGAGCGGAGCATGTGCGTGCGTTTCCGCTCATGACATGAAACACGCCATCGGCATGGCACATTCCGAGCGTCAAGGCTCTCAGCCTACGCACTGCAAACGCTGTGAGGTGCGATCACGGCGCTCTCCTCAAATCCACGCCGCCTCGCTACTGTGAACCATCCACGTCAATTGCCGGCGGGCACCGAGGGCCGAGGATGTCATGTCGACGAGTGACACCGAGAGCGAGAAGCTCGACCGCGAGCGCCGAGGCACGTCAGCTCGTGGGCGTCGAGGGCTGAGCATCCAGTCGACCGTTCTCGTCATGCTGCTCGCGGTCAGTGTGACGTCGAACGTGCTCGTCGGCGTGATCGGTTATGTCAACGCGACCGACTCGCTTCGCGATGCCGCATTTCAGCGACTCATTGAGGCGCGCGACTCGCGCACGCGCGAGGTCGAGCAGCTCTTCTCGACGATCGACAGCACGATCGTGGTGCACTCGAGAGGGCAGAGCGTTATTGATGCAACCGCGGCATTCAGTGCCGCGATGCAGCAACTCGAGGCCGCTGAACTTGATGACCAACAGCTTCAAGCACTAGCGGCCTACTACGACGAGGTCTTTGGGCCAGCCCTCACGGAGTCCAGTGGTTCGGTTGCTGACCCTGCGGCCTTCGTACCCTCAGACCCGGCGGCTCGCTACCTGCAGGTTCACTACACAGCGCCCCACGCCGACTTTGACGCGGCGATTGCCGTTGACGACGCAGGAGACGGGAGCGAGTGGTCAGCCGTGCACGCGCGCTATCACGACTACTTTCGCTCGATGACAGAGCTCCTCGACTACGAAGACGTGCTGTTGATCAACGAGAGTGGCGTTGTGGTCTATAGCGCCTTCAAGGGCGTCGACCTGGGCACGAATCTTCTCGAGGGGCCCTATCGGCTATCGAATCTTGCCGAGGCATACGACACCGCTATGGCCGCAAACCTCTTGGGCGAGGTGACCTTCACTGATCTGGAGAACTACCCTCCGTCGCTCAATCTGCCGGCCGGCTGGGCGGTGACCCCCGTTGGGCGCGACGGCGAGATCATCGGTGCAATGGCCGTCGAGCTTCCGATCGACCGCATTAGCGCCGTCATGACGGCGGGTGGTGATGCGAGTGAAGGTGGCCTTGGCGCCACCGGCGGGGCGTACCTAGTCGGAATCGATGGACTCATGCGCTCGCCGTCACGGCTGCTCGTGAACGATGCGAACGCCTTCGCCGAAGCATCGCTTGCGGCGGGCACCCCGCCCGACATCGTTGATCTCGCGGTTGCGCGGGGCACGACCGTGGGGGTGCAGCCCGTTCGCACCGAGGCTGCGACGGCGGCCATCGCCGGTCAGTCGGGAACGATCATCGCGAACGACTATCTGGGCCGCGACAGCCTTGCGGCCTTTGGGCCGGTTGACATCGATGGCATTGACTGGGTGGCGGTCGCCGAGATCGACACGGCCGAGGCCTTCGCACCGGTCACTGCGTTTACGCGCAACCTGGTGGTCTCGTCAGCGGTGCTCGCTCTCGTGGTGTCGGTGTTGTCACTGCTGCTCGCTCGAGCCTTCGTGAGCCCGCTGCGTCGTTTGGCACGCGCGGCACAGCGCATCGCCGCCGGAGAGTCAGGGGTGACGGTCGATGCCGGTTCGAGCGACGAACTCATGAGCGTGTCGACCGCATTCAATGACATGAGCCGCAGTCTTCAAGTGAAGGCCGAATTGCTCGATGAACAGCAGGCCGAGAGCGAGAGGCTCTTGCGAGCGCTTATGCCCGAGCCGGTCATCCGTCGATATCGCGATGGCGACGAGACGATCGCCGAGGACCACGTCGATGTCTCAGTTCTCTACGCCGACATCATGGGTTTCGAAGCGTTCAGTCGTGACCGTGGTTCAGAGGCCACCCTCGAAACGCTCAACGAACTCGTGCGGCAGTTCGATGAAGCGGGCACGCCCTTTGGCGTCGAACACGTTCGCACGACAACGAAGGGCTACCTGGCGAGCTGCGGCCTTACCGTGCCGCGCATCGACAACGCTCGACGCATGGTCGACTACGCCATTGAGCTCACTCGCATCGTCGACCGCTTTAGCAAGCAGTGGGGGGGTCACTCTCGCGCTCCGCGCCGGTATCGATCTGGGCGAAGCCAGCAGCGGCCTCGTCGGGCGCGCGCACATGGTCTACGACCTGTGGGGCGATGCGGTGAACCTTGCGTTCCAACTTCAGGCCGAGCGTGTCGAGTCGGGAATCTTTGTCACCGACCGCCTAGCCGAGGGTCTTCCTGCCAGCGTTCGCCTGGTCGAAGCGGGAGTCATCGCCACCGCCGACGGGGAGCAGAAAGTGTGGCGCGTGGAACTAGAGCCGGCGAAATGACCGAGATCTGGCGCGAAACATGGTTTTGGCCGTCGATCGCGGTGATCGTCGGTCTGCCTGTCGTGCTCTTGGTCTTGGGCGAGTTGCTGGAGTCGCTGGTTCGACGCGGTAGCCCGGCCGCTCGTGTCGTGCGCTTGCTCCGCAACTACGTTGCCCCCGTGGCGGCATTGCTCGTGCTCGTGTCGCAAACTGCAGGAGCAGAGATTGATGTCACGTGGTCACGCATTGTGGCCACCGTGCTGGGCTTTCTCGTCATCGTCGTGCTCATCAACGGCCTCAATGTGGCCGTCTTCACGACGGCGCGCAAAGGAAGCTGGCGCGAGCGCTTGCCATCGATCTTTGTCGATGTCACCCGATTCGTGCTCATCTCGGTGGCGATCGCCGTCCTCTTTTCATGGGTCTGGGAAGCCGACGTCGGCGGCCTCTTCACGGCCCTCGGCATCGGATCGATCGTCATCGGCCTTGCCCTCCAGAACGCCGTCGGCTCGGTGCTGTCGGGGCTGTTGCTGCTGTTCGAGCAGCCCTTCGAGCTCGGCGACCACCTGCAAGTGGGCGATGTTCGCGGCCGTGTGATCGAGGTCAACTGGCGCTCGGTGCACATCAAGACCGTCGGTGGCGTCGTGATCGTTCCGAACTCCGAGCTCGCGGGAACCTCGTTCTCGAACCTCTCGCGAAAGGGCGGGCCGTTCTCGGCGTGCGCCATGGTTCGGTTCGCCACCGAGGATCCGCCCGAGACCGTGATTCGTGTGATGGTGGCTGTCGCGGCCGACCTGCCGATGACGATCGCTCCTCCGAGCGCTGATTCCTTCGCGGCCGGCGAGTTTGAGATCACCATTCCGGTTGACGCTCCAACTGACGAGTACGGCGCCCTCTCTGAGTTCCGTCGTCGCCTGTGGTACGCCGCTCGGCGAGCCGGCCTGCACCTCGACCGCGATTACTACGTCGAATACGACTCGGCCGAGCGTCGCCGCGCGATGTTGACGCGATTCAGCTCAGCGCTCTACTGCAGCCCCGATGAGTTACATCGGTACGTCGACAGAGTTCGCATCGAGCGATATGTCGCGGGCGAGAAGCTGCAACACGTTGGCGAGGTTCCTGACGGCATCCGGCTCATCGACGCGGGCATTGCACACATGGTTGTTGAGGCTCCCGGAGGCGCGCGGTTGCTGGTGACAGAACTGACTAGGGACGAGATCGTCGGTCTCACCTCGCTCACCCGGCAAGGCATTAGCGCGTCCGTGCTGGCGATGTCCGAGATGACCGTGCTCGCCGTGCCCGTCGACGTGCTCGATGTACTCGTCGACGCGCGACCCGAGCTCGCTCGCGACTTTGGGCGCGAAATCGACAATCGGCGCAAGCTTGTTCGTGACGCGTTCACGAAGGCAGGCATCGACATGCCCATGGGTCAACGCTCAATCGCCTACTAGGCAGTGCCGACTCGACTCAAGCCGAGGGATGCCCGCTGATAGATTCGGCGCATGAAGTTCGCCGAATCTGTCGTTGACCTCATCGGCGATACGCCGCTCGTTCGTCTCAACCGGGTGACCGACGGCATCGCGGCGACCGTGCTCGCGAAGGTCGAGTATCTGAACCCCGGTGGTTCGTCGAAAGACCGCATCGCGACGCGCATCATCGATGCCGCAGAACGTGAGGGGCGACTGAAGCCCGGCGGCACCATCGTCGAGCCGACGAGCGGCAACACGGGCGTGGGCCTCGCCCTCGTGGCGCAACAGCGCGGTTATCGCTGCGTGTTCGTTCTGCCTGACAAGGTGGGCGAAGACAAGCGCAACGTGCTCACGGCCTACGGCGCCGAGATCGTCGTGACACCGACGGCCGTCGCACCTGACGACCCCGAGTCGTACTACAGCGTTTCTGACCGATTGGCGCGCGAGATTCCGGGCGCCTTCAAGCCCAATCAATACGCCAACCCCAACGGCCCGCTGAGCCACTACGAGACCACGGGCCCCGAAATCTGGCGAGACACCGAGGGCCGCCTCACGCACTTCGTCGCCGGTGTGGGCACGGGCGGCACGATCTCGGGCACGGGCCGCTTCTTGCGCGAGGTGAGCGCTGACCGCGCGAGTGGTCGGGTGCAGGTCGTGGGTGTCGACCCCGTCGGCAGCGTCTACTCGGGCGGCACCGGGCGCCCCTACCTCGTCGAGGGAGTCGGCGAAGACTTCTGGCCGGCCGCCTATGACCCCACCGTGGTTGACCGCATTGTTGCCGCGAGCGATCAGCAGTCGTTTGATATGACCCTGCGCCTCGCGCGTGAAGAAGGACTGCTCGTGGGTGGTTCGTGCGGCATGGCCGTCGTCGGCGCGCTCGAGGTTGCGCGTGAGCTCGGCCCTGACGACATTGTCGTCGTTCTGCTGCCCGACGGTGGCCGCGGCTATCTCGGCAAGATTTTCAATGACGGGTGGATGCGCCGCCACGGCTTCACGCGCCCGACGGGTTCGCCAACCGTAGCCGATCTGCTCGGCACCCCGCCGCGCCCCCTTGCCCACCTGCGCCGCGAGCACACGGTGGCGGATGCGGTGGCAGCACTCGAGGCGCACCCCGGTGCGCTGCCCGTGGTGGCGGCCGAGCCGCCGCTCGTGTTGGGCGAAGTGGTGGGGGCGGTCGACGCCCGCACCTTGCTGCGGGCACTCGCCACGGGCGCGGTGACTCCGGCAGATCCGATCACCGCGGCGATGGGGCCGAGCATGCCCGTCGTCGGCGTACACGAGAGCCTCGAGGCCGCGGGCGAGCGCTTCGGTGACCGGGGCGCTGGCGGGCAGCATCCCGACACCCTCATGGTGCTCGACGGCGGAAACCCCGTCGGTCTGCTGCACCGCACCGACCTGATGACCGCTCTCGCGGGAGGCCACGCATGACCGAGCACGACCCGCACATTCTGCAGGGCTTCGCGACGCGCGCGATTCACGCGGGGCAAGCTTTCGACCCCACGACGGGAGCCGTCACGCCGCCCGTGTATCTGACGTCGACGTTTGTGCAGCGATCGATCGGCGACTTGCGCGGAGGCTACGAGTACGCGCGTGGCGGCAACCCGACGCGCGACGCCTTGCAAGACCAGTTGGCCTCGCTCGAGTCGGGAGCCAAGGCCTTCAGCTTCGCCTCGGGCCTTGCGGCTGAAGACGCCCTGTTGCGCGCCGTGCTGCGGCCGGGCGATCACGTGCTCATGGGTAATGACGTCTATGGCGGCACGCACCGGCTCGTGCGGCGCATCTTTGGCCCGTGGAACATTGGGCTCACGACGATCGAGCTGGGCGACCTCGAGGTCGCACGCGAAGCGCTCGAGTCGCTGCGTCCGCGCGTGTTGTGGCTCGAGACCCCAAGCAATCCGCTCATGAAGATCACCGACATCACGGCGCTCGCCGAAATCGCGCACGCGGTCGGCGCGATTGTCGTGGTCGACAACACGTTCGCCACGCCCTACTTGCAGCAGCCGCTTGTGCTCGGTGCCGATGTGGTCGTGCACTCGACGACGAAGTACCTCGGCGGGCACTCTGATGTGCTCGGGGGCGCCGTCGTCACGAACGATCTCGAGCTCGCCGAACAGGTGCAGTTTCACCAGTTCGCGGCAGGCGCCGTGTCGGGCCCCATGGATGCGTGGCTCACGACGCGCGGAATCAAGACTCTCGCCGTGCGCATGGATCGCCACTCGGCCAATGCCCAGGCCATCGCCGAGTCGGTCGTCGGCCACGCGGCCGTCGCACGGGTCTACTACCCGGGCCTGCCCGAGCACCCTGGCCACGAGCTGGCCACGCGGCAAATGCGCGGTTTCGGCGGGATGCTCTCGCTCGAGCTTGCCGGAGGAGCCGCGGCCGCGCGCGCCTTCGCCGAGGGCCTGCGCATCTTTAGCCTTGCGGAATCGCTGGGAGGCGTCGAGTCGCTCGTCAATTACCCGAGCGAGATGACGCACGCTTCGGTGCGCGGCACCGAGCTCGAAGTGAGCGACGCGATCGTGCGGTTGTCGGTCGGCATCGAAGACATCGGCGACCTCGTGGCCGACGTTGAGCACTCGCTCGCGGCCCTCTGACGCTGTCGAACATGGCTCGGTTGCGTGCCCGCATGCATAATGGAGTCGCCGATGTGAACGTACACATCGCGACCCCGAACGGACGACGATGACGGACACGGAGCGCCCGGCCGAGCCGGAACGCGTGCGCGCGCCGAATATTCGCGATGTCGCTCGCGTCGCGGGAGTGTCGTATCAGACCGTGTCGCGTGTGCTCAACGACAGTCCGAGCATCCGCCCCGAAACGTTGCAGCGCGTGCGCGAAGCGATCGACGAGTTGGGGTATCGGCCGAACCAGGCGGCCCGCGCACTCGTGACGAGTCGCTCCCGCACGATCGGGGTGCTCGCGGCACAAACCGTTCACTACGGGCCGGCGACGAGCATTCAAGCGATTGAGACGGCCGCGCGCGAGGCTGGCTATCGGCTCTCGATCACCAACATCAGTTCGAGCGAATACGCCTCGATCAAGAGCGGGCTTGACTACCTCATGAGCCAGTCGATCGAAGCGCTCATCGTGATCGCTCCGCAAGTGCGCGTCTTCGAGGCCATCAGCGACCTCCAGATCGGCGTTCCGTTCGTGACGCTCGAGGCCACCGGGCTGAGCTCAGATCATTCGCTGTGGGTCGACCAAGTGCAGGGTGCGCGCATCGCCACGCGCCACCTCATCGAGCTCGGTCACACCGAGATCATGCACATCTCGGGGCCACAAGACTGGATCGAGGCAGAAGCACGCATGCAAGGGTTCTTGCGTGAGCTCGGCGATGCCGATCTGCGCACGCGGGCTCCGATTCTCGGAGACTGGACGGCGTCGTTTGGGTACTACGCCGGGCTCGAGCTGCTGCGTTACCAAGACTTCACGGCGGTCTTCGCGGGCAACGATCAGATGGCGCTCGGCTTCATGCACGCTTGCCGTGAGTTAGGTCTCAGCGTGCCCGGCGACATCTCAATCGTGGGCTTCGACGACGTTCCCGAGTCGGCGCACTACGCACCGCCGCTCACGACGGTGCGCCAGAACTTTGCCGAGATCGGTCGTCGCGCGGTCGCGCTGTTGCTGGGCGAACTGCGGGGCGAAGTAGAGATGAACCACGACCCCGTGCAGCCCGAGCTGATCATCCGACAATCGACCGCTCGCCGGCCATAGCGTTTCGCTACCGTAACCGCGGCGTTATCGACTTGTGACCGTTTCAGCCGCGTGCGCAGTTGACACATGTGACCGTTTCGCCGTTAGATAGCCATCACGCGATGTGAACGGTCACAAAACGGTCACAGCGAGTCCACCCCAGAACTACCCGGCGTCGGGTCCACCCGTCGCCGCCGCGACGATGGAGTCCCGTGAACGTGCTGAGCCCCGAGGTGCAGGTCGCTGTTGCGCGCGTGCGCGACGACGTGGCTGCCCTTCACGCCGAGCTCGTGCGCTACAACCTCGTCGTCTGGACAGGCGGAAACGTCTCGGGTCGTGTTCCGGGTGCCGACCTTTTCGTCATCAAGCCGAGCGGTGTGGGCTACGACGACCTCGACCCCTCGAGCATGATCCTTTGCACCCTCGATGGCGAGGTGGTGCCCAACACTCCCGGCAGCGACCGCAGCCCCTCGAGCGACACCGCAGCGCACGCCTACGTCTATCGCAACATGCCCGAGGTGGGCGGGGTCGTGCACACGCACTCGACCTACGCGACGGCGTGGGCCGCGCGGGCCGAACCGATTCCGTGCGTCATCACGGCTATGGCCGACGAGTTCGGCGGCGACATTCCGGTGGGCCCGTTCGCGATTATCGGCGACGACTCGATCGGCCGCGGCATCGTCGAGACGCTGCGCGGTCACCGCTCACGCGCGGTGCTCATGCAGAACCACGGCCCCTTCACGATCGGCACGGATGCCCGCGACGCAGTCAAGGCGGCCGTCATGGTTGAAGACGTCGCGCGTACGGTGCACATCGCCCGCCAGGCCGGCGCTCTCGTTCCCATCGCTCCCGAGGCGATCGACGCGCTCTTCGACCGCTACCAGAACGTTTACGGCCAGCCCGTCGGGGGTGCGCGATGAGCGCCGCCGTGATCTCTGAGGGCCGCGCTGTGCTCGGCATCGAGTTGGGCTCGACCCGCATCAAGGCGTGCCTCATTGGCGACAACCCCAACGAGGTCATCGCCGTCGGTTCGTACGAATGGCAGAACCAGCTCGTCGACGGGGTCTGGACCTACGACCTCGACGAGGTGTGGGCGGGCATGCAGGGCGCGTACGCAGCCCTCGTGGCTGACGCGCACTCGCGTCACGGAGTCGCCCCGACGAGCATTGCGGCCATCGGCGTCTCGGCCATGATGCACGGCTACCTCGCGTTCGATGACAACGACGAGTTGCTCGTGCCGTTCCGCACCTGGCGCAACACGAGCACGGGCCAGGCCGCCGCCGAGCTCACCGAACTCTTCGGCGTGAACATTCCGCTGCGCTGGTCGATCGCGCACCTGCACCAAGCGGTGCTGAGCGGCGAAGCGCATGTTGAGCGCGTTCGGCACATCACGACCCTTGCCGGCTACGTGCACGAGCGCCTCACGGGCGAGCGCGTGCTGGGTATCGGTGACGCCTCGGGCATGTTCCCGATTGATGCCGCGGGGGCCGACTACGACGTCGCCATGCTCGCGCAGTACGACGCGCTTGTTGCCGACTCTGCCCTTGTTCCTTCGCTTCGCGAGCTGCTGCCCGCGATCCTCCCCGCCGGGGCCTCCGCGGGTGCGCTCACCGCCGAGGGTTCTGCACTGCTCGACCCGTCAGGTGCACTGCACCCCGGGGCCGTGTTCTGCCCGCCCGAGGGTGACGCCGGAACCGGCATGGTCGCCACGAACGCGGTGGCCCCCGGCACGGGCAACGTCAGCGCCGGAACGAGCATCTTCGCGATGGTCGTGCTCGAGCGGCCGCTCGAGCGCGTGCACGCCGAACTCGACGTCGTCGCGACGCCGGCCGGGCATCCCGTCGCGATGGTGCACTGCAATAACGGCACGAGCGAGCTCGCCGCGTGGGTTGGTGTGTTCCGCCGCTTCGCCGAGCTCGCCGGTGCGCCGATTGACGCCGACGAGGCCTACCGCTTGCTGCTTGCCGAGGCGATCGACGGCGCTGCTGACGCTGGCGGTGTGCTGGCCTACAACCAGATCGCGGGTGAGCCCATCGCCCACCTCAGCGAGGGTCGCCCGATCGTCGTGCGCACGCCCGAGAGCGATCTGACGCTCGCCAACACGATGCGCGCGCAGGTCTACGGAGTCTTCGCGACGCTCAGCCTCGGCATGCGCGCTCTGCACGACGAGGGCGTCGCGATCGACCGCATGCAGGCGCACGGCGGGCTCTTTCGCACCGCGGGTGTTGCCCAGCGCTTTCTCGCCGCGGCGCTCGATGCCCCCGTGGGCGTTGCCGAGAGCGCTGCCGAGGGCGGCGCCTGGGGCATCGCGGTGCTCGCGGCTTTCACCGCAGCGGGTGGTGGCGATCTGTCGATCTACCTCGAGCGCGAGGTGTTTGGCGGCACCGACATGAACGTCGTGACCCCCCACGCCGCCGACGTTGCGGGCTTCACGACCTACCTCGATTCGTACGAGTCGGGCCTCGAGATTCAGCGCCAGGCCATCGATGCTTTGCCCCTCACCGCACTTCAAGGAGCCTCATCGTGACCCGCAGCATTGTCCCCGACCTCTCGACGTACGAGGTCTGGTTCCTCACCGGAAGCCAGAACCTCTATGGCGACGAGACCCTGCGCCAGGTGGCGGAGCAGTCGCAGCAGGTTGTTGCGGGCCTCAAGGCTGCGGCGAACATCCCGGTCTCGATCGTCTGGAAGCCGACCCTGGTCGACAGCGCGAGCATCAAGCGCGTCATGCAAGAGGCAAACGCCGCACCGAACGTCATTGGCGTGATGGCGTGGATGCACACCTTCAGCCCGGCGAAGATGTGGATTGCTGGCCTCGACGCGCTGCAGAAGCCGCTGCTGCACTTGCACACGCAGGCCAACGTCGAGCTGCCGTTCGCGACGATCGACTTCGACTTCATGAACCTCAACCAGGCTGCGCACGGCGACCGTGAATTCGGATACATCGTCTCGCGCCTTGGCGTGGCGCGCACGACGGTCGTCGGCCATGTCTCGAACCCCGCCGTGACCGACCGCGTTGCCGTGTGGGCCCGCGCGGCCGCTGGCTGGCACGCGACCCACGAGCTCAAGCTCGCGCGCTTCGGTGACAACATGCGCTATGTCGCGGTGACCGAGGGCGACAAGACCGAAGCCGAGTTGCGTTTCGGCGTTCAGGTCAACACGTGGGGCGTCACCGAACTCGCCGACGCCGTGCACGCCGTCGGCGACGCCGACATTGACACTCTCGTTGCTGAGTACCTCGACCTTTACGACGTGGCCGCCGAGCTGCACCCGGGGGCCGAGCGGCACGAGTCACTGCGCTACGGAGCAGCGATCGAGTTGGGCTTGCGCGGGTTCCTCGAAGACGGCGGATTCTCTGCCTTCACCACCTCGTTCGAAGACCTTGCCGATCTCAAGCAGTTGCCCGGCCTCGCCGTGCAGCGTCTCATGGCCGACGGTTACGGCTTCGGCGCTGAGGGCGACTGGAAGACCGCGGTGCTCGTGCGCGCAGCCGCCGTGATGGGCGGCGGTTTGCCCGGTGGCGCATCCCTCATGGAGGACTACACGTACCACCTCGAGCCCGGCAACGAGCTCATTCTCGGTGCCCACATGCTCGAGGTGAGCCCCTCGCTCACGACCTCGACGCCGCGCCTCGAGGTGCACCCGCTCGGAATCGGCGGCAAAGACGACCCCGTGCGCCTGGTGTTCACAGCCGACGCTGGCCCCGCCGTTGTTGTTGCCCTGAGCGACATGCGTGACCGGTTCCGCCTCGTCGCCAACGTCGTCGAGAACGTTGCTCTGCCGGCACCCATGCCCCACCTTCCTGTCGGACACGCGGTGTGGAAGCCCGCGCCCGACTTCAGTACTTCCGCTGCAGCCTGGCTGACGGCGGGGGCCGCCCATCACACGGTCATGACCACGCAAGTGGGTGTCGACGTCTTTCGAGACTTCGCGCAGATGGCCGCGGTCGAGCTGCTCGTCATCGACGAGAGCACCACGCTCGAGGGGTTCGCGCGCGACGTGCGCTCGAACGCCGCCTACTACCGATTGGCACAGTCGCTATGAGTACAGGACTGACCACCTAGATCTCCCGGGGCTCGCTCCGGGAAAGGATCTCGGCTCGCAGGTGAGTCGAGATCCACAGCACCACCACATCCCCTATGAAAGGACACACAGTGAAGAAGAACGTTCTTCTCTCCGCCGTGGCCATTGGCGCGATGACCTTCGGTCTCGCCGCCTGCTCGGCTCCGGTTGCCGAGGGCGAAGGCGAAGGCGGAGGCCTCATCGGCGTCGCCATGCCCACCCGCTCGTCGGAGCGCTGGATTGCTGACGGCGACGCCCTCGTGGCCGAGCTCGAGGCTGCTGGCTACACCGTTGACCTTCAGTTCGCTGAGGACGACATCCCCACGCAGGTCTCGCAGGTCGAGAACATGATCACCAAGGGTGCAGAAGCCCTGATCATCGCCGCGATCGACGGCACCACCCTCACCGAGGTGCTGCAGACCGCTGCTGACAGCGAGATCCCTGTCATCGCCTACGACCGCCTCATCCGCGACTCGGGCAACGTCAACTACTACGCGACGTTTGACAACTTCCTCGTTGGCCAGCAGCAGGCGTGGACCCTGCTGACGGGTCTCGGCCTCACCGACCTCGAGGGCAACCCCGTCGACGGTGCTCCCGCCGGTCCGTTCAACATCGAGCTGTTCGCTGGCTCGCTGGACGACAACAACGCGTTCTTCTTCTTCAACGGCGCCATGGATGTTCTCCAGCCGCTGATCGATGACGGAACGCTCGTCGTGAAGTCGGGTCAGACCGACATCGAGCAGGCCGCCACGCTGCGCTGGGACGGCGAAGTCGCCCAGAGCCGCATGGAAGACCTCCTCACGGCGAACTACTCGGACGGCACGAAGGTCAACGCCGTTCTGTCGCCGTACGACGGCCTGAGCCGTGGCATCATCTCGGCCCTGACCGACGCTGGCTACGCCGTGGGTGTCGACTTCCCGATCATCTCGGGCCAGGACGCCGAGGTTGACTCGGTCAAGGCGATCCTCTCGGGTGAGCAGTTCGCGACGATCTTCAAGGACACCCGCGAGCTCGCGAAGGTTGCGGCCGGCATGGCCGTTGCCCTTCTCGAGGGTGGCGAGCCGGAGATCAACGACACCACCACGTACGACAACGGCGTTCTCGTCGTGCCGTCGTTCCTGCTCGGCCCGGTGCCGGTCATTGCGGACAACGTGGAGTCGGCTCTCGTCGACACCGGCTACTGGACCGCTGAGGAGCTCGGCCTCTAACGAGACCGAGTAACTAAGCACCACTAGTTGCATCTGGCCGGTGGTGGGGAGTCGCACTAGGCTCCCCACCACCGGCTCTTTCCCCCAACGACGTAAGGAAGAGGCAGCACGTGACCCAGAACATCCTTGAGATGCGGTCGATCACGAAGACCTTCCCGGGTGTCAAGGCCCTCTCTGACGTCACCCTCGAGGTGGCGCGCGGCGAGGTGCACGCCATCTGCGGTGAAAACGGGGCCGGTAAGTCGACCCTCATGAAGGTGCTTTCGGGTGTCTACCCCCATGGCACGTACGAGGGCGACATCGTCTTCGAAAACGAGACGGTCGAGTTTCGCGACATTCGTGACAGCGAAGCCAAGGGCATCGTCATCATTCACCAAGAGCTCGCCCTGAGCCCCTATCTCTCGATTGCCGAGAACATCTTCCTCAACAACGAGGTCAAGGGTCCACTCGGCCTCATCGACTGGAACCGCACGAATCAAGAGGCCAAGAAGCTTCTCGCTCGTGTCGGCCTCGATGAAGACCCCGTCACGCGCATTCTTGACATCGGTGTCGGCAAGCAGCAGCTCGTCGAGATCGCGAAGGCGCTCTCGAAAGAAGTGAAGCTGCTGATTCTCGACGAGCCGACCGCTGCGCTCAACGACAGCGACAGTGACCACTTGCTTGACCTCATCTTGCACCTCAAGGGTCAGGGCATCACGAGCATCATCATTAGCCACAAGCTCAACGAGATTAAGAAGATCGCCGACTCGGTCACCGTCATTCGCGATGGCAAGACGATCGAGACGATGGAGCACAAAGACGTCTCTGAAGACCGCATCATCAAGGGCATGGTCGGCCGCGACCTTGAGAACCGCTACCCCGACCACACTCCGCACATTGGCGAAGAGGTGCTCCGGGTTGAGGGGTGGACGGCCCACCACCCGCAAGATCCCTCGCGCGTCATGGTCGACAGCGTCGACCTCTCGGTGCACGCGGGTGAGATTGTCGGCATCGCTGGCCTGATGGGCGCGGGCCGCACCGAATTCGCGATGAGCCTCTTCGGTCAGAGCTATGGCAGTCGCATCAGCGGCAAGGTCTACAAGCGAGGCGTAGAGATCAAGGCGCGTTCGGTCGACGAGGCCATTCGCAACGGCATCGCCTACGCCACCGAAGACCGCAAGATGTACGGGCTCAACCTCATCGAAGACATCAAGCGCAACATCTCGATGGCTTCGCTGCGAAAGCTCGTGCGCATGGGTCTCGTGAACGACAACGAAGAGTACAAAGTCGCCAACGAGTACCGCGAGAGCATGAACATCAAGGCTCCCACGGTGCTGACCAAGGCCGGCCAACTGTCGGGTGGAAACCAACAGAAGGTTGTGCTCTCGAAGTGGATCTACAGCAACCCTGACGTGCTGATTCTCGACGAACCGACGCGCGGTATTGACGTCGGTGCGAAGTACGAGATCTACACGATCATCAATCGTCTCGCGAGTGAGGGGAAGGCGATCATCGTCATCTCCTCTGAGTTGCCCGAACTGCTCGGCATCTGCGATCGCATCTACGCCCTCTCTGAGGGACGGATCACGGGCCAAATGCCCGTGGCCGACGCCACCCCCGAAGCCCTCCTCAAGCTCATGACCCTGGAGAAGCAGCGCTAATGTCTGACACCGCAACCAAGGCCCCGGCATCGTCGTCGGGCATCAAGCTCCCCTCGACGCTCTCGCACATCGTGAGCGACCTCGGCAAGAACGGCATCTTCCTCGCCCTCATCGCGGTGGTGGTGCTGTTCTCGATCACGACCAATGGAATCCTCCTGCGGCCGCAGAACATCTCCAACCTCATCGTGCAGAACGGGTACATCCTGATTCTCGCGATCGGTATGGTGCTCGTCATCGTCGCCGGCCACATCGACCTGTCGGTCGGCTCGATTGCCGCCTTCATCGGCGCGTTCTCGGGCGTTCTGATCCAACAGGTCGGACTTCCCTGGTGGCTTGCCATCATCGGTGCCCTTGTCGTAGGCGCGCTGGTCGGAGCGTGGCAGGGCTTCTGGATCGCCTACGTCGGCATACCCGCGTTCATCGTGACACTTGCCGGCATGTTGATATTCCGTGGCCTTGCGCTCATCACCCTCGGTAACTCCAACATCGGTTCGTTCCCCGAGGAGTACCGTGCGCTCGGCAACGGCTTTATCTCGTTCGCGGGTCCCGATGCGGCGATCGACTTCTTCACTCTTGCCGTGGGGGCGCTCGCGATTCTCGCGCTCATCGTGCAGCAGGTTCGCACCCGCAATGGCCGCAAGAAGTACGGCCAGGCTGTCGACCCGACGGTGTGGTTCATCGCGAAGATGGCCTTCGTTGCCGTCGGAGTCGGAGCCTTCACCTACGCGCTCGCCTCGTTCAAGGGCATCCCGGTCACACTCATCGTGCTCGCTGTGCTCGTGATGATCTATGGCATCGTTGCCAACCGCACGGTGTTCGGTCGTCACATCTACGCGATCGGTGGCAACCGCCACGCGGCCGAGCTCTCGGGTGTCAAGACGAAGTCGGTCGACTTCTGGCTCTTCGTCAACATGGGCATCTTGGCCGCACTTGCCGGACTCGTGTTCACCGCTCGCCTCAACCTGGCTGGCCCGAAGGCCGGTGACGGCTTCGAGCTCGAGGCCATCTCAGCCGCCTTCATCGGTGGCGCTGCGGTGCAGGGTGGCATCGGCACGATCTCGGGCGCCATCATCGGTGGTCTCATCATCGGTGTGCTCAACAACGGTATGTCGATCATGGGTATCGGCATCGAGTGGCAGCAGGCCGTCAAGGGCCTCGTGCTGCTGCTTGCCGTCGCGTTCGACGTGTACAACAAGCGTCGCGCTGGGGCGAGCACGTCGCGCTAGTTGCGGGCTCGTAGGATGGGGGTGGCCAATCGGCCACCCCCATCCTCGTTTTTGGAGCTCACTGCGTGTCGACGGTCGTGCACCCCGGAGACTCGCTTACCCGACGCGAACGCGCCGTCTATGTGATCGTGCTCGGTGCGCTCACGGCTCTCGGCCCCTTTACGGTCGACCTCTACCTGCCAGCGTTTCCGCAGGTCGAGGCCGACCTCGGTGTCTCGACGGCGGTCGTGCAGCTCACGCTGACCGCCACGATGTTTGGCTTCGCGTTTGGGCAGCTGATCGTCGGCCCGTGGAGCGACTCGGTGGGCCGACGCTTGCCGCTGATCCTTTCCACCGCCCTGCACGTGGGCGCGAGCCTGGGTGTCGCGCTCGCCCCCGACATCACGTGGCTCATGGTGTTTCGCGTGTTGCAGGGCTTTGGCGCTGCGGCGGGTGGCGTTGTCGCAATGGCGATGGTGCGCGATCTCTTCGGCGGGTATCCGATGGTGCGGATGCTCTCCCGCTTGTCACTCGTCAATGGCCTCGCCCCCATCGCGGCTCCCGTGATTGGCTCGCAACTGTTGCTCGTGATGCCGTGGCGCGGACTCTTCGTCGTGCTCGCGATCTACGGCGTCGTCGTGGTGATTGCCTCGGCCATCTTCATCGTCGAGACGCTGCCGCCCGCTCGCCGTGTCGACAAGGGTCACGCGACGATGCGTGATCGCTATCGATCGTTGTTCTCCGACCGCGTGTTCGTGGGCGCGGCGATCATCGGCGGCATGTCGTTCTCGGGTCTGTTCGCCTACCTCTCGGCATCGTCGTTCTTGTTTCAAGATGTCTACGGCCTCGACCCCCAGGGCTACGGACTGCTGTTCGCCGTGAACTCGGTGGGTGTCGTCGCGGGCGTGCAGATCAGCTCGCGGCTCGCGAAGCGCATCGCGCCCCAGTGGATTCTGAGCGTCTCGACTCTGTTCTTGCTCGGCAGCGCGATAGCGATCATTGTGCTTGATATCGCCGGTGCCAGCTTCTGGGGCACCGTCGTGCCGCTGTGGTTCTTCATCACGGCCTGCGGATTCGGCTTTCCGATGGTGCAAGCCTTGGGCCTCGCGAACCACGGCAAAGAGGCGGGCACGGCGGCATCGCTTCTGGGCGCCGTCAACGCAGGCTTGGCCGGGCTCCTCTCGCCCATCGTGGGCTTGTTTGGCATTGCGAGTGCGGTGCCCATGGGCTCGATGATGGCCATCACGTCGGTCGTGTCGATCGCCACCCTGTGGCTCGTCGTTCAGCCGCGCACGGTGCCGCCGCTCGCGCGCTGAGGCTGGTCACGGGGGGCGACGTCGGGGGAGCATCCGTCGACGAAAATGAGGGCTGGCGCGATTGTTGTCCATATGGATAACATGTGCGACATGAAGATTCTTGTGGTCGGCGCCGGTGGCGTCGGAGATGCCATTGCCAAGATTGCTGCCCGTCGTTCGTTCTTCGAGACGATGATCGTGAGCGACTACGACGTCACTCGCGCCGAGCGCACGATCGCGTGGATCGAGGCGAAGCACGGCCCCCAGGGTGGCCGCTTTGTCGCCGCGCAGATCGACGCCTCAAAGCCCGAGAGCGTGGCCGCTGTCGCCCGCGAGCACGGCGCGACGCACGTCATGAACGCTGTCGAGCCCAAGTTTGTGCCCACGATTTTCGCCGGTGCTCTCGAGGCCGGCGCCGACTATCTCGACATGGCCATGAGCCTGTCGCAGCCGCACCCCGAGCAGCCGTACGCGCTCACCGGCGTCAAGCTCGGCGATGAGCAGTTCGCGGCCGCGGGTGACTGGGAGGCAGCAGGTCGGCTGGCCCTCGTGGGCATGGGCGTCGAGCCCGGCCTGAGCGACGTGTTCGCGCGCTACGCCGCCGACCACCTCTTCAGCGAGATCGATGAGCTCGGCACGCGTGACGGCGCCAACCTCGTCGTGCGCGATGACGAGGGCAACGAGATCTTCGCGCCTTCGTTCTCGATCTGGACGACGATCGAAGAGTGCCTCAACCCGCCCGTGATTTGGGAGAAAGACAAGGGCTGGTTCACGACCCCGCCGTTTAGCGAGCCCGAGGTCTTCGACTTTCCTGAGGGCATCGGCCCCGTCGAGTGCGTCAACGTCGAGCACGAAGAAGTGCTGCTCATGCCCCGCTGGGTCGACGCCAAGCGCGTGACCTTCAAGTACGGACTCGGTGACGAGTTCATCGGAATTCTCAAGACCCTGCACCAGCTCGGCCTCGACAAGACCGAGCCGCTGCGCGTGCGCTCGGCCAACGGCCCGGTCATGGTCAGCCCGCGTGACGTCGTTGCCGCCGGTCTGCCCGACCCGGCAACCCTCGGCCCGCGGATGACCGGCAAGACCTGCGCAGGCCTCTGGGTCACGGGCACCGGAGTCGACGGCTCGCCCCGCGCCGTGTACCTATACCACGTGAGCGACAACGAGTGGACGATGGCCGAGTACGAGAGCCAGTGCGTCGTGTGGCAGACCGCCCTCAACCCCGTCATCGCCCTCGAGCTGCTCGCCACGGGTGCCTGGAGTGGCGCGGGCGTGCTGGGCCCCGAGGCCTTCGATGCTCAGCCCTTCCTTGACCTCATGGCGCGCCCCGAGAGCGAGGGCGGCTACGGCCAGCCCTGGGGCCTGGAAGAGCGCGCACCCGTCGCCTAGGCTCGCGGCATGAGCCACAGCGGTGTGACCAACCACAGCGATGTCATCGTTCTTGGCGCGGGATTGGCCGGGCTTGCCGCCGCGCGCGACCTCGCGGCGGCGGGCGTCGACGTTCGTGTGCTCGAAGCTCGAGGTCGTGTCGGCGGTCGGGTCGAGCAGTCGACCCTGGCCGACGGCCGCATCGTGCAGTGGGGCGGGGAGGTCGTCGGCCCGTCCCATACGAGCTACACCCAACTCGTGGCCGAGCTGGGCCTCACGCTCGTGCCGGCCTTCGCTGAGTTGCCCGGCGACGATGTGTGGCTCATGGCGGAGGGCCGGTCGCAGGGTGAGGACATCCCGTGGTTCACCGACGACGACCGGCGCAGCTACGAGCGCGTCGAGCGCGCGTTCGGCGAGCTCGTGCGCTCGGTCGACCCCGATAACCCGTGGGCGCACCCCGAGGCCGAGAAGCTCGATCGCCTGAGCGTGGGCCAATGGTTGCGGTCGGAGGGCGCCACGCCCAACGTCGTACGGGCGCGCGACGTGGCCATGCTCGCCCTCGCGGCCGAGTCGGTTGAGCGCACCTCTCTCTTGAGCGACCTGCGCAAAGAGGCCGCGGTGGGAGCGACAGGCTTCTACCACTACGACGTCTGGGAGGTCTCGCGCGTCGGCGAAGGCTCGGCGACGGTCGCGCTCCGCATGGCTGAGGACCTCGGCCACCGCATCACGCTCGGCGCGGTCGTGCACCGCATCGACGTGTCGCCGCGCGGGTGCCGCGTCGTGCTCGCGAGCGGCGAGACGTTTACGGCGGCGGCGGTGATCTCGACGATTCCGGCGGGACCGTTGCGCAGCATCCGTATCGATGGGCTGTCGGATGCCCGCCGCACGTCACTCGACCGCCAGCGCCACGCCCTCACCTCGAAGGTCACCGTTGCCTACTCTGATTCGTTCTGGGCAGCCGTCGGCCTCAACGGAACCAGCTATGCCGAGGTCGGAATGCTCGGCGGCACGTGGGTTCAGCGCGACGGGATTCTGTCGGCTCTCGTGCCCCCCGAGCGCCAGAGCGCGTTTCTGGCGACCTCACCCGACCGGCTTCAGTCAGAGCTGCTCGACGAGCTCGCGCTGGCTTTTGGACCGCGCGCCCGCGACCCGCTACAGCTCACCGTGCGACGGTGGGCGACCGACCCGTTCACGCTCGGCTACATCACGAGCTGGCGGCCGGGCGATGTCATGGGCGTTGGCCCCTTGCACGGCACGCACGAGCCGCCGTTCTATGTCGCGGGCAGCGACCAGTGGGTGTGCGGCTACATGGAGGGTGCTGTGCGCACGGGTCGTGCGGCTGCGGCGGCCGTACTTCAGCAGGGCGTTTAAAGCTGTCTAGAACGGGAAGATGACCGGCACCAGCAATACGGCAACCCCGAAGAATACGAGCCCGACCGGGAGCCCGAACTTCCAGTAGTCGCCGAACTGCAAGCCCGCCGGCGCCATGATCATGAGGTTGCCGGGGGTGGCGACCGGGGTCAGCACGGCGGCGGCGGCTGTGACCGCCACGGCCATGAGGAACGGCAGGGGAGAGACCCCCATCTCGTACGCGACCGAAATGGCGATGGGCGCAATGATGAGCGCAGTCGCGGTATTGCTGATCAGTTGGCCGAAGATCAGCGTTACGAGGGCGAGTGCGGCCAGTACGACGGCGGGCCCGAGTGCGCCCACGACGTCGACAATTCCCGTGGCGAGCAGGTCGGCCGCGCCGGTCTGCGTGATCGCGGTCGAGACGGGAATCATGCCTCCGACGAGCAAGATCGTGGTCCACTGAATCGAGCGGTGTGCCTTCTCGATCGACACGACGCGCGTGAGCACCATGATCGAGGCGGCAACGAGTCCGGCCACGGCGGGCGGCACGATGCCCGTCGCGAGGGCGATGACCATGAGCACGAGCACGCCGAGGGCGAGGTACGCGCGGCGCCCGAGGGGCGCCGCCTGACGGCGAATCTGGTCGGGAGCATCCACAACCATCACGGAAGCGTCGCGGAGGTTCGTGTCGAGGGCGTCCCAGCGGCCTTGCACCAACAAGATGTCGCCGGCTTCGAGACGAATGCCGGTCTGATCGCCGATGTCTTCGCCACCGCGCTGGATCGCGACGATGATGAGGTCGCCGCTCTCGGTGATCATTCCCGGAAAGACGTCGTCGCCGATCGCTCGCGATCGCGGGGGGATGACGATCTCGGCAACGCCGTACTCGGCGTCCATGGCCGCCCAGTTGCTCGAGACCGTGCTCGTTCCGACACCCTCGAGTTTCACGTCGTCGCTCACTGAACGGATGCTTGTGGGCGTTCCCTGCAGAATCAGCACGTCACCCTCGCGAATGGGCGTGGAGGGCTCGCGTGAACCGGCGACTCCGGGCGACTGCACGGCGATGAGCGTCACGGGCGTCGTACTCTCGAAGACAATCTGCTCGGCGGTTCGGCCAATGAGCGGCGAGCCCGACAGCACCCGCACGCGCCCAAAGGGCTGCGCGTTGCCGAACTGCGCGAGCAGCGTGCGGGCGTGATCGCTGAGGTCAGTAGCGAGCGTCGAGGGAGTGCGGGCTGGGATGAGCCGGTTGCCGAGAAGCACAGCGATGAGCACGGTTCCCGCCACAATCGGCAGGCCAACAAGACTGAACTCGAAGAAGCCGAAGCCGCGGCCCGTCTCTTCTTCGGCGAGCTCCGACATGATCACGTTCACAGGGGAGCCGGTCAGGGTGAGCAGCGACCCGGCGTGGGCTCCAAAGGCGAGTGGCAACAGCAGCCGGCCCGCTGGCATCGTCATCTTGGTGGCGATGACGACGACCACGGGCAAGAGCGCCGCCACCGCGCCGTTAACGCTGATCAAGGCCGCCAGCACAGCCACGACGATCATGATGATGACCGTCATGACGCGCGTGTTGCTGCCGCCGCGCTTGACGAGTTGCTGTCCGGTCCAGGCCGTGAGCCCCGAGCCGTCGAGTCCTTCTGCGACGACGAAGAGCGCCGCGATGAGCACGACGGCGGGGTCACCGAAGCCCGCGAATGTCTGGCCTAGGTCGAGGATGCCGAAGGCGTAGAGCGCGAGCGACGCCCCGACGGCGATGAGGCCGACGGGGATGCGGTTCGTCACGAACGCGACCACCACGACGGCGAGAATCAGCATGGTAATCGCGATGTCGCTCACGATGCCGACTCTACTGTCGCGAGAGCGGCGGGGATAGCGCGGACTACTGCAGAGACGACGTCAGGCGCGCGAGGCTGTCGCCCACCTTCTCGCCCCACGGTCGTTTCACCCACTCGTCGAGCGTGAGTTCGCGGCTGTGCTCGCGGTACGAGGCCTCGATGCCGCGCATCCGCTGCACGAATTCGGCGCCGTGCACCATGACCGAGACCTCCATGTTGAGGCTGAACGAGCGGATGTCCATGTTGCTCGAGCCCACGATCGCGACATCGTCGTCGATCGTGAAGTGCTTCGAGTGCAGCACGGTAGGGGCCTGGTAGAGGTAGATGCGCACGCCCGCGCGCAGCAGGTCTTCGTAGTACGAGCGCTGGGCGTGATAAACGAAGAACTGGTCGCCGATCTCGCTGACATAGAGCTCGACGAGCAAGCCGCGCGAGGCCGCCGTGATGATCGCGAGTTGAATCGCCTCGTCAGGCACGAAGTAGGGGCTCGTGATGCTCACCTGGCGCTCGGCCTTGTGAATGAGCGTCGTGTAGAGCTTCAGGTTGTTGTCGTTCTCGAAGCTCGGCCCGCTCGGCAGTACCTGCGCGTCGAGCAGAGCCGGGTCGTCGCCGAGCACTACGGGCGAGGTGTCGAGAGGCAGCAGTTCGTCGGTCTCGCTGTACCAGTCGGTCACAAAGACGGCGTCGAGTTCGCGCACGACCGGGCCTTCGAGTCGCACCATCACTTCGTGCCAGTGGAGCCCGCGAGCAATCGACTTCTTCTTGCCGTAGTTCGACTGGATCATGTTCTGCGAGCCCGTGTGACCCACGCGCCCGTCGACGACGACGAGCTTGCGGTGGTTGCGCAGGTCGGGGCGTTGCCACTGGCCACGGAGCGGGCGCAGGGGGAGCATCCCGTGCCACTCGGCCCCCATGGCCGCCAGTCGGGCGAGCGTGGCCTTGCGGGGCGGGTACAGGATGCTCATCAAGTGGTCGCTCAGAACGCGCGCTGTGACACCGCGCGCGGTCGCCCGCTCGAGCGCGGCAAAGAACGGCTCGGTCGTCGCATCGAGCGTGAGGATGAAGAACTCAACATGCACGTACGACTGCGCCGTGTCGATGTCGGCCACCATCGCCGCGATCGCGCCCTCGTAGTCGTCGATGAGCTCGGCACGATTGCCGCCGACCATCGGCAAAGCGCCGAGCTTTTCGTTGAGGTACACCGATGAGCCCAACCACTCGGGCCACTCGTCGCGATGGCTCACGCGGTCGAGCCCTTCGGTGCGCTCGACAATGGCGCGGCTGACCTCGTGCTGTTTCTCGCGGCGACGCTTCGGCAGGCGGCTGAGGCCGACGAGAAAGAACGCGATCGCACCCACGTAGGGAATGAAGATGATCGTGAGCATCCAGGCAATCGCCGTCGACGGCCGCCGCCGGGCCGAGATGAGAATGATCGCGATCGTGCCGAGCACGACGTGCAGCACGACGATGACGAGAGGCACGATCGCGCCGAGTTCGGTCATGGTCGGGGCTACTTCGCCCGCTGGCGCGGAACGACAACTTTCTTGAGAATGAGCAAGATACTCGCGACGACCGGCGAGGCAACCAACGCCCCGAGCAACCCCAGCAGGGTGCCGCCGATAACGGCACCGATGAGCACGAGTGACGCCGGAATCTTGATGGCCTTGCCGATGATGCGCGGCGTGAAGAGGTAGGCCTCGACCTGCATGTAGATAACCATGACGATTGCAACGATGATGGCCGCGGTCGGCGAGGTAAAGAGCGTCACGAACACCATGAGCGTGGTGCTGATGAGGGGGCCAATCACCGGAATGAGGGTGATGAAGAGGGCGATGAAGGCCAGGATGCCCGCGTAGCGAACGCCCATGATCGTCAGCAAGATAAACGAGAAGGTCGCGTTCATGGCGGCGATGACGACCTGGCCACTCAAGTACTTGCCGATCGAGTCGAAGATCTCTTCCGCGATCTCGGCGAAGCCCTCGCGTCGGGTTCCCGGCACGAGGTCGTAGAGGGCCTGCTTCATCGAGTCGAGCGAGGCGACGAAGTAGAGCGTGATCACGACGACAAGCAGCACGCCGAAGGTGCCGTTGATGATGTCGGCGCCGATGCGCAGCGCACCGCCGCCGACCGTGATCCAGAGGTTCGGGTCAGCCGACGAGACGCGCAGCCACTCGAGCAGAATGAACGGGTACCCGTTGAATTGCTCGTCGAGATCAAGGAACCACCCCTGGTTCTCGATATCGGTGAGGTTCTCGGGCAGCGTGCGTGCGAGCTCGGTGGCTTGTTCTATGACAATCGGCACGATGAGCACGAGCAGCACGGTGACGACGGCCAAGAAGGCGGCGAGCACAACGCTGATGGCCGCCCACTTGGGCAGGCCCCGTCGCTCCAGTCGCGTGACGACGGGGTAGAGCCCGAGGCTGATGAAGGTCGCCAAGAAGATGAGGGTGATCGTGTAGGCCAACTGCGAGACAGCGGCGCCGAGAAGCAACGCGAGCAGTACACCGAGCGTGCCGATGAAGCCGATGGCGAAGGGGCCAGAGCGCAACCAGGTCACGCGCGAAGCGGCGCGCGATTCGCTGTCGGAGGGGGTGGCCTCGGTAGTCATGGTCGAGCCTCTCTGGCGGCGGGCGACGGGCGCTGGTAACACGCGGTGAAGAACCGTCGTCACCATATCGCCCCGAGGTGAAACGCAATAGCCTGGAGGGGTCGGCGCACCGTCGTGCGCCTCGACATTCTTCGCTTGAGAAACGGAACACTCATGACCAGCCTGACGGTGACCACCTCTCCTGCAGCCCCCGCCACTCTCGACGTCGATGTCGTCGTCGTAGCCGCGCGACAGGGGTCCGACGGGCCCGAGCTCGTCGCTCACCCCTCGCTCTCGAGCCTGCACGCTCAGCTTGCCGCCATCGGCTACACCGCCAAGGCCGACGAGCTCGTGCGGCTGCCCGCCCTCGAGGGGTCACGCGCGACGGTCGCGGTCGTCGGACTCGGCGCCACGCTGAATGCTGACGCGGCCCGCCGTGCTGCGGGCTCGGCGGTACGCCAGCTCGTCGGTACCGGGTCGATCGCGCTCGCTTTTGGTCTCGACGACGAGGCCCACGTGCACGCCATGATCGAGGGTGCGTCGCTCGCGGCGTACTCGTTCACCAACTATCGCGCCAAGACGGCCTCGAAGGTCAAGGCCCCGGTGGGCGCGGTGACCGTCTGCACGACGGCCGCGGTTTCGGCCGAAGCGATTGAGCGCATCCGGGTCGTTACCGAGAACATCGCGCTCGTGCGCGACCTCACCAACCGTTCGGGCGCTGATCTCTACCCGCAGTCGTTCGCCGACGCCGCGACGGCCGCAGCCAAGGGTGCGCCCGTCACGGTTGAGGTGTGGGACGAGAAGAAGCTCGCGGCCGAGGGCTGCGGCGGCATCATTGGCATCGGACAGGGCTCGTCGCGGCCGCCTCGCCTCGTCAAGGTTTCGTACTCGCCCGCGGGCGCGGAGAAGCACGTCGGGCTGGTCGGCAAGGGCATCACCTACGACACCGGTGGCATTTCGGTGAAGCCCGCCGACGCCATGAACGGCATGCAGAACGACATGGGCGGCGCGGCCGTGCTGCTCGGCGTCATTCTCGCCGCCGCGAGACTGGGTCTGCCGGTGCGTCTCACGGCCTACCTGTGCATGGCCGAGAACCTCATCTCGTCAACCGCGATTCGCGTCAACGACATTCTCACGATGCGGGGCGGCACGACCGTAGAGGTCATGAACACCGACGCCGAGGGGCGCCTCGTCATGGCTGACGGCATGGTGCTCGCGAGCGAAGAGAACCCCGACGCGATCATCGACGTCGCCACGCTCACGGGCGCAGCGATCGTGTCGCTCGGTCGCCGCACGGTTGGCGTCATGGGTGACACCGACCTCGTGCACGAGATCGTTGCCGCGGGCGAGCAGACGGGTGAGCCGCACTGGCACATGCCCCTGCCCGAAGAACTGCGGTCGCAACTCGACTCGCGCTTCGCCGACATGACAAACCTCAAGCCGGGCAACCGCGACGGCGGCATGCTCGTCGCGGGCATCTTCTTGCGCGAGTTCGTCGGAAAGCGGGCCGACGGATCGTTGATTCCGTGGGCGCACCTCGACATCGCGGGTGCGGCCGTCAACGAAGGCCCGGCCTACGGCTACCTCGACGCGGGAGCCACGGGCGTCTCGGTGCGCACCCTGCTCTCGGCAATCGAGTCGCGCTTCGTCGCCTAGTCGGCGAGCGCCGGCGAGCGTCGACAACGGATGCACGACGAGGGCCCCGGTGCTGTGCACCGGGGCCCTCGTCGTTGAGCTCGCTAGCTCTTCTTCTCGTCTGACTCGGGATACCCCACGTAGAGGTCGTCCTTCTGGAAGCCGGGCATACGTCGTGCGGGCACGATCGCGAGCGCGGCGAGGCCGCCGAGTACGAGCATCGTCGTGCGCAGCGCGTCGAGTCGCGACTGCGTGAACTGATCAACCGCGTAGGCGATCTCTTCGTCCGTCGCGTCTGTGCGCTCGGTCAACACCTGCTCGAGCTGGGCGTTGGTGAAGAAGTTCACGTTGTCGAAGTTGATTTGCTCGACGATTTCGGGCGTGAACACTTCCGAGTCGTTCGCGGCCGCGTAGGCGCTTGAGGTCAGCAGGCCGACCGCGAATGCCGAGGCAACGGCGATGCCGGCGCTGCCCGAGAGGTTGTGCGTCAGGCCGCGGATGGCGCCGACGTCGCCCGCGTTCTCTTTCGGCGCCGAGGTGAGCAGCGCGTTGAACACGAGGGCAACGACGCAGCCTTGCGCCAGACCGAGCACGACCAGACCGATCACGACCGAAAGCTGGCCCCAGTCGTTCGCGATCGTGAACGACAGCCACACGAGCGCGATCGTGACGACCGTCATGCTCACGCTCGCGATGGTGCGGGGCGCGAATCGACTGTAGAGCCGTGAGACAAGGGTGTTCGCGATGAAGATCGAGATCGTGTACGGAATGACTGCGAACGACACCTGGATGCCCACGAAGCCCTGCACGACCTGCATGTAGAGCGGCATCAAGAAGCTCACGGCGGTGCCGACGAAGAGCATGAGGCCCATGACCGTGACCGTGGCGCGCTCGCTCGGGTCGCGCACGATGTCGAGGTTCACGAGGGGCACTTTCTGCTCTGCCATGCGCTTGCGAGTGCGGCTAATGAACAACTGCGCAAAGATGACGGCTGCCACGAACAAGAGCGGAACGATCGAGAAGCTGCCCAGAGAGATCGGAGCGTTGCTGGTCGCGGTCAGCAAGCCCCAGTCGTTCATCACGCTCATGCCGAAGCTGATGAGCAGGATCGACGTCGCGGCGAGCGCGCCGCCTGTCCAGTCAACGATGAGGTTCTTCTGCGCCGGCACGGGCTTGAGCAAGAAGCTCGCCGCGAAGTTGAGCAGGCCGATCGAGGCCACGAGCACGAACGACCAGCGCCACCCGATGGTCGAGGCGAACTGACCCGCGATGAGGAGTGAGACGACCTGAGCGAGCGGGATGCTCGCGGCAAAGTATCCGATCGCCGATGCTTGCTGCTTGCCCTGGAAGCTCGCCGCGATGATGATCGTGAGCGCCGGAAGCGTGATGGCGTTCGAGGCGCCGGTGATCGACTGGGCGATGAACAGCACCGAGCCGTCTTGCGCCGTCGCAATGAGAATCGCGGCGAGGGCCGGAATGATCACGCCGATGCGGAAGGCCAACACGGGGCCGATCTTCGCGGTGATCTTCGCGCCCAGCAGCAAGAACGCCGAGACCGCGAAGGTGCTCGCCGTGTTGGCGAGACCCACGGTGGTCGGCGAAATGCCGAGGTCTTCTGTGATGCCGGTGATGGAGACGTTCCAGGCGTTAAACGCCAGCTGCACCTGGGCCAGCATGACGACGAAGAGTGGCAGCCACGACGATTTGGTTTCGGCGACGGAACCTGCGGACATGGGGAGACCTCCGGCTCGGGCGCTCACGACAACGAGCGCTGATTCCGCCATCCTGCCCCACGACGCGCCCCTTGGCGAGAGGCAGCAGCGGAGAGCTGGTTTGTGCCAGGAGGCCCCTGAAGTGGGGGGACCGCTTCACTATCGCGCGCGAGCGAAAGCTGGGAATCTGGTGTGTCTATCTTTGGCATGACCCATGCCATCGACGCTACATTCCGACAACCCATCGGAAGAGCCTCAACCCGAATGAGAGTCCTCGTGTCTATGTCACAGTCATCGCAGCCTGTAGCCCTTCGCCCACGGCGTTTTGCCGCGGTCATGGCGGTCGTCGCGCTCATCGGTTCGCTCTTCGCGCCACTCGCTCAAGCAGAGCCTGCCCAGGCTGCGACCGACTCGTTGAGTATTAAGATCCTTGACTGGACTCTCATGGGCCTCGACAGCAATGACGTAACGACGGGTCCCGACCAGTTCCCTCTCGGCGCCACCGTGTGCAACATCACCGCGACGGCGGTCACGAACGTCTCGGTCGAGTTCATTTGGGACCAGGCTCAAGCCTTCATCAACCTCGACGGCAGCGCGACGAAGACGATCGCAAGTCTCGCGGCGAACACCTGCCAGAAAGTTTGGTACACGGTCAAAATCACGCGTGACACCGCCGCGTGGTTCGCGAGCCGCGATTTCCGCATTACGGCGTCAGCGCCCGACGTCAACTTGGTGTCGACCCCCGCGGGGCGTCAGGTTTATCTCGACAAGATCCAGTCGCAGGCTCGTAACGACTCGACACTCAGCGGACCGACCTCGGTGAATGTTGGAGACGTAGTTACCTACACGCTGAATGGTGGCACGGCAACGCAGGGCTACAACCTCTTGATGGCGGGCCCGATTCTCGACGGGTCTATCTTCGACGTCATTTCGGTGACCGCGACGTACGTAAAGCCGGTCAACCCGACCGTTCGTACGGTGTACTTTGCCGACGGATGTAACTGGATTCCCGACAACACCAACGGCGAGTGTGGTCTGCCCAATAACCAACAAACCGGTTTCGGCGGAAACACCATTAGCGTGGTGATCCAAGCGCGCGTGGTCGGCACGGGCACGGGCCAAATCCAGGGCTTGATCTTCGACTTGTCGGGCGAGTCTGCTCACTACAACTCGGACCTTCCGATCATCACGGTAACGTCAACCGCGCCAACGGGCTCCTTCTCTTTGCAGAAGGTCTTGAGCGACTCGGGCAATGCCGTGCCTGACAACACAACGTTCACCGTGCAGTACAGGGTGGATGGCGCTGCACCTATTTCTGTAGCTTTGAAAGCTGGCGGCGCGCCCGTCGTCGTGTCGGGCTTGCCCACGGGTGCTCGAGTGACGTTCAGCGAAGATCCTCCTTCGTACCCTGGCGTGAATTGGGGCACTCCCGTATTCAGCCCGAATCCGGTCGGCGGAATCACCATTGGAAATGGCACCACTGTGCCTGTTTCGGTGACCAACACGTTCACTCCACGAACTGGTGACGTCTGTGAAACAAACGTCAACAGTGCCGGGTATCCGCTGGACACCGCACTACAAAGTCAGCTGCCTCTTACTCTTCTCAATGGCGCGGTGAACTTCTCGGCAACGTTGAACGGGTCGTCGGTATGGGCAGACGGCGTTGAACTGCAGAATTCGTCCGTTACCCCATTTGCGACTGACGATGTTCTGTATCTGCAGCCTACGAACGTGCCGAACTATCGCACATCGGCCAACTTCGTCGATTACACGATCACCTTCCCCAACCCCATCACTAGCTTCCAGCTGCGTGGGGGCGGCCTCAATAACTTCGACGGCATGACCATGTTCCCGAGTTTCGAAGGAACTCCGATTCCGGTCACCGCGGCGAACTTTAGCGGCTTGAATCCTGTGGGCGTGAACGGCGGCGCCCCCGGCATGTACACCGTCGACACAGACGCGAATGGGCAACATGACACGGTTGTCGGTTCGTCTTCCCTCGGCGGCACAAGCGTCGCGACGAACCTCTTTCAGTTCAACATCGATGGGCCGATTGACCAGCTGATTATTCGATCGGGGAAGATCGACAACCGTACCTCCGCAGTGACCGTGGCCCTCCACTCCTTTGTTGTCTGCCAAGAAACAGGGTCGTTCACGCTGCAGAAGTCGTTGTCGGGTTCAGGTGCTGGGTTGGTGCCCGATGGCACGATGTTTGAGGTTGAGTACTCCACGACGGGTGTGACTGGTCCGTGGACGACGGTTGAGCTGGACTCGGATGGCACCGTTGTTGCGGGTCCGGTGTTGCCGGCGGGCACGGTTGTTGATTTCCGTGAGGTTGCTCGCACGGTTGCTGGCGTGAACCTGATTTCTTCGACGTTCAGTCCGGTGAGTGCTCAGATCACGATTGGTGACGACGTCACCACTGCGGTGACGGTGACGAACGAGTTTGTTCAGAAGACCGGCACGTTCTCGTTGCAGAAGTTGTTGTCGGGTTCGGGTGCGTCGTTGGTGCCGGATGGCACGATGTTTGAGGTTGAGTACTCCACGACGGGCACGGGCGGTCCGTGGACGACGGTTGAGCTGGACTCGGATGGCACCGTTGTTGCGGGTCCGGTGTTGCCGGCGGGCACGGTTGTTGATTTCCGTGAGGTTGCTCGCACGGTTGCTGGCGTGAACCTGATTTCTTCGACGTTCAGTCCGGTGAGTGCTCAGATCACGATTGGTG
>JAAFHT010000004.1:0-7784 GCA_013297625.1 Actinomycetota bacterium | reverse complement strand
GTTGTTGCGGGTCCGGTGTTGCCGGCGGGCACGGTTGTTGATTTCCGTGAGGTTGCTCGCACGGTTGCTGGCGTGAACCTGATTTCTTCGACGTTCAGTCCGGTGAGTGCTCAGATCACGATTGGTGACGACGTCACCACTGCGGTGACGGTGACGAACGAGTTTGTTCAGAAGACCGGCACGTTCTCGTTGCAGAAGTTGTTGTCGGGTTCGGGTGCCTCGTTGGTGCCTGCTGGCACGATCTTCGAGGTTGAGTACTCCACGACGGGCACGGGTGGTCCGTGGACGACGGTGCAGTTGAACTCCAATGGCACGGTTGTTGCGGGTCCGGTGTTGCCGCTGGGCACGGTTGTTGATTTCCGTGAGGTTGCTCGCACTGTTTCTGGGTTGAACTTGGTGTCGTCCACGTTCAACACTCCGCAGATCACAATTGGTGATGGCACGACTGCTGCGGTGACGGTCACGAACGAGTTCACCCCTCAAACGCCGGCGATTTCGTTGGTGAAGAGTGTGTCGTTGGTTGATCTGGGCGCTGATGGTGTGTTGGGTGCTGGGGACGAGATCACGTATGCGTTCACGGTGACCAACACGGGCAACGTTGCGTTGAGTGATGTCACGGTGACGGATGTGTTGGCCACGATGTCGGGTGGTCCGATCTCGTTGGCTGTGGGCGCGAGTGACTCGACCACGTTCACGGCGACGTATGTGGTGACGGCTGCTGATGTGACGGCGGGTGGTGTGGAGAACACGGCCACCGCTGAGGGCACGCCTCCGTCGGGTCCGGATGTGTCGGATGTCAGTGACACGGGTACGGGTGTTGATGGTGACCCGGTGACGGATCCGGAGTTGACCGAGACGCCGAGCCCGTTGGGTGAGAACCCGAACGATGGTGGCGATCCGAGTGATGACCCCACGACGGTGCGCATTCTTCCGTCAGCTGCTGACGATGAGGATCTGGACAACACGATTGGTGACGCTGTCACGGTTGATGTGTTGGCCAATGACTCGGCTGGTTTGGTGCCGAGCACGGTGCGCATTGTGAACCCGATCACGCTTGCTGAGGTCACGTCGTTGACGGTGACTGGTGAGGGTGTGTGGACGGTTGACCCGATTACGGGTGAGGTGACGTTCACGCCTGAGGTGACGTTCTTGGGTGACCCGACGCCGGTGGATTATGTGGCGGCGAATGGTTTTGGTGACGAGGTCACCGCGACCGTCACGATCACGTATGTGCCTGCTGGGCCGGCGATTTCGTTGGTGAAGAGTGTGTCGTTGGTTGATCTGGGCGCTGATGGTGTGTTGGGTGCTGGGGACGAGATCACGTATGCGTTCACGGTGACCAACACGGGCAACGTTGCGTTGAGTGATGTCACGGTGACGGATGTGTTGGCCACGATGTCGGGTGGTCCGATCTCGTTGGCTGTGGGCGCGAGTGACTCGACCACGTTCACGGCGACGTATGTGGTGACGGCTGCTGATGTGACGGCGGGTGGTGTGGAGAACACGGCCACCGCTGAGGGCACGCCTCCGTCGGGTCCGGATGTGTCGGATGTCAGTGACACGGGTACGGGTGTTGATGGTGACCCGGTGACGGATCCGGAGTTGACCGAGACGCCGAGCCCGTTGGGTGAGAACCCGAACGATGGTGGCGATCCGAGTGATGACCCCACGACGGTGCGCATTCTTCCGTCAGCTGCTGACGATGAGGATCTGGACAACACGATTGGTGACGCTGTCACGGTTGATGTGTTGGCCAATGACTCGGCTGGTTTGGTGCCGAGCACGGTGCGCATTGTGAACCCGATCACGCTTGCTGAGGTCACGTCGTTGACGGTGACTGGTGAGGGTGTGTGGACGGTTGACCCGATTACGGGTGAGGTGACGTTCACGCCTGAGGTGACGTTCTTGGGTGACCCGACGCCGGTGGATTATGTGGCGGCGAATGGTTTCGGTGACACTGCTGAGGCCACCGTCACGATCACGTACGTTGAGCCGACGGGTTCGTTCTCGTTGCAAAAGACGGTGGTGGACGACCTCGGTGACAAGGTTCCGGCTAACGCCGAGTTCACGGTGAACTACCGCGTCGACGGGGGTGCCCCGACGGCCGTGACCTTGACCGATGGAGCTGCTCCCGTGGTGATTTCGGGTCTGCCGATCGGCGCAGTCGTGACGTTCACCGAAGACCCGGCTCCCGCATTCTTGGATGTCGTCTGGCAGGCACCGCGGTTCGACCCGCCCAGCGCTCAGATCGTGATCACGAACGAGCTGATTCCGGTGACGGCAATCAACGCGGTCGACCTGACGACGTTGCCGCCTCCGGCGATCTCGAGCCGCGCCTACGTGGATGGTGTTCCTAACGGACGCATCACCACCGGGCCGGCAACGATCATTGACCGCGTGTTCTACCTGAACCTGATCCCGGCGCAGGAATACCGCCTCGATGGCGAGCTCGTCTACATCGAGAACGGCGTGATCGTGTTCACGGGAATCACGGGTGGAGCGACCTTCACGCCGTCGGCTGCCGATGGAACCACCGAGGTTCCGTTCTCCATGACCGAGCAAGACGTGAAGGACCTGGCCTCGAAGAAGCTCTTCATTTTCTTGACCCTCTACAACGCGGCCGACGAAGAGGTGGCATTTGATGGTGCGTCAGTAGCCAACGACCCGTGGTTCGACACCACGGAAGAGTGGTTCACGATCGCGCCAGCCGGCCTCGCGTTCACGGGTGCGTCGTCGACCCTCGGCTTCCTGGCCTGCGGTCTCTCCGCACTCGCGGCGGGACTCATGTTGCTGCTCTTCGGGCGTCGTCGCCGAGGCGCTCGCGCGGCCGCCTAAGCGGCACGGGCATCCACCGCCCCCGTGTTCGCCTCCCGCCTTCGGGCGAGGGCGAGCACGGGGGCGGTGCGCTTAACGGCTTGTGCAGACGCACGTCTCGCCACACAGGAGCACGAAGGCCGAGAACACAGTCAATGGCGGAGAATGGGGGATTCGAACCCCCGAGGGCTTGCACCCAACACGCTTTCCAAGCGTGCGCCATAGGCCACTAGGCGAATTCTCCTGGCGCGGCACCCCCAAACAATCTGAGGGACGACGACAGTGAATCCTAGCGGTAAACTGATGGCGGCTCCTCGCGTGGCGCCATCCAGGCCAACTCCCCCAGGGCAGAAATGCAGCAAGGGTAACCGGGCTCTGGCGGGTGCGCGAGGGGTCCTTTTTCATGCACCCGCTCTAGGCTGGGGGCAATGTCGCGCAGCATCTACATCACGTCAGCCGAGGGCAACTCGGGCAAGTCGACGGTGGCCCTCGGGCTCGTCGACACGTTGAGCCACCGCGTGCAGCGGGTCGGGGTGTTTCGGCCGATCTCTCGCTCGCGTGATGAGCGAGATTACGTCTTGGAGGTGCTGCTCGCCCACGACGGCGTCGACCTCGAGTACGACGAAGCGATCGGCGTCGGCTACGACGAGGTGCACGCCGACCCTGAGGCCGCTCTTGCGGTGATTGTCGAGCGGTACCACGCGGTCTCGCAGCGCAGCGATGCCGTCGTGATCGTGGGCAGCGACTACACCGACGTTTCGAGCCCCACAGAGCTCTCGTTCAACGCGCGCATCGCTGCCAATCTGGGCGCCCCCGTGCTGCTCGTCGTCGGCGGACGCGAGGGTGGCGCTGCGGGTGGGCGCGGGCTCGCCGAGTCGGCGCCGCGGTCATCCGACGACATGCGCCGGGTCGCAGAAGTTGCCGTCGCCGAACTCGACCACGAGCACGCACAAGTGCTGGGCATCATCGCGAACCGCGTTGACCCTGAGCAGCTCGACACCGTGATCGCGGCCGTGCAGGCTGTCGCACCCGATGCGCTCGTGGCGGCCATCCCGGATGACCCGTATTTGATTGCGCCCACCGTGGCGGCCGTGATGGAGGCCTGCGGCGGAACCTTCGAGCGCGGCGACGAAGCCCTGCTGCAGCGCGAAGTGCTCGGCGCTGTCGTGGCCGGCATGTCGATGGAGAACGTCTTGCCGCGCCTCACCGAAGGCGCCGTCGTGCTCATCCCCGGCGACCGCAGCGAAGTGCTGCTCGCCGTGCTTATGGCGCATGCGAGCGAGACCTTTCCGAGCCTGGCGGCCATCGTGCTCTATGGCGGTTTCGAGACGCCGGATGCGGTGCAAAGCCTCGTCGACGGCCTCGACCCCACCCTGCCGATCATCAGGGCCGAGTCAGGCACCTACGACACCGTGCTCGCGATCATGGGTGCTCGGGGCCGACTAGCCGCCGACAGCCAGCGCAAGTACGACACGGCCCTGGCCCTGTGGGAGCGCCACATCGACGCCGAAGCGCTCATGAACCGACTCGACGTGACGCGCTCTGACGTCGTCACGCCGCTCATGTTCGAGTTCGACCTGCTCGAGCGCGCGCGCAGCAATCGCAAACACATCGTGTTGCCTGAGGGCGACGACGACCGCGTCTTGCGCGCGGCCGGGACGCTGTTGCAGCGCGGCGTGTGTGCCCTGACGATTCTGGGAGACGAGCAAGTGGTGCGGGCTCGCGCCGCCGAGCTCGGGCTCGATCTGTCGGCGGCGAGCATCCTGTCGACGCACGATGAAGAACTGCGGCACCGTTTCGCTGACGAGTACGCGCGGCTGCGCGCGCACAAGGGCGTCACGTACGAAACGGCGCGCGACGTTGTCACCGATGTCAGCTACTTCGGCACGATGATGGTGCATCTGGGCCTGGCCGATGGCATGGTCTCGGGTGCCGCGCACACGACCGCGCACACCATTCGCCCGAGCTTCGAGATCATCAAGACCGACCCGGGCGTCTCGGTGGTCTCGAGCGTCTTCTTGATGTGCCTTTCCGACCGCGTGCTGGTCTATGGCGACTGCGCGGTGATTCCTGACCCGACGAGCGCGCAGCTCGCCGACATCGCGATCTCGTCGGCCGCGACCGCGTCGCAGTTTGAGATCGAACCGCGAGTGGCGATGCTCTCGTATTCCACGGGTGACTCCGGCGCGGGCGACGACGTCGAGAAGGTTCGCGAGGCCACGCGCCTCGTCCACGAGCGCGCCCCCGAACTGCTCGTGGATGGCCCCATGCAGTACGACGCGGCCGCCGAGCCGAGCGTCGCGGCCTCGAAGATGCCCGGCTCGCCCGTCGCGGGGCGCGCGACCGTCTTCGTGTTTCCCGACTTGAACACGGGCAACAACACCTACAAGGCTGTGCAGCGCTCGGCGGGCGCGGTGGCGATCGGCCCCGTGCTGCAAGGCCTTCGCAAGCCCGTCAACGACCTCAGCCGCGGAGCCCTCGTGAGCGACATCGTCAACACCGTGGCGATCACGGCGATTCAGGCGCAGCGCGGCTGATGCGCGTTTTCGTCGTCAACTCGGGGTCGAGCTCGATCAAGTACCAGCTCGTCGACGTCGTCACCGAACAGGTTGTGCTCTCGGGCATGCTCGAGCGCCTCGGACAGCCGGGCGGCGACGCCGCCGACCATGTGGCCGGGATGCGCGTCGTGTTCGATCGCCTCGGCTCAGACGCAGCGTCGATCGCCGCCGTCGGCCACCGCGTGGTGCACGGCGGCTCGATCTTCACCGCGCCCGTCGCCATAGACGACGAGGTTGTGGCCGGCATTGAAGCGGTGAGCGCGCTCGCGCCGCTGCATAATAGGGCGAATCTCGCGGGCATCCGTGCCGCTCGCCTCGCGATGCCCGACGTGCCGCACGTCGCCGTCTTCGACACGGCCTTTCACCAGTCCATGCCAGCCTCGGCCTCGACCTACGCGATCGATCGAGCCGTCGCCGCCGAGTACGGCATTCGTCGCTACGGCTTTCACGGCACGAGCCATCAGTTCGTCGCGGGCCGCGCCGCAGCGGTGTTGGGTCGGCCCCTCGAGACCCTCAAGCTCATCGTGTTGCACCTCGGCAACGGCTCGTCGGCCACGGCGATCGACGGCGGCCGTTCGATCGACACCTCGATGGGCATGACGCCGCTCGCGGGACTCGTCATGGGCACCCGATCGGGCGACGTCGACCCGGGCGTGCTGTTGCACCTCGAGCGCGCGGGCCTGCCGGTCGCCGAGGTTGATGCGATTCTCAACGGTCGCAGTGGCTTGCTCGGGCTCGCCGGTTCGGCCGACATGCGCGACGTCACGGCCGCCGCCGACGCGGGCGATGCGGATGCGGAACTCGCCCTGGAGGTCTGGGCCCACCGCATCCGGCACTACGTCGGGGCGTACCTCGCCCAGCTCGGTGGCCTCGACGCCGTGGTCTTCACGGCCGGAATCGGCGAGAACGCGCCCGCCCTGCGAGCCCGCGCGCTCGCGGGTCTGCAGCACCTCGGGCTCACGCTCGACGCCGAGCGCAACGCCGAACGCTCGCGCGCGCCGCGGATCATCTCGCCCGACGATGCCCCCGTCGCCGTGCTCGTCGTGCCCACGAATGAAGAGCTCGCGATCGCTCAGGCCGCCGCCACGCTCGTCGGCTAGACAGCCGACGAATGCCCGGCCCGGGCATCGGAGGTGACGACTACGCTGGGCACGTGGTTACCGCCCTCTATCGCCGCTATCGGCCCGAGACGTTTGCCGAGCTCATCGGCCAGGCTCACGTGACCGACCCCTTGCGCGCGGCTCTGCGTGGTGACCGGGTCAACCATGCCTATTTATTCAGCGGGCCTCGAGGCTGTGGCAAGACGACGAGCGCGCGCATCCTCGCCCGCTGCTTGAACTGCGCCGAGGGCCCCACCGATACCCCGTGCGGCGTGTGCCCGAGCTGCGTTGAGCTCAGCCGCGACGGTGGCGGATCCCTCGACGTCGTCGAGATCGACGCCGCGAGCCACAACGGCGTCGACGACGCACGCGACTTGCGCGAGCGCGCGGTGTTCGCACCCGCGCGCGACCGCTACAAGATTTTCATTCTCGACGAGGCGCACATGGTCACGCCGCAGGGCTTCAACGCGCTGCTCAAGATCGTCGAAGAGCCGCCCGAGCACGTGAAGTTCATCTTCGCGACGACCGAGCCCGAAAAGGTCATCGGCACGATTCGCTCGCGCACGCACCACTACCCTTTCCGGCTCGTACCGCCCGCGCAGTTGCTCGAATACATCCAGCAGCTCTGCGAGAGCGAGAAGGTCACGATCGAGCCGGGCGTGCTGCCGCTCGTCGTGCGTGCCGGCGGCGGCTCAGTGCGCGACACCCTCTCGCTGCTCGACCAGCTCATGGCCGGCAGTGACGACGCCACCGTCACGTACGAGCGCGCCGTCGCACTGCTCGGCTACACGCACGGCGCGCTGCTCGACGAGGTCGTCGTGGCTATCGCGGGTCGGGATGCTGAGGGCGCGTTCCACGCGATCGATCGCGTTATTCAGACCGGTCAGGACCCGCGCCGGTTCGTCGACGACTTGCTCGAGCGTTTGCGCGACCTCATCGTCGTGCAGGCGACGGCTGACAGCGCCGCTTCGGTGCTGCACGGCATCCCCGCCGACGACCTCGCGAGCATGCGCACGCAAGCGGCAATGTTCTCGCCCGCTGAGCTCTCACGAGCCGCCGATGTGGTCAACCGCGCGCTCACCGAGATGACCGGTGCGACGTCGCCGCGCTTGCACCTTGAACTCATGACCGCGCGCGTGCTCGTGGCCCTCGGCGCCGAGGGCGTCGCGGCGGCACCGCTCGCGCGTGTGGCAGCCCCCGCCGCCAACGCGCCCGTGTCGGCCCCGGTTACACCTGCTCCCGCGGCACCTGCCCCGGCGGCTGCCGCGCCTGCCGTCGCACGCGCCGCCGCGCCGGTTGCGCCCGTTCCGGC
>JAAFHT010000048.1:4037-17283 GCA_013297625.1 Actinomycetota bacterium | reverse complement strand
CCGCGTTGTGCGTCTGCTGTCGCGCTCTGCCCACGCGCTCACGGCGGTCGTGTTCGCATCGAACGAAACGCGCGTCGCTCGCATCTTCTCGCGATCGTGTTCCGATGCCGACATTGATGCTTCCGTCTCCGCTTTCGATCGCATTGCGTCTGCCGACCCCGTGCTGCGTGATCACGTCGTGACGCTGGACGACCTGGTCACGCTCGATGACGGTCGATTGGCGCTCATCGTCGACCACGTCGCGGGCCCGGCGCTCAGTGACGTGCTCGCGATGCGTGGTGACGGGCTAGCGCTGGGTGAAGCGGTCACAATTCTCGCGCCCCTCGTTGATGCCATTGAGGCAGGGCACGCGGTCGGCCTCACGGGCCTAGACCCGCACCCCAACGGCGTGCGCTTCACTGCTGCCGGCGCACCCACGATCGTTCGCGTGACGGATGCCCACGCAGGCCCCGTGCTGCCGGAGAGGTTTCGAGCCCTCGAGCCGGCCTACGCTCGCGATGCCGCCGCGCTCGAGCACCTCGGGGCCGCCGTCGCGGCGGCGGTCTCACCGTCGGAACGTCCGGCGCTCATCGCGGCCCTCGGCGCCGCGGCGCGAGGCCGATCAGTGTCGGCCGCACTCTTTGATCTTTCGACTCCGGTGCCCGTCGAGTTCCGCGCGGTTGCTACTCACCCGGTGCCGTCACCGCCGCTGCCGGGCGCACTCCGCGAGCTGCCGGGTGTTGCTGGCGCAGATCCAGGCGCGTCGTCCATCGAGCCGGGGGCGACCACTGGTGTGGTCAACGCTGCGACAACCATGGCGAAGGTCGTTCCCACACCGCAGGGGGCCTGGGCCGACTCACTGATCGACACGCTGCGCGCGCTCGGTCTTCCGTCGTCGATTGTTGAGCGCGTGCAGGCAGTGCTCGCGCGACTCGGTGCTGCACGAGGGACGCTCGTGGCAGCGGTGGCGGCCTCGCCGTTGCGACGAATCGGCTCTGTGCGGCCACGATTCGTGCTCGCGGGTATCGGGGGAGCAATCGCCCTCATTGCTGCGCTGGTTGTGACCGCAGGTGGAGGTTCCGAGGCCACGGTGCCTGCCGCTGAGCCCGCGGCCGACTCTGCCTCGGCCGAGCAGCAGCCGGCAACCCTGCCCACGATGCCCCCCACCACGCCGCCCTCCAGCTTCGAGGGGCCTTCGTCAGGTGCCACGTCTCCCGAGTCGGCAGTCGACCCCGAGCCGGATGAGTGGACGGCGATCGTCGGTGAGCTCGTCAGCCGCTGGGTCGAGTGTCGAGCGGCGCTTGCACCTCGGTCGACGGCGCCCACTCCGTCGCCTGTGCGGAGCGAGAACGACTCGTGCTCGTTCACCGTTGCCCACGCCTATTCAGCGGCAGAACGATTGCTGAGCGTTGATGACGCACGTCACGCAACTCTCGCGTCGTGGCAAGCCCAGGGCGGCGAGGTTGTTGTTGTCGAGCGCATGGGCGGGGCGGCGCTCATCGACCTCGTTTTGCCGACGGGCTCGGCCAGGGAGACGTCGCTGAACGCAACGGCGTCTCCCGCAACGACAGCGGCCTCGCTTCTCGTGGTGAGAAGCGAGGCCGGCTGGCGTGTGCGTGATGTGCTCGATGACTAGTCGAGCGGTGCCTCAGATTCCGAGGTCACCGTCGAAGTCGGCCTCTTCGAGGCGCGCCTTGACTGCGCTCAGGAAGCGCGCGGCGTCGGCGCCGTCAACAATGCGGTGGTCGTACGACAGGGCGAAGTAGACCATCGATCGAACGGCCACGACGTCAGAGCCGTCAACCTGGATGACCGCCGGCTTCTTGCTCACGATGCCCGTGCCGAGAATCGCCACCTGCGGAAGGAAGACGACAGGCGTGTCGAACAGTGCACCGCGCGAACCCGTGTTCGTCAGCGTGAAGGTGCCGCCGGCGAGCTCGTCGGGCTTGAGCTGGTTGTCGCGCGTGCGCGTGGCAAGGTCAGCGATCTCGCGTGCGAGATCAGCGATCGACAGGTCGCCAGCATTGCGAATGACGGGAGTCAGAAGGCCGCGCTCGGTGTCGACCGCGATCGAGAGGTTCTCGGTGTCGGGGTAGACGATCGAGTCGCCGTCGACCGTGGCGTTGATGATCGGGTACGCGCGCAGTGCCTCGGTGGCGGCCTTGGCGAAGAACGGCAAGAACGACAGCTTGGTGCCGGTGGCCTTCTCGAAGTCGCCCTTGACGGCATTGCGCAACGCCGCGACCTTCGTCACGTCGACCTCGACGACAGTGGTGAGCTGGGCGGTCGACTGCATCGAGATCACGGCACGCTCGGCAATGACCTTGCGCAAACGCGACATCGCGGCCGTCGTGCCCCGCAGCGGCGAGGTCTCGAGCGCGACGCGCGGCGCCGCGGGGGCAGCGCCTGCACCGCTCGACGGGCGAGCAGCGGCGACGACGTCTTGCTTGCGGATGCGGCCACCCACACCTGTGCCCGTAACGCGAGCGAGGTCGACGCCGTGCTCGGCGGCGAGCTTGCGCACGAGCGGGGTGATGTAGGCCGCATTGGTTGCCGACGCAGCAGCCGGCGCTGCGGCAGCGGGTGCGGGTGCAGCTGCGGGAGCAGGTGCTGCCGCCGGAGCAGGGGCCGCCGCAGGAGCGGGAGCGGGCGCCGGGGCCGCTACCGGAGCCGGTGCGGCCGGTGCCGCGACAGGTTCTGGTGCCGGCGCGGGAGCAGGAGCGGCAGCCGGTTCCGGTGCCGCGACGGGCTCAGGAGCAGCCGCAGGAGCGGGAGCGGCGGCGGGAGCGCTCGCGCCAGCACCGGTGCCGATGCGCACGAGGGGAGTGCCCACCTCAACGGTCTCGTCTTCGGCAACGAGGATCTCTTCGACGATGCCGGCGACGGGCGACGGGATCTCGGTGTCGACCTTGTCAGTCGAGACTTCGAGCAACGGCTCGTCGACCTCGACACGGTCGCCGACGTTCTTCAGCCATCGGGTGACCGTTCCCTCGGTGACGCTCTCGCCGAGCGCCGGGAGGTTGACGGATTCGCTCATCAGTAGTGCTCCTTCGAAACCTGTGGTGGGTATCTAGCCTAGTTGTGGGGTCAGGGTCACATCGCGTGCAGAGGCTTACCCGCGAGAGCGAGGAAGGCTTCGCCGAGAGCCTCGTTTTGCGTCGGGTGAGCGTGCAGCAGCGGCGCAATGTCTTCGGGGTGGGCATCCCAGTTGACGGCCAGTTGCGCTTCGCCGATGAGTTCACCGACGCGTGCACCGATCATGTGCACGCCCACGACGGGCCCGTCGACGACGCGCACGACCTTGATCGACCCGGCCGTCTCGAGAATGTGGCTCTTGCCGTTGCCCGCGAGGTTGTAGTCGTAGCTCGCGATGGCCGCGTCTCCGTACTGCTCTTTGGCCTTGGCTTCGCTGAGGCCAACCGACGCAACTTCGGGCTCGCTGTAGGTGACCTTGGGAATGTTGACATCGCTAATGACGACCGGGTTGAGCCCGGCAAGCTCTTCGGCGACGAAGATGCCGTGCTGAAAGCCGCGGTGAGCGAGCTGCAGGCCCGGCACGATGTCGCCAACGGCGTAGAGGCCCGGGATGTTCGTCTCGAGTCGCTCGTTCGTGAGCACGAATCCGCGGTCCATCGCCACGCCAACTTCTTCGAAGCCGAGGTTGGCGGTGGCGGGGCCACGACCGACGGCAACAAGGAGAAGGTCGGCCTCGATGGTCGCGCCGTTCTCCAGAGTGACGACAACACCCTGATCGTTCTGCGTCACACTCTGAAAGCGCACGCCGAGCGTGAACTCGATGCCGCGCTTGCGGTAGGCACGCTCGAACTGCTTCGAGATCGACTCTTCTTCCATCGGCACGAGGTGGGGGAGCGCTTCGATGATGTGCACCTCTGAGCCCCACGAGCGCCACACGCTCGAGAACTCGACGCCAATGACGCCGCCGCCAAGCACGGCAACCTTCTTGGGCACGTAGTCGAGCTGCAAGGCCTGCTCTGAGGTGATGACCCGCCCGCCGATCTCCAGACCAGGAAGCGTGCGCGAGTACGAGCCGGTGGCGAGAATGACGTTCTTGCCGGTGATGGTGCTGTCGCCCACCTGAACGGTGGTGGGGGAGGTCAGACGGCCTTCGCCCTCGACCATGGTGATGCCGCGCGCCTTGATGAGACCCTGAAGGCCCTTGTACTTGCTCGCGATGATGCCCTCGCGGTACTGGATGACCGCCGGAACGTCGATGCCCTCGAGCGTGGCCTTGACGCCAAACTTCGCGGCGTCACGCGCCGCGTCGGCGACCTCGGCCGAGTGCAAGAGCGCCTTGGTGGGGATGCAGCCAACGTGCAAGCACGTGCCACCCACCTTCGACTTCTCGACGAGTCCAACGCTCATCCCGAGCTGGCTGGCGCGCAGGGCGGCGGCGTAGCCGCCGCTTCCGGCGCCGAGGATGACGAGGTCAAAGTTCTGGTCCGACACCGGCAGAGGCTCCTTACATCCACGAAGGATTGTCGTGCGGGGGTCGACACTCGAGGTGGCGGGTCGACCCGCTGTGCGGCACGACGGTCCCGTGCCCGGAGTCGAGCCTACTCCCTCGTCGCGAGGCGTTCCGCGAGCCGCACGAGCAACCGAACCATGACGCCCGACGGCCCCTTGGGCGTGTAGCCAAACGGGGCGGTGGGGTTATTGGCGGGGCCCGCAATGTCGAGGTGGGCCCACGGGATGCGCGGCGCATCCGGCTCGTCGCTCGTCGTTCCCACGAACTCGCGCAAGAACACACCCGCCAGCAGCATTCCCGCGGCGGTGCTGCCCGGCTTGGCGTTCGCGATATCGGCAACGTCACTCTTGAGCAGCGCGCGAAGTTCGCCGGGCAACGGCATGGGCCACACGAGCTCTCCGGTATCGGCAGCGGCGGCCTGAACCTGGGCGACGAGAGTGTCATCGCCCATGACGCCGGCGTACCGCTCACCGAGGGCGACTCGAGCCGCACCCGTGAGTGTCGCAATGTCGACGATCGCGTCGGGGCGCTCTTCACTCGCTGCGGCGAGCCCATCGGCCATGACCAGTCGACCCTCGGCATCGGTGTTGAGCACTTCAACGGTCGTGCCCCCGCGAATGGTGAGCACATCGTTGGGGCGCATCGCTGTGGACGATGGCATGTTTTCGGCGAGGCACAACCAGGCGGTCAGTCGAACAGGAACTCCGAGCTGAGCGACCGCGATGACGGCGGCGAGCGTCGTCGCGGCCCCCGTCATGTCGTACTTCATACCGACCATCGCGGCGGCGGGCTTGAGCGAGAGTCCGCCCGAGTCGAACGTGATTCCCTTGCCGACGATCGCGAGGTGGGGGTCATTGCTGTCGCGGCGATAGCGCACGACGAGAAGCCGAGGCAGTCGTGACGATCCTTGGCCTACTCCGAGAATGCCGCCGAAGCCACCGGCGGCGAGCTCATCGGGCCCCAGTTCGTCGAACTCAATGGGCAGACCCTCCGCTGCGGCGCGCGCACGCTCGGCGAACGAAGCGGGATACAGGTCGTTCGGGGGAGTGTTGACCAAGTCGCGCACGAGGGCAACAGCGCCGGCTGTTGCCCGAGCGGCCGCTGCGGCGCTCTCGGCCCCCTCGACCGTCGTCGCAGCGATGACGTCAGTCGTGCCTGGTGTTGCCTCGCTCGATCGGTACGCGGTGAAGCGATACCCGCCCATGGCGGCGCCTTCAAGCACGGCTTGCACGTCGGCTGCCGACACCGTGGGCAGGGCGAAGGCGATGCGCGCGACACTCCCGAGTGTGCGGGCGGCTGTGCCGGCCGTCGTTCGCAAGGCTTCAGCCGTCAGCGTGCCGCGGCCCAGCCCCACGACGAGGATGCTCGTGGCCGACACACCCTCGGGCGCGGGCAGGCGCGCTGTCTCGTCGACGGCTCCCGTGAGGCCGAGCATCCGGAGGCCCGTTCCGACTGTGGCGAGCGGACCCGACTCGATGCCCACGACGCTCACACCGTCGTCGCCAGCGGGGGCGATGCCCACGACGAGTACGTCGGCGTCGAGGTCGGCGGGCGCGAGAGTTGAGACGCTAAGCGTGGGCACAGGCATGCGCGTCATGTTATCCGCGCTCGGCTGAGGCTCATCGCCGAGGTGTTCGCTCTCGGCACGCGCCGGCGGGCCGAAGGCTCGCGGTGCGGCGACCTAGCATGGAGTCATGCAGAATCCGGCTGACCTCTACACCGTCACGATGACGGAGTTTGAGGTACCGCGCGACCTGCCCTTGGTTGTTGGCCTCACCGGTTTCGTCGACTCGGGCGGCGCGGTCGCGCAAGTGTCGGAGTATTTGCTCGACGAACTCGATCACCGCGACGTGCTGATGTTCGACAACGACGCGCTGCTCGACTATCGCGCGCGTCGCCCGATCATGGTCTTTGAAGAGACGCGCATCACCGAGTACCGTCGCCCCGAACTCGCCCTGCGCCTCGCGCACGACGAGCTCGGCACGCCCTTCTTGTTGCTCACGGGTTATGAGCCTGACTTTCAGTGGGAACGATTCGTCGTGGCGCTGCTCGGCATTATTGAGCGCTACGGCATCGCGTCGACAACGTGGGTGCACGCGATTCCGATGCCTGTGCCGCACACGCGCCCGATTGGCGTCACCGTGAGTGGCACGCGTGACGAGCTCATCGAGGCCTTCTCGGTGTGGCGGCCGAGCACGCAAGTTCCCGGCAATGTGCTGCACTTGCTCGAGTACCGGCTGACCGAGTCGGGTCACCCCATTGCCGGCTTCGTGTTGCTCGTGCCGCACTACCTCGCCGACACTGAGTTTCCGTCGGCAGCGGTGACGGCACTCGAGAGCATTACCGCCGCGACCAGCCTGTTGTTCCCGACCGATCGCTTGCGATCAGAGGGCCGCGACTTTCTCGCCAAGATCGAGAGCCAAGTCGAAGGCAACGCCGAGCTCGCGCGACTCGTGGGTTCGCTCGAAGAACGCCATGACAGCTACATGCAAGACAACCCGATGCGGTCGCCGCTGACCGATGAAGACGGCGAGTTGCCGAGTGCCGACTCCATTGCGGCCGAGCTCGAAAAGTTCTTGGCCTTTCGGCAGGCGGCCGATGACGACGAGACCCCGTAGGGTCGCCATGCTCGACCAGGGCTGAGCCCATGGACTCTCGCCGCTCGTGGGCGGTGCTCATGGTCGCGACCGTCGCCTATGTCGTGGGTGTGCTGCAGCGGTCGAGCATGGGCGTTGCGACGGTCGAGGCGACGGAGCGCTTCGCGATCGATGCCACCGCCCTCTCGACGCTCGGTGTTGTTCAGCTTCTCGTCTACGCGATTCTGCAGATTCCTGTGGGCGTGCTCGTCGACCGATTTGGCCCGAGACTGCTCATCGTGACGGGTGCCGCCACGATGGCCGTCGGCCAGGTGCTTGTGGCTGTCGCTGACGAGCTTCCTCTCGCGCTCGTGGGGCGCGTGCTCGTAGGGGCGGGCGACGCCATGACGTTCATCTCGGTGCTTCGGCTGCTGGGCGCGTGGTTCTCACCGCGCCGGTTGCCGCACCTCTCACAGTGGGTCGGAACCCTGGGGCAAGCGGGGCAACTGCTTTCGGCCATCCCGTTTGCCCTCGTGCTGCAGCTGAGCGGCTGGACGACCGCATTTGCCTCGGCGGCGTCACTCTCAGTGCTCGCCCTCATCGCCGTGCTGGTCGCGGTAACGGATGCTCCTGCCGGGGCGTCGTCACATCGCTCGACCTCGCTGCGAGACGCGCTCGGAAGTGTGCGCGAGAGCGTGCGGCACCCTGGCACTCGTTTGGGGTTCTGGGCGCACGCGGCAACGCAATCCAGTGGAGCCATGATCGCGCTGCTGTGGGGTTTTCCCATGCTGTCGATCGGTCTCGGCTATGGGCCGGCGCTTGCCGCAGCCATGCTCGGCGGAATGGTGGTCGTGGCCGCGATCGCGGGCCTCATCATCGGGTTGCTCTCGGCGCGATTTCCATTTCGACGGTCGAACCTCGTGCTCGGCATCGTCGGAGCGATGGGAGTGGCGTGGGGGGTAGTTCTGCTCTGGCCCGGTACCCCGCCGTTTGCGGCGATCGTTGCGCTGTTTGTCGTGCTGGCCGCGGGTGGGCCAGGGTCGCTCATCGGTTTCGACTTTGCCCGCACCTACAACCCACCCAAGCGGCACGGAGCAGCATCGGGATTCGTGAACCTCGGCGGGTTCACCGTCACCGTCCTGATCATGCTCATCGTGGGGCTGCTCCTCGATGCGCAAAGCCCAGGAGCGGATGCGGCACAGCTGTATGCGTGGGAACACTGGCGATGGGCGCTCGCGGCCCAGTTTCCTGTCGTGGGGCTCGTCGTTGGTCTCATGCTCGTCGCCCGACGTCGCACTCGCCGGCGCATTCACGACGACGAAGGTATTGCCGTGGGTCCGCTGTGGGTTGCGATGGTTCGGCGCTGGCGGAGGCGCCGGGGTGGGGCGGGCCAGGCGGGTGATGTGCACGGGTGATTGGTCTTGATATCGCGGCCAGTGTGCGATAATGAAACTTCACGACCCAGTCACACGGGCGCTTGATCACCTGCTCCGGCAGGCAATCGAGCGTGACCGACTTGACATGGGTCGTTGTACTGCCCGCAGAACGCGAGAAGAGGGGCCCATGGCTGCCCGAGCGACCACGAAGACGACCAGCGCGAGCGCTGCTGCCGAGAAGGCCGCGCCCACAGCGACTGCGGCTGCCACGAAGGCTGCGGCTGCGAAGGCTCCCGCTGCGAAGGCTCCCGCCGCGAAGGCGACGGCCGCAAAGGCACCCGCAGCAAAGACTGCCGCGACGAAGGCCCCGGCTGCCGCGTCGACGACAGCGAAGGCTCCCGCGGCGACCAAGCGCGCGGCCGCGAAGAAGGCCACGGCCCCGGCAGCTAGCGTCACTGACGGCGACGACGAGATCATTGATCTCGACGTCATCGATCCTGAAGCGATTGACCCCGAAGGCATTGACCCCGAGGCGATTGACCCCGAGGCCGTTGAGGCCGAGGTTGTCGTCGCGGTTGCCGACGACGATGCCGTCGATGAGGCGGCCGACGACGACGACGACAGTGACGACGACGACGCAGCCGGCTCGGCCGGCCCTCTGCCCACCGGGGCCATCATCATCTCGAACACCGATGACGACGAGGTTCCGGTCTACTCGTCGGCGATCACCGGCGCGACTGCTGACCCGGTCAAGGACTACCTGAAGCAGATCGGCAAGGTTCCTCTGCTCAACGCTGCCGAAGAGGTCGAGCTCGCGATGCGCATTGAGGCCGGCCTCTTTGCAGAAGAGAAGCTCTCGGCGATGACCGAGAAAGAGAAGCGCTCGGCACTGGGTCGCGATCTCTTGTGGGTGGCTCGTGACGGCCAGCGCGCCAAGAACCACCTTCTTGGCGCGAACCTGCGTCTCGTCGTCTCCCTGGCGAAGCGGTACACGGGTCGCGGCATGCAGTTTCTCGACCTCATTCAAGAGGGCAACTTGGGCCTCATCCGTGCGGTCGAGAAGTTCGACTACACCAAGGGCTTCAAGTTCTCGACCTATGCAACGTGGTGGATCCGTCAGGCGATCACGCGCGCGATGGCCGACCAGGCGCGAACCATTCGCATCCCCGTGCACATGGTTGAAGTGATCAACAAGCTCGCTCGCGTTCAGCGGCAGATGTTGCAAGACCTCGGCCGCGAACCCACGCCTGAAGAGCTGAGCCGCGAGCTCGACATGACCCCCGAGAAGGTCATCGAGGTGCAGAAGTATGGGCGCGAGCCCATCTCGCTGCACACCCCGCTCGGTGAAGACGGCGACAGCGAGTTCGGTGACCTCATTGAAGACACCGAAGCGGTTGTTCCCGCCGACGCCGTGGGCTTCACGATGCTGCAGAAGCAGCTCGAGAGCTTGCTCGACTCGCTCTCGGAGCGTGAGGCGGGTGTCATTCGCATGCGCTTTGGCCTCGGCGATGGCATGCCCAAGACGCTCGACCAGATCGGGGACACGTTTGGGGTGACGCGCGAGCGCATCCGTCAAATCGAGTCGAAGACGATGGCCAAGCTGCGCCACCCCTCGCGGTCGCAGGCGCTCCGCGACTACCTCGAGTAAACCGACACCGTTCATCGATCGTCGCGCCCGGCGCCCCGACCTCAGGGAGATCTCATGACTGCCTCACCCAATGACGGCAAGCCGCTCGTTCGGGACGTTGCCGGCACGGCGTTCGAGCGCATCCCGATCAAGACGCACGTCGTCATGGCCGGAGAAGACATCATCGAGGTGGTCGTGCGCTACGCCGCAGACGTGGTTCGCCCGGGCGACACGCTCTTCGTGACGGAAAAGATCGTCGCGATCACGCAAGGGCGTTCATACCCCGTTGAGTCGATCAACGCCCGGCCCCTCGCCCACCGGCTTTCGCGGTACGTGACCAAGACGTCACACGGCATCGGCCTCGGCATGCCCGAGACCATGGAGATGGCGCTGCGCGAGTGTGGCACTCCGCGCATTTTGTTTGCGGCAGCAGTGGCCGCGGTGACCAAGGCGTTTGGTCGAAAGGGTGACTTCTACCGCATTGCGGGCCCGAAGGCCCGCGGCATCGACGGCCCCACTCACAACACCATCCCGCCGTACAACACCCAGGTCGTGCTCGTTCCCCTGCGGTCGCGGGAGGTTGCTCGCGAGCTGCAGTCGGCGCTCGGCGGACAGATCGAGGTGGCGATCGTCGACATCAACGACTTCGGGGGCAACGTTCTCGGTTCGACGCTCACGTCGGACGGCGAGAAACAGCTCGTGGGCATCCTCGCCGATAACCCGCTCGGTCAGAACCATCAAAGCACGCCGCTCGGCGTCGTGCGCCCTGCCGCCGCGTGATGCGGACGGCCTAAGCGCCCTGGGGTCAGAAGCCGATTGCGGCCCGGTAGACGGGCAGCAGGCCTTCGCGCACGCCGGTGGCGGTGGGCTTCAATTGGAAAACGCCCGTGTTGTAGTTGCCCTCGATGACCGCAGCGCCCGTCGGAGTGATGGCGATGTCCCAGCCGACGTAGCGAATCTCGGGTACCTCGCGCGCCAGCGCATCGACCAGGGTTTGCACGGCTTCCCAATTCGGCACCGCGAAGCCCACGATTGACGTTTGTGAACGGGGGTGCACCGTGTAGACGCCGCCATCGCCGTCAAAGGCTGCGTAGTGTGCCACTCCGAGCTCATCGAGCATCGTGTACATGCCGCCGTCACTGAAGTTGTCGACATCGCCGCCGTTACCCATCTTCAGCACGCGCGCCAGGGTGTGCACTGCCCCCGCCTCGTCGAGATAGGTGACGATGCGCAAGGTGTTGACGCTTGAGTCGTTGAGGCGCGACATCTCGGGATGCTGCGTCAAGAACTCTTCGAGTAACACCTGTCGATTTGCGAGCCGAGCCGCACGAAACGCAGCCTGGTCGGCAATGTCGGCTGTCGTGAAGGCCTCAATGCCATCGCCACCAAGGCTGTCGGCGATTTTGGCGATGACTCGGTCGTGCCGTGCGAAGAAACCAGCCAGCTCGTCATCGCTTGCCGTGCGAAGGTCGATCCACTCTCGGCCCAAGAACGGCGCGAAGCGCACGTTGAACAGCGCCTTGTTGGAAAAGGTCGCGCGGTGCTCGACGGCGTTGAGCCGAAGAGCCAAATGGTTCGACTTGGGATGCGTGATGAACGTTCGCCGCTCACGACTCGAGAGCGTGTGAAAGTCCCAGTCGAAATAGTCTTGAAACGCCGTCTCGTGGCGTACCGCGGCCCACAGCATGTCGGCCATGATGATCAGCCGCGGCCGCCCGCTCGATCGCGAAATGAGCCCCGCAAGCCTGCGCAGGTTTGCGGTGTCGATGGCGCGCGCCCGGCGCACCAAGTATCGGAGGCGATTGCCCCAGCCGAGCGAGCCCGCCACTTAGGCAGAAGCCGTAAGGCGGTCCGTCTCATCGTGCCAGGCGAGTGCCGAGCCCGTGAGCTTCTCCTTGAAGCGAGCGGCGTGGTGGGCGCAGAACAGCAACTCACCCGTCGCGAGAGTGGCCCGCACGTAGGCCTGAGCACCGCAGCTGTCGCAGCGGTCGAGCGCCGACAGAGGCGCAGTCGTGACGCTCGGGTTCTCGGTGGTGATCTGCGTCATGGGGTGCCCCTCACTCTCCGTTGGCGTCGCGAATCTTCTAGAGACACCATTGCACCACACGCCTGTGTCGATGCCGTGTCAATACGCCTCGATTTCGCTGAACGCGTAGGCCCGATGGCCTCGCCTTTGTGGGCGGCGTTCGTGCGCCCCGGAGTGGGAGCCCGAGCAGGTCGGTTGACCCGCTTACGATGAACGACGTGCCCAGCTCTGACTACTCCGCCCGCCACCTCTCTGTACTCGAGGGTCTCGAAGCGGTGCGCAAACGTCCGGGCATGTACATCGGGTCGACCGACTCGCGAGGCCTCATGCACTGCCTCTGGGAGATCATTGACAACTCGGTCGACGAGGCGCTGGGCGGGTTCGGCACGCAGATCGACCTGTGCCTTCACCCCGATGGCAGTGTCGAGGTGCGTGACCGCGCGCGCGGCATTCCCGTCGACATCGAGCCCAAGACCGGACTGAGCGGCGTTGAGGTCGTTTTCACCAAGTTGCACGCCGGCGGCAAGTTTGGCGGTGGTTCGTATGCCGCATCCGGTGGTCTGCACGGTGTTGGTGCGTCGGTCGTCAATGCGCTGAGCGCGCGCCTCGACGTTGAGGTCGACCGTGACGGCAAGACCTGGGCGATGTCGTTCCATCGCGGCGAACCGGGTGTCTTCGACGATGGCCCCGCAGGCCCCAGCCCCGATTCGGCGTTCTCGCCGTTCGTCTCCGGTAGCGAATTGCGCGTGATCGGCAAGGTTGCGAAGGGCGTGACGGGCACCCGCATTCGTTACTGGGCTGACCCGCAGATCTTCACGAAGGGCGCAAGCTTCCTGACCGAAGAGTTGCTCGGTCGACTTCGGCAGACCGCTTTTCTCGTGCCGGGCATCACGCTTGAGCTCACCGATGATCGCGGCGAAGCTCCTGTCGTTGAGGCGTTTCGTTTCGACGGTGGCATCAGCGAGTACGCAGAATTCTTGGCGCCGGATGCCCCGCTCACCGACACCTGGCGCATCACGGGCAGCGGCACGTTCACCGAAACGGTGCCCGTGCTTCAAGACAACGGACACATGGTGCCGACCGAGGTCGAGCGCGAGTGTGTTGTCGACATCGCGTTGCGCTGGGGCACCGGGTACGACACGACGTTCCGTTCGTACGTCAACATCATCGCTACGC
>JAAFHT010000048.1:0-4027 GCA_013297625.1 Actinomycetota bacterium | reverse complement strand
AGGGCGGCAGTCACCAGCTCGGCTTCGAGCAGGGAATGCTGAAGTTCTTGCGCGCCGAGGTCGACAAGAACGCGCGTCGCCTCAAAGTCGGCACCGACAAGCTCGAGAAAGACGACGTGCTCGCGGGCATGACCGCCGTGCTCACCGTGCGCTTGCCCGAGCCACAGTTCGAGGGCCAGACGAAAGAGATCCTCGGCACGCCCGCCGTGCGCGCGATCGCGGCGAACGTGATCGCTCGCGGGCTCACGGAACGATTCGCGTCGACCAAGCGCGATGACAAGGCGCAGACCGCTCTCGTGCTCGACAAGGTCGTTGCCGAAATGAAGAGCCGCATCTCGGCGCGCGCACACAAAGAGACACAGCGCCGCAAGAACGCGCTCGAGAGCTCGGCCCTGCCCGCCAAACTCGTCGACTGCCGCTCGAACGATGTCGCGAGCAGCGAGCTCTTCATCGTCGAGGGTGACAGTGCGCTCGGCACCGCCAAGCTTGCGCGCGACAGCGAGTTTCAGGCACTGCTGCCGATCCGCGGCAAGATCCTCAACGTGCAGAAGGCCTCGGTGAGCGACATGCTCAGCAACGCCGAGTGCGCCTCGATCATCCAGGTGATCGGCGCCGGCTCGGGCCGTAGCTTCGACCTCGAGCAGGCGCGCTACGGCAAGGTAATCATCATGAGCGACGCCGATGTCGATGGCGCGCACATTCGCACTCTCTTGCTCACGCTCTTCTTCCGCTACATGCGCCCCATGATCGATGAGGGCCGGGTGTTCGCCGCAGTGCCGCCGCTGCACCGCGTCGTCGTGATGAACCCGGGCTCGAAGCCCAACGAAACGATCTACACCTATAGCGAGAAAGAGCTGCAGGGGGTGCTCGCAGCGCTCAAGAAGGCGGGCAAGCGCTACCAAGACCCCATTCAGCGCTACAAGGGCCTGGGCGAGATGGATGCCGATCAGCTCGCCGACACGACCATGAGCCGGGCCCACCGCACGCTGCGGCGCGTGCGCGTGAGCGACGCAGAAGCGTCATCGCGCATGTTCGAGCTGCTCATGGGCAATGAGGTTGCCCCGCGCAAAGACTTCATCATTGCCGGGCAGGGTCTCGATCGCGATCGCATCGACATGTAGCCCACGGGCCGAGTGATCAGCCGATCGGCGTACCCACTGAGCCGATCGGCGAGTCAAGGAGGCTGCCCGAGGCATCGCGCTTCGCCCCGCCCTCGGGCAGGGTGCGCGCCGAACCGTCGGCGCCGACCGCCAGGGGGCGTGCGCCCACCCACGCGAGCTGGAGCACGTCTTCGCCTTTGAGAAAAGCGTGGCAACGAACACCGCCTGTTGCGCGGCCCTTGCCGGGAAACTGCTCGAAGAGCGAGAGCTTTGCTCGGCCCGGGTCGGCGCCCGCGATGGTCTGCGTCGAGCTTGAGACCGTGAGGACCTCGGCGGTCGTGGCATCCACGGCTCCGAAGAACAGCGCACGTGCGCCGGCGCCGAGCTTGATGCCCGCCATTCCGCCCGCCGCAAGGCCCTGGGGGCGCACCTGGTCGGCGCCGAAGTGCAACAGTTGGGCATCCGTCGTCACAAAGACGAGTTCGGCGCTCTCATCGGCCACAGACGCGCCAATGACCTCATCGCCCGCCTTGAGCGCGATGACTTCTCCGTCGGGGCGCGCAGGCCAGCCGCCGGGCGCGACGCGCTTCACAATGCCGTCACGCGTACCGAGCGCGATCGGCAGCGTGCTGGCAGGGTCGGCGATGGCCAGCACCCGCTCTTTCGCGTCGGTGAGTCCGAGGTAGTCGCGCAGCTTTGCGCCCGCGGCGAGTTGCACCGAGTTTGCGGGAACGCTCGGCAGATCAACGGGAGTGAAACGCACGAATCGACCGCGCGACGTGATGGCGATGAGTTCGCCGCGCGTCGTCGAATCGACGGCGCCGAGTAGCGCGTCGTGCTTGCTGCGCCGCGTCGGGACGACGATTGTGGCCCCCTCGGGCAATTCGACGCGCACGGCGCGGCCGGTGGTCGAGACCAACACGCGACACGGAGCATCGGCAATCTCGAGCGACGCGGGAGCCGCGCCTCGACTGCGCGGAGTAGCGATGGATGAGCTTGCTTCGGTCAGCAGCGTGCGGCGCGGCGTGCCGAATCGATCGGCTGTTGACTCGAGCTCGTCGCCCACGACCGTGCGAACGCGCGCGGGGTCGCCCAGCAACGATTCGAGCTCAGCGATCTCTGCCCGCAATTGGTCGCGCTCGGTCTCGAGCTCGATGCGGCTGAACTTGGTGAGGCGACGCAAGCGAAGTTCGAGAATGTATTCGCTCTGCAGGGTGCTGAGGTCGAAGACCTCCATGAGACGCGTGCGCGCGGCCTCGGCGTCGTCGGAGGTGCGAATGACTTGAATGACCTCGTCGATGTCGAGAATGGCAATGAGGAGGCCCTCGACGAGGTGTAGCCGCTCGCGCCGGCGATCGAGGCGGTACCTGCTGCGGCGAGTCACCACCTGAATGCGGTGGTCGATATAGACCTGTAGCAGCTCTTTGAGTCCGAGAGTTTGGGGCGTGCCGCCCACAAGAGCAACAGCGTTGATCGAGAAGCCGTCTTCGAGCGGTGTCAATCGATAGAGCTGTTCCAGCACGGCCTCGGGGCTGAACCCCGTCTTGATGCCGATCACCAGGCGCAAGCCATTGCGGCGATCAGTGAGGTCAGTAACGTCGCTGATGCCCGCGATCTTTTTCGACTGCACGCCGTCTTTGATCTTCTCGATGACCTTCTCGGGCCCCACGAGATAGGGCAGCTCGGTTACGACGATGCCGGTCTTTCGCGCCGTGACCGATTCGATCGACACCTTGGCGCGCGTCTTGAAGCTACCGCGGCCGGTTGCATAGGCCTCGCGAATTCCCTCGAGGCCAATGATGGTGCCGCCCGTGGGCAAGTCGGGCCCCGGCACGTAGGCCATGAGGTCGTCGAGCGTTGCGCCCGGGTTGTCGAGCAAGTGGCGAGCGGCCGCCGCCACTTCGATGAGGTTGTGTGGGGCCATGTTGGTGGCCATGCCCACCGCGATGCCGCTCGCTCCGTTGACGAGCAGATTGGGGAACGCTGCGGGAAGCACCGACGGTTGCGTCAACTGGTTGTCGTAGTTCGGCACGAAGTCGACGACGTCTTCATCGAGGTCGTTGACCATGGCCATCGCCTCGGCGCGCAACCGTGCTTCGGTGTAGCGGGCCGCTGCGGGCCCGTCGTCGAGCGAGCCAAAGTTGCCGTGTCCGTCAATGAGGGGCACGCGAAGCGTGAAGTCTTGCGAGAGTCGCACGAGAGCGTCATAGATGGCCGAATCGCCGTGTGGGTGAAGCTTGCCCATGACTTCGCCGACCACGCGTGCCGACTTCACGTGCCCACGATCGGGCCGCAGGCCCATATCGCTCATCATGTACAGGATGCGCCGCTGAACAGGCTTCAGACCGTCACGCGCATCGGGCAAGGCCCGGGAGTAGATGACCGAGTAGGCGTATTCGAGAAACGAGCCCTGCATCTCATCGGCGAGATCAACATCGTCGATGCGTTCGCCAACGGGCGGTTCGGCCGGGGCAGAGCTCCGGGATCGGGAGGCAGGAGGGGGAGTCATAAGATGGCCCCCATGCTACCGGCGCCGCGCGCAGAGACCCCGTCACTCGCCGACGTGTTGACAGGAGCACTCGGCGCAATTCTGGGTGAGACAGGTCGCTTGGCCCTGCCCCCCGTGCGCAGTGCCGCGGTCATTCTGATCGACGGTCTCGGAATGTCAGCGCTGCACGAGCGTTCGGGGCACGCGCGACGGTTACTCGCGGCAATCCCACCGCGCGGGGGCGCGATCGAATCGGGGTTTCCGACTACCACTGCTTCCGCTCTCGCGACGCTCACCACGGGCCTGCCGGCCGGTCAACACGGACTGGTTGGGTACAGCGTCTTCGATCGGGTTCACGACCGAGTCGTCAAGCAGTTGACGGGGTGGGACGACGGAATGCGCCCGCGCGAGTGGCAGCCTCACCAAACGGTCTTTGAAC
>JAAFHT010000134.1 GCA_013297625.1 Actinomycetota bacterium | reverse complement strand
GTCGGTTTTCTCGCTGAGAGCGAGCGCGATGATTTGGCGTCGGCGGTCGGCCGCGCGCTCGAGCGTGACTACCTGGTCGAAGAGCGCATGACGCTCGCCGTGCGGGTCAAGCTCGGTACCGAGGTCATCTACGAGACCTGGGCCCTCAACGAGGCGACGGTCGAGAAGGCGAGCCGTGAACGCATGCTTGAGGTGGTGATCGAGGTCGACGGTCGGCCGCTCTCGAGCTTCGGGTGCGACGGCGTCGTGATGTCGACCCCGACGGGTTCGACCGCCTACGCGTTCTCGGCCGGCGGGCCGATTGTGTGGCCGAGCCTCGATGCGCTGCTTCTCGTGCCGCTGAGCGCACACGCGCTGTTCGCCCGCCCTCTTGTGGTGGGCCCCAATAGCTCGCTCGCGGTCGAAGTGCTCGATCGCACGCAGGGTGTCGGCGTGCTGTGGTGCGATGGCCGCCGGGCCTTCGACCTGCCGCGCGGTGCCCGCGTGGTCGCCCGCCGTTCGCCGACCCCCGTGCGGCTCGCACGACTGCACCCCGGTCCGTTCACCGACCGACTGGTCAACAAGTTTGCTCTGCCCGTTCACGGCTGGCGGGGCCCCATCGACGAGGAAGGCCGCGGCGCGTGATCGAAGAGATCTCTATTCGTCATCTCGGCGTGATCGGCGAGGCGCGATTGCCCTTGGGGCCGGGCTTCACGGCGCTCACGGGCGAAACCGGCGCGGGCAAGACCATGGTCGTCACGGCCCTGGGTCTCTTGCTGGGTGACCGTGCCGACACCGGCGCGATTCGATCGGGCTCAGGTCAGGCGCTCGTCGAGGGCCACTGGCACATCGACGAACGGGGGCCTGTGGCCGATCGCGTGCGCGATGCGGGCGGAGACCTCGACGGCGGCGCCCTCATTTTGAGCCGGTCGATCTCGCAAGAGGGTCGCTCGCGCGCGGTTGTCGGCGGCCGATCGACTCCCGTGGGTGTGCTCAACGAGATCGGTCAGCAACTCGTCGTGGTGCACGGCCAAAGCGATCAGATTCGCCTCAAGTCGGCGACGGCGCAGCGCGAAGCGCTCGATCGCTTCGCCGGCCCTGAACTCGCGAGCGTGCTCGGCGACTACCAAGAGGTGTTCCGCCGCTGGAACGACGCGCAGGCCGAGCTCGACGTTCTGGTCGCTGAGCGCGATCGCCGCGCGCGCGAGGCAGAAGACCTGCGCCTTGCCATGACCGAGATCGAGTCGGTTGCGCCTCGCCGCGGCGAAGACGTCGAGCTGACCGAGCGCGCCGATCGCTTGACCAACATCGAAGATCTGCGGCTCGCGGCCGCCCAAGCGCACGACCTCATTTCGAGCGAGAGTCTCGATGAGGCCCGGGATGCCCTCTCTCTGCTCGACAGTGCGCGACGCACCATCGACCGCGTGTCGGGTCACGACCCCGAGCTCGGCACGATCGCCGAGGCCATCGCGAACGCGGGCTTCGTGGTGGGCGAGCTCGCGACCCAGCTGTCGTCATACCTCGCCTCGCTCGACAGCGATGGAGGGCGAGAGCTCGAGGCCGTGCAAGAGCGTCGAGCTGAGCTGGCGAATCTCATGCGCAAGTACGGCCCGAGCCTTGACGAGGTCATCGACTATCTCGATTCGGGCAGCGGTCGGCTCATGGAGCTTGATCACGACACTGACCGCATCGAGTCGTTGCGCGTCGAGGTTGACGCTGATCGGGCTCGAGTCATGATGCTCGCCGACCGCTTGAGCGATTTGCGGCGCGTGGCGGGCATCCGTCTGTCAGAGCGCGTCACGGGCGAGCTTGCCGCGCTCGCGATGGGGTCGGCGCGCATCACCGTTGACGTGACGCAGCGTGACGAATACACGGCGAGTGGCCGCGACGCTGTGGCGATTTTGCTGCAGCCACACCCCGGTGCCGAGCCGCGACCTCTTGGCCGGGGTGCGTCAGGCGGTGAGCTGTCGCGCGTCATGCTCGCGCTCGAGGTGGTCATCGCGGCGACCGACCCCGTGCCCACATTCATCTTCGATGAGGTCGACGCGGGTGTCGGCGGTGCCAGTGCGATCGAAATCGGTCGGCGGCTCGCGCGCCTTGCCCAGACGGCACAGGTCATTGTCGTTACGCACCTTGCGCAAGTGGCGGCGTTCGCGACGAACCACTTGCGGGTCGTGAAAGACAGCGATGGTGCCGTCACGGCGTCGAGCGTGCAGCAGCTGCACGGCGACGAACGCATCGCTGAGATGGCGCGCCTGCTCAGCGGCTTGCCGGACAGCGAGTCGGGACTCACGCACGCACGCGAGCTCATTCAAACAGCGCGCGAACTCGTCGGCTGACGCAGCGGCAGCTTACTGAGCGATCGGTACGCGGTACTGCAGGCTCGGAGCCTCACCGAGCTCGATCGTGATCGTGAGAAAAACGGTGCCGAGGTCGAGCCCTTCCGGAACCCCGAACACGTGAGTCGTCGGCGCGAAGTCCGCAGTGCACGCGCGGGGCGGCTGGGCGCCAAACACGAGTGCCAGCTCGGTGCTCGAAACGAGGTCGAGCGAGAGCGCGGGCGGTGGGCAACTCGAACTGCCCCACGTGATGACGCGCAGGGTCTCACGGTCGGCGCCCCAGTATGCAAGCGGCTCGCCCCGGTCAAGGGCACCGTCGGGCACCGTGATATCGTCCGGGACCCCGCGGATTGTCTCGATGGCGATCGTCTGGCCCGCCACCGGCAGGGGCCAGAGCACGACGCTCGAGAGAGCCGGCTCGCTCGGTCCGAAGGCGTCGTCGAGGCGCGCGACCTGCGCCACGTACGGCCCCTCGCCCGCGCCCCAGCCTTCGGGAACCGCGAGCACGTGGGTGCGCGGAGCGAGGTCGTCGGTGCACGCGTACGCAGGTGCTTGGCGCAACTCGACCGACACCTCTGCGTCGTCGACCACCTCGATCGCCGTGGCGATGTAGGGGCACCCCGAGCTTCCATAGCTGACAATCGTGACCGTTACACGGTCGTCGGCGAGCCATCCGACGGGCTCACCTCGCCATTGCTCGTCGAAGAGGGGCTCAGCGATGGGGGCGTCGGCGGGGAACCCCGCGGCCTCGGAGACGGCCACTGAGACGGGCGCGCCACTGTCACCCGCGCATCCGATCAGCATGACGGCGGCGAGAGCCATCGCGGCAACACCGAATGCCCGGCCCAGCATCGTGAGGCCCGATCGGGCCGCGCCGGTGTTCATAGCCGTCACTGTACGCTCACGGCGCACCGCGCGTCGAGAACGAGTGGGCGTCACGTCGGATAGCATGAAACCCCGTGGCGGATACTTCAGACAGGGCATCTTCTGACTCAGGCTCGACCGGGCGGATTACCAAACACATCTTCGTGACCGGAGGTGTCGTCTCGTCTCTGGGCAAGGGCCTCACCGCTGCCAGTCTCGGCAACCTGCTGACCGCACGCGGCTTGCGCGTCGTCATGCAGAAGCTCGACCCCTATCTCAACGTCGACCCGGGAACGATGAACCCGTTCCAGCACGGCGAGGTCTTCGTGACCGATGACGGCGCCGAGACCGACCTCGACATCGGGCACTACGAGCGCTTTCTCGACATCAACTTGAACCAGGCCGCCAACGTCACGACGGGCCAGATCTACTCGCAAGTCATCGCGCGCGAGCGCCGCGGCGAGTACCTCGGCGACACCGTGCAGGTGATTCCGCACATCACCGACGAGATCAAGCGCCGCATGCGCCTGCAGGCGCAAGACGAACAGCAGCCCGACGTCATCATCACCGAGATCGGTGGCACGGTCGGCGACATCGAGTCGCAACCGTTTATCGAAGCCGCGCGCCAAGTGCGCCACGAACTCAGCCGCCGCAACGTGTTTTTCGTGCACGTAAGCCTCGTGCCCTTCATGGGGGCGAGCGGCGAGCAGAAGACCAAGCCGACGCAGCACTCGGTCGCAGCGCTGCGCTCGATCGGTATTCGGCCTGACGCCCTCGTGCTGCGC
>JAAFHT010000123.1 GCA_013297625.1 Actinomycetota bacterium | reverse complement strand
TTTCGCCGGGCGGATTCGTCGTCGCGCCTGCCCTGCTCGATTCGGTCGAGCCCGACGTTCGTACGGCGTTCGAGACCTTGGTTGGTGACGCGTACCCGACGGTCGAACTGCCCGACGCGCAAGAACTGTTCGAGACGTTTCGCACAGTGCAACAGTCAGAGGCGTGGCACATCCACGGGCAGTGGATCACGGATCACCCGGGCGCGCTCGGCGACGACGTCGCTGCACGCTTTGACCTCGCATCGCGCGTCACCCCGCAGCTCGCAGCAGCCGCGCGTCGACGCATGCTCGAGCTGCGCATGCAGCTCGACGAGGCGCTCGGTGACCGGGTGTTGCTCGTGCCGTCCGCGTCGTCCTCTGCGCCGACAGTGACCGCCGGCGCAGAGCTCATCGAGCGCACTCGCCAAGGGACTTTGCGCATCACGGCCGTCGCTGGACTTAGTGGTCGCCCTGCACTCTCTGCGCCGCTGCTCAGCGTTCCGCAAGCAGGAGCCCTGCTGCCCGCGCCCGTCGGCCTGTGCCTTGTGGGCCCACGCGGATCCGATTTTGTATTGATCTCGCTCGCGGAGTCGCTCGCCTAAGCGCTGATGAGCCGCACAGCTTCGGCCACCCCACCGCTGTAGGCGGGGCCGTGGCCGGGCAAAACCCAGGTCGCCGCTGTTGGAAGCAGGGCGGTCAAAGAGACAAGCGCCTGCTCTGGATCGTCGGTGAACGGTGCGGCGGCGGGGCCGACGGCTCCGGTGAGCACGTTGCGGGTCGTCAGAGCGTCACCAACGAAGACGGCGTCGACGAGCGGCACGTGGATCGCGATGCTGCCGGGGGAGTGGCCGGGCATCCCGATAATTGTTGGCGCGCCCGGTAACGGCAGCGTTGCGCCGTGCGTGACCGTTTCGACCTGCGTCAGGTAGTGGGTTTTCGCGCCGCCCTTGCGCAGGGCATAGCCGAAGAAACCGAGCACAGCGCCGAGCTTCATCTTCTCTTTGCCGGTCGCGGGCTTCTTCTCGCCGCGAGCACGGCCGGCGTCGGCCTCGTGCACATAGACCGGGATGCCGTGCCCAGCACGGAGGCTTTCGGCACGCAGGCGCTCGGCGAACCCGATGTGGTCGCCGTCACCGTGCGTGAGGATGATGCCGCGCACGTCTGCCGTCGTGAGGCCGAGGCTTGTCAGTTCGTTCTTCAGGTCGGCATAGTGGCCGGGCAGCCCGGCGTCGATCACGGTGACTCCGTCGTCGGTCACGATGAGGTAGGCGGCGACGATGTCATTGCCGATGCGGTGCAGGTTCGGTGCGAGTTCCACGGGGTCTCCTTGGCTTGGCTTGGCTTTGCTTGGCTTTGTGAAGGTGATGGCTACGATACATAGCTATCATGGCTACTGTCAATAGCTATACTGGAGTCATGCCAACCCCATCCAAGATCTCGCTCGCCGATGTCGTTGGCGCGGCGCTCGGCATCCTCGAAACCAGAGGCGCCGCTGGCCTCACCATGCAGGCGGTTGCCGTCGCCGTGGGCGTGCGCGCGCCGTCCCTCTACAAACACGTCACCGACCGTGACCACCTTCTGCGGCTCGTCGGTGAAGCAACGCTCGCGTCGCTATCCGAGCGCATGGATGCAACGAGCGGCGACCTGCGCGCCCTCGCTGCAGCATTTCGCACCTTCGCGCGTGAACACCCGGCCGCCTACCTCCTCGTGTTCTCACAAGAATCGCAGCTACCGCTCGCCTCGCTCGAAGCAGCCGTTGCTCCGCTGCTCGACGCGTGCGCCGCCCTCACCGGGCCCGACAACGCGCTGCCCGCCGCCCGCACCCTCACCGCATGGGCGACCGGCTTCATCGGCATGGAACTAGCCGGCCAGTTCAACCTCGGCGGCAATGTCGATGCTGCCTGGGAGTACGGGGTCGAGTTGATGGTTGCTGGGATGGGGCACGGCGCTTTCTGGGAACATGGTTTCGTCGAATGAGAAAGGCCAACGATGACCCAAGACATGTCAGCCATTCTCGGGCGCCTCTGCTCGGACGATGCCGGTGAACTCTTGACTCTGCAGAGGGCCGCGTATGCAACAGAAGCGCAGATCTACGCAGACCCGTTTCTGCCAGCCTTGACCCAAACCTTTGAAGAACTGCAACGTGAGATTTCGAGCGGCGACGGGCTCACACTGCGTCACGATGGCAGGCTCGTTGCTGCGGTGAGAACCGTCAGAAAGGGCGATGAAATCCATATTGGACGCCTGACCGTCGCGCCAGATCTACAAGGCCGCGGTCTCGGATCTCGGCTGCTCACAGAGATCGAACAATCGACAGATGCGCGCTATGCAGAGCTCTTCACGGGTCATCTCAGCGAGGCGAATCTGCGCCTCTACGAACGATTCGGCTACGAGCGCTCGCGGCGCGAGACCCTTCGTGAGGGCGTTGAGCTCGTGTATTTTCGCAAAAGGTTGCGCTAAAGCGGTAGGGCAGGCCGCCGGCAAGTGACAGATGTGGCGCTGGTGTCTTCTCCGCATTTGCGCTGCGGAAAGAACTTCTCCACAGATTGCTTCCGATGTCTTTCGAACATATCTTCGAATGTGGGAAAATTGATCCATGCCCAACCACCCCACCGATCTTCGCGAGACGGCCGACGCTGTCGCGCGACTTGGGCTGGACTTCGCCGCATCGACGGACGACGCACTACTCACAGCGCAGGCCATCGTAGCCTCCCATCGACGTGCCGTTGATGTTGTGTCGGCAGCTATCGCAGGCGAGATCGCTCGGCGCTCCGCACGCGAACTCGGCTACGGCGGGCTCGCTCAGCGCAGTGGCTTTCTCAATGCTGAAGCTCTGATCCAGTCGGTCACTGGTAGCGGCCGCGCAGAGGCAGCCAAACACGTCGCTGTGGGCTCAGCCCTGCACACGACCGTTGGCGCTGGTGTGCTCGAGGGCACAATTTCTGTGGACGCCGCCGACGCAATCCAGCGCGGGCTTGGCAGTCTAGACGCCGCAGCGGCGCCACTGCTCGAACACGTCAACACGCTCGACGCCGATCGCCTCTACCGTCGCGCCCGTGATCTGCGTGACGACCTCGAGGCAGATGCCGTCGCGCGGCGAGAGCAAGAGCAGCGCGACCTTCGTTCGTTCACCTATTCGCGTCGCGGTGACGGCATGGTGCGAGGGTCATTTTTGCTTGACCCGATTGACGGCGCCCTCGTCACCGCAGCATTCGACGCTGTGCTGTCTCCGCGGCGCGGCGGACCGCGATTTGTGTCCGACGACCAGAAAGCGCAGGATGCCCAGCTCGAGCTCGACCCGAGAACAACGCAGCAGATCGCGGCCGACAGCTTCGTTGCCATGATTGGCCTCGCGGTCGATGCCGACCCCGGAGCAGTATTCGGCAGCCGCAGGCCGGCCGTGCGCGTCGTCGTCGCCGCGAAAGACCTGGCCAACCGCGCCGGCCGCGGTCACCTCGAAGATCACGCCGACGCCATAAGTATCGAGACTGTTGAGCGAATGGTCTGTGATGCAGGAGTGGTTGGGGTCGCCTTCGACGATGACGGGCAATGTGTGAACGTCGGCCGCACTCAGCGACTATTCACCGCTCGCCAACGAATTGGGCTCGCAGTGCGCGACGGCGGATGCCGCTTCCCCGGCTGTGATCGTCCACCGTCCTGGGCGGAGGCGCACCACATCAACCAGTGGGATCGCGACCACGGGCGAACCGACCTAGCCGACGGAATCCTTTTGTGCAGGCGACATCACCTACTCGTGCACAACAATCACTGGCAGATCAGCCGCGACGGTGCCCGATACTGGCTGACGCCTCCGCGCGAGATCGACGCGGCACAGGCACGCATCCCGATGCCTCCGCAACGCCCAGCTTTCGCGCAGCGCGCGGGCTGAGTTCGGGGGAGCAGTCTGCCCGTGGCTGGCCTCCCGTGATTGCCCCCGTGATTGCCTCCCCGCGGCCAGCCTCGCGTGATGGCCCACCAATGGCTAGCCTCCCCCAGATTGCCCCTCAGATTGCGCCTCAGATTGCGCACCCGTGATGCCCCGCCCGAGTTGGCCCCGCCAGAGTTGGCCCTGCCCGAAGGCGATCCCGCAGGCGCCCGAAACACGCCCGTAGCGCGACGAAACTACGATTGACCCATGACGAGCCTGCCGATCAACCCACCACAGCGCCTGCTCATGGGCCCAGGCCCGATCAACGCCGACCCGCGCGTGCTCCGCGCTATGTCTGCCCAGCTGGTCGGCCAGTACGACCCAGCCATGACCGGCTACATGAACGAAACCATGGAGCTGTACCGCGGCGTCTTTCGCACGACCAATGCTGCGACGTTCCTCATCGACGGTACGAGTCGCGCCGGAATCGAAGCCGCTTTCGTCAGCCTCATTGAGCCGGGCGATCGCGTGCTCGTGCCAGTCTTTGGTCGCTTCGGTCACCTGCTGCGTGAAATCGCCGAGCGGTGTGGTGCAGA
>JAAFHT010000125.1 GCA_013297625.1 Actinomycetota bacterium | reverse complement strand
ACCGCCCCAGGGTACCGGCCCGGCGCAGTGCGTTTTTCGTGAGGACTAAGAAACGCCCAGCAGGTCGATGACGAAGACGAGGGTCTTGCCAGACAGGCGATGACCGCCGCCGGCGGGGCCGTAGGCAAGGTGCGGCGGGCAGACCAGCTGGCGACGGCCGCCCACCTTCATGCCCGGAATGCCCTTCTGCCAGCCCGCGATGAGGCTGCCGAGGGGGAAGTTGATCGACGACCCGCGGTTCCACGAGGCGTCGAACTCTTCGCCCGTCTCGAACTCAACACCGACATAGTGCACATCGACGGTTGAACCGGGCTGCGCTTCGGCGCCCGTGCCGACGACGAGGTCGGTGATGACGAGGTCAGCGGGCGCGGGGCCCTCGAAGAAGTCGATCTCGGGCTTCGTGTTCTGGCTCATGACTCCATCCAACCAGACCTCGAGGGCTGGTTAGTGCGCCGTTCAGTGCTGGTGCGACTGCGCAGCAGCCCGTAGTTCGGCAATCGCCGATGCGACGTTCGCGGCCCCGTAGACGGCTGACCCGGCGACGAAGGTGTCAGCCCCCGCCTCTGCCGCGATGCCAATGGTGTCGAGGGTGATTCCGCCGTCTACCTGCAGCCACACGTCGAGACCGTGGGCGTCGACCGCCTGGCGCAGAGCACGCAGCTTGGGCATTGTCTCGGCCATAAACGATTGTCCACCGAATCCCGGTTCGACCGTCATGACGAGCACCTGATCAAACTCAGGGAGCAGGTCGAGGTAGAGCTCGATCGACGTGCCGGGTTTCACGGCAAGGCCCGCCCGGCTACCGCGTGCGCGCAGAGCACGCGCTGTCGCGACGACGTCGGTCGCGGCTTCGGCGTGAAAGGTGACCGAGAATGCGCCCAACTCGGCGTACCCCGGCGCCCAACGGTCGGCATCGCTGATCATGAGGTGCACGTCGAGCGGAACGGGGGCGATGGCCTGCAGTCGGCCCACCATTTGCGGGCCAAAGGTGAGGTTGGGCACGAAGTGGTTATCCATGACATCGACGTGCACGAGGTCAGCACTCGCAATGCGCTCGACATCGCGCTGCAGGTTGACGAAGTCGGCCGACAGAATGCTCGGGTTGATGCGCACGGTCACGTCGCCAGCGTACTCATCTGCGTCACAGCGACGAGCGGCGCGTCAGGAGCTGGATGAACATCGCATCGGTTGAGTGTCTGTGCGGCCAGAGTTGCGCGGCTCCGTGCGGAAGGTCGCCGAGGTCGAGCGGGGTGCGCGTGATGCTCGCGAGCGCAGCCCGAGTGTCGAGCGGGGCGACGTCGTGTGGGCGCTCGCTGAGGAGGGCATCCACGATCGCTGTTGTTTCGTCGGGATGCGGCGAGCACGTCACATAGGCGAGCACCCCTCCCGGCTTCAGCGCGCTGAGTGCGCTGCGCAGAAGCTCGCCTTGCAGCGTTGCAAGCGGGGCGACGTCGTCGGCCGTCTTGCGCCAGCGCGCTTCGGGGCGGCGACGCAAGGCCCCGAGGCCCGTGCAGGGCGCGTCGAGCAAGATGCGGTCATAGCTGTTCGGCTCGAACGAGCCGATCTCTCGGCCGTCGCCGACACGCACCTCGATCGTGGGATCAACCGCCTGCAGCGTACGGCGCACTAGCTCGGCGCGCGCAGGTACGACCTCGTTGGCCGTCAACATCGCACCGGCGGCACGAGCCTCTGCGGCCAGCAGAGCCGCCTTGCCACCCGGGCCGGCGCAGAGGTCGAGCCACCGCTCGCCCGTCGAGACCGGGCGCGCGCGCGATAACGCGAGAGCGGCGAGTTGGGAGCCTTCGTCTTGCACGCGCGCGCGGCCTGCAGCCACGTCGGGATTGGCGGCCGGGTCTCCGGCGGCAGAGACCGCCCCCACGGGCGAGTACAGAGTGAGGTCACCCAGCTCACCCGGCTCGCTGAATCCGGGAAGTGCGACCAGGGTGACCCGAGGCGCGACGTTGTCAGCGATGAGCGAGGCCTCCAGCTCACTCTCGCGATCTTCACGAGCAAGCGCTGCGCGCAAAGCCTGCACGAGCCACGCAGGGTGCGCGTGTTCTATCGCGGCACGCTCGGTGGCGTCGGTCACGCCCTCGAGCACGCGAGCCGTCCACGTCGCGTCGTCATCGCGCGAGATCGCGCGCAGCACCGCGTTGACGAACCCCGTCGTGCGGGCCGCGCGCGCGCGACGCGTCAGCTCGACCGTTTCGGACACCGCGGCGTGGGCGGGAGTGCTCATTCCGAGCAGCTGGTGTGCGCCGAGCCGCAGTACGTCGAGGGCCACGGGATCGATCGCCTCGACCGTGCGACCCGCGGCGTGCGCAATGATGCGGTCGTAGTGTCCCCGTCGACGCAGCGTTCCGTAGGTTAACTCAGTCGCAAAAGCTGCGTCTGCACCGACAAGTCGGGCTCGGCGCAATCGCGTGGGTAACAGCAGATTGGCATACGCGTCGTCGTCGGCAACCGCTCGCAGAACGTCGAAAGCGACCTGACGAGGTGTCGCCGTCGTCCGCGCACGGGCCTTCGACCCTTCTGACTGAGGCCGGTTGTTCACGCGAACACCGGCAGTCGATCAGCGGGTAAGCCGCGTGCCCAGTCGATGGCCGCCATGGCCTGCTTGCCGGCGGGTTGCACACGCACGAGCTCGAGAGGAAGGGTGGCCGTGCCCACGAGCAGACGGGAGCCTTCGCGGCGCAGGTGTCCGGGCGGCAGCGGCGCAGCATCCCGCGCGATAACGGCGTCAAGCACCTTGATGACCGAGCCGTCGGCATGCGTGAAGGCTCCGGGCTCGGGGGTGACGCCGCGCAGACGGTGATGTACCTGCTCAGCGCCGTCGCCCCAGCGCAGCATTGCGTCGTCGCGGTTGAGCTTCGGGGCGAGGGTCACCTCGCCCACTTGCGGGCGGGCCACCGCGGTGCCGCTCGCGAGCTGATCAACGACAGTGCGCAACAGTGTCGCGCCCGAGTCGCTCAGCTCGTCGAGCAGCGAACCCGCTGTGCGGTGAGCGCCAATGGGCGTCGTGAGGCGCGAATACCAGTCACCCTCGTCGAGCCCCTCGGTGAGCTGAAAGACCGTCGCTCCGGTCTGGGCATCGCCCGCAATGACGGCGCGTTGCACGGGGGCTGCTCCGCGCCAGCGCGGCAGTAGCGAAAAGTGCAGGTTGATCCACCCCAGTCGCGGCCACGAGAGCAGAGGCTCGCGCACGAGTGCACCGTAGGCAACGATCACCCCTAGGTCGATGTCGAGCGGCAGCAACTCGCTCTCGATCTCGCCCAGACGACGGGCCTCGAGCACGGTAAGTCCCCGGCGGACGGCCTCGTCGGCAACAGGCGTGGGAGTCAGCACGCGCTTGCGACCCTGCGGCGACGCGGGCCGTGTAATGACTCGCACGATCTCGTGATCACTCTCGGCAAGGGTCGCGAGCGTCGGCACTGCAGCCGCGGGGCTGCCGGCAACGACGAGACGCAAAACAGACATGCCCCCATTCAACCGGATGCCCGCTGGCCGCCCGACCGCGCGCAACGCTGTTGTGCTCGCGTCACAGGCCGCCCGGGCGCGCGCCAGGGTCGTCAAACGGTTCGGCGTCATCGAACCGCACGCGCAACGCGGGCACGCGTCGACGGGGTGGTGAACCCGCGAGACGCGGGGCGCGGGCCGTCGCGCCCCGCACGAGTTCTGCCTTCAAACGCCCAGCAACCTCCAGCCCCCGCGCATAGTCGAGACGAACGATCGCCCGAACGCGACCTTCGTCGAGCTCGATGGGGCCGAGAACGTCCACGCCCTCGAGGTCGTCGATTGCCGCTGTCGCACGTCCGACCGCCTCGGGGGTACCCGCGAGCGCGGCAACGCGCACCGCGGGAGGAAAGCGAAGCACCCGGCGGTCAGCGAGCTCTGCTGCCGCAACTCGCTCGGGATGCCCGGTCGCGAGCGCTGTTGCCACTGATCCCCCGACCCCCACGAGCAGAACGGGAGCGTCAGAAGCCGCGAGCGCGGCCGCATTGCACCACCAGCGAACGCAGTCCTCGACCACGCGCAGGCTCTCGCGGGCGAGCATGCTCTCGCCATCGAGCAGCAGCACGGCTTGGTATCCGCCCTCGACGAGTGGTTCGGCGCCGCGCGTCGCCACGACGAGGGTGCGACCGCCCGGCGCGTTCTGCAACGGCGTCGCGCCGTCAGACACGACGACACGGGCTCCCGGAAAGGCGCGGCCCAGCTCATCGGCCGTGCGACTCGCTCCCCGGCCGACCGTGCGCCAGCGCTCGCCTTCGCAGTGTGAGCATCGCCAGTCTGCAGCGAGGGCGCCGCACCACCGGCACGATGCAGTCGCGCCGGCTCGCGCAACACCCAACGGCCCCTGACACGTCATGCA
>JAAFHT010000082.1 GCA_013297625.1 Actinomycetota bacterium | reverse complement strand
AACCGGCAGGTTCTTGGTTCGAGTCCAAGTCGGGGAGCCATCTCCCTCAATTCGCGCAGGCCTTCGCGGCCCTCGCGCTCCACCTTTCGCTTGAGAGGAACCCGCGATGGAAGCCTGGGTGAGCGCAAACGCAATGGTGCTCACGGTGGCGCTCATGAGTGCCATCGTCGTGCTGGTCGCGGTGAGTATCGTGTTGCTCGTCGCATGGCGTCGCGCCCGGGCGCGCGCCCGGCGCACGGCCTTCGATCGTGCAGCAGCTGAACGCCAGCGCATCGATCTCGAACTCGATCTTGCCGAGCAGACCGGCCGTTTGCGCATCATTCGTGAACTGCACGAAGTGTCGGTGCATTCGCTCTCGGTCATCATCAGCCAGGCCGATGGCGCTCGTTATGCGGCCACGACCGACCCCTCGGCGGCGGGCCGCGCAACCGCGGTCATTGCCGAGTCAGCGCGGTCAACGCTCGGCGACTTGCGCCGGGTGATGGGCCTCGCCCGCGAAGGAGAAGCGAGCGTCTCGCCGCAACCTCGATTGAAGTCGACGCGTGAGCTCTTCGCGGTCATGCGCGACAGCGGGCTCGATGTTGTCTTCGAAGAGTCGGGTGAGCCGTTCGATCTGCAGCAGGGCGCCGAGCTTGCCATCTACCGCATTCTGCAAGAGGCGCTCGCGAACGCGCTCAGTTATGGTGGCCCGCAAACGGAGGCTCGCGTGAGCTTCACGTGGGGCGCTGAAGGCTTGCACGTCAAGGTCGACGATGACGGCATCCGATCGTCTGCGCGGCGTGAGGGCCTAGACCCCAACGATGCGTCGACCGTCGGCTACACCATCGATGACGATCTCAAGGCGCTCACCGACGAGCCGACCGGCCTCGGCATCCGTGAGATGCGGGCCCGCGCCGAACTCTACGGCGGCATTCTGACGGCCTCCACGGTTCCGGGCGTGGGCTTCTCGCTCTCGGTCGTATTCCCTGCCCTTCGCTTTCACAATGGCGTGCACGGGGTGAAGCTGGACCGCTCGTGACGGCCCGTGTCATCGCTCCGGCGTTTCGCGTGCTCATCGCCGATGATTCCCCTCAGCAGCGCGCAGGGTGGCGCATGATTCTCGAGTCGCAGCCCGACATCGAGATCGTGGGCGAGGCGGGCGACGGTGCTCGCGCGCTCGCCATCGTGCGGCGCGAACCGACCGACGTCGTCGTGCTCGACCTGCACATGCCCCGCGTTAACGGCCTGGCGGCTAGCACTCGCATTACGAGTGATGCCATGGTGCAGCAGCTCGGGCCCGCGCCGCGCATCGTGTTGGTGACCGCGCTCGACCTTGACGATCACGTTGCCGACGCCGCACGCGCGGGAGTGTTCGCGGTGGTCTACAAAGACGTTGAGCCCGAAGCCCTACTCGAGATCGTGCGTGCCGCAGCGGTGGCGACCCCATCAGATCATGAGCCTCGAGGCTGAGCGTCGCACTGCCTGGCGCGCGTCTCTCGCGGTCGGCTTGGCGGTGTCGGCCTACGGAATTTCGTTCGGCGCGCTCGCGGTCGCGTCGGGTCTCACGATTGCCCAGGCGTGCGTTTTGAGCCTCATCATGTTCTCGGGCGGCTCGCAGTTTGCGCTGATTGGTGTGCTCGCCAGCGGGGGAGTCGTGGCCGGCCCTGCTGCCATCGCGGGGGCAACGCTCTTGGGCTTGCGCAACGGTCTCTACGCCATTCGCGTCTCGCCCATCATCGGTCCGGGGTGGGCCAAACGCTTGCTCGCCGGCCACTTAACGATCGACGAGTCGACTGCCGTTGCGACGGCTCAGCCCACTCTCGCTGGTCAACGTGTGGGCTTCTGGGCGACGGGCGCGATCATCTACATCGGGTGGAACCTCATGACGCTGCTGGGCGCCGTGCTCGGTGACTTGCTCGGCGATGTGCGTCAGTTTGGGCTGGATGCGGCCGCCGGGGCGGCCTTCCTCGGCCTCGTGTGGCCCCGCCTGCGAGCCCTGCAACCCGTCGCCGTTGCCGTGGGAGCCGCCGTGGTTGCTGCGGTTCTCTTGCCCGTGCTTCCGCAGGGCGTACCCGTGCTCGTGGCCGCCCTTGTCGCCGTGGTCGTCGGCGTGCCCAACCTTTTTGCCGCGCGTCTGCGCGCGGTCGAGGGGGGCGAGTCATGACCATCTGGCAGATCATCTTGCTCGCGTCGATCCTGGTGCTCGGCATCAAGCTCGTGGGCTACGTGGTTCCTCCGCGCGTGCTCGAGACACCCACGGCCTCGCGTACGGCCGAACTCACCACGGTGGCCTTGCTCTCGGCGCTCATCGTCGTGCAGACCATCGGAGACGGTCAGGGCGTCGTGATCGATGCCCGATTGCCCGCGCTCGGGGTGGCCGCCGTGCTCTTCGCGCTACGGGTGCCGTTCATTCTCGTGATCATTGGCGCCGCTGCTACTGCGGCGGGCTTGCGGGCGCTCGGCTGGCAGTAGCGCGGTGGTGCCCGTGACTTAGCTGTCGAGCTGATCGCGGCCGGGGAGCCAACTGCGCCCGGGGGAGCCCCACGAGCGCTTGCGGATCGCTTTGGCCGCCGCGCGATCGTGCGGGTGCGCCAACCGGTCGACGTAGAGCACGCCATCAAGGTGGTCGTACTCGTGCTGGAAAATGCGCGCGAGCCAGCCGGTGGCATCGATCTCATAGGGCTCACCGTCGAGATCGATCGCGCGCAACAGTGCGCGATCTGATCTCACGAGTGGGTATCGTTCTCCCGGCACCGACAGGCAACCCTCGGAGTCGCTCTCTTCGTCGGCGTCGCCGACGGGCGGTGGGCTCACGAGCAACTCGGGGTTGATCGCCACGCCCCGCCAACGCACCGCATCGTCATCGGTCCAGTCGAAAACGAAAACGCGCGCATCGACCCCGACTTGCGGCGCGGCTAGGCCAACACCGGGAGCGGCTTCCATCGTCTCGAACATGTCGGCGACGAGCGCGCGAAGTGCATCGTCAATGACCTCGACCTCAGCGGCGACCGAGTGAAGAACCGGCTCGCCGGTGATGCAAATCGAAAGGGCGGCCATTCATCCAGAATATCGGCGTCGTGCGGGGTAGATTGACCGGGTGCCGCCCGAGCTGACTGACCTGACCGAGCAGATCACGCTCACTCCCTATCAGTCAATCGGTATTCCGATTGCCCTCGTCGGGGCCGTGTTTCTCTCGATTGGTGCGCAACTTCAGCACCAGGGGGTCACGCGCGTTGAGGTGACGCACGGCGACGGCGAAAAGGCCGGCCTCAGTATCCGTCAGCTCATGCAGCTCGCGGCCCGGCCGTCGTGGGTTATCGGCACCGTGATGCTCGGTCTCGCCATCCTCTTTCAGCTCACGAGCCTCGGTTTCGCCCCCCTCATCGTTGTGCAGCCCCTCGGCGTTGTGGCCCTCGTGATCACGGCGGTGCTCAACGCTCGCATTTCGAAGATCAAGCTCGATCGCCATGCCATCAGAGCGATCGCGATGTGCGTGAGCGGTGTCGGTATCTTCGTGGCGATCGCCGCGGTGTACGCCATCGAGCAAGAGATCACCGAGGTGCAGTTGCTCGTCATTTTGGGCATTCTCGGGTTGATTCTCGCGGCTTTCGCTGCTGCGTTCGCGTTCGCTCGTCACGTCGTGGGCGCCATGTTTTACATCATCGGGGCCGGCGTGCTCTTCGGCTTTGTGGCGACGCTCGCGAAAGTCGTCATCAACCGCATTTTGAACAACAACTTCGAGTGGCTGACGGTTGTGGCGATTGTCGCTTTGCTGGCCTCGGCCGCTCTCGGCAGCTACTTCGTGCAGACTGCCTATTCGGTCGGCTCGCCCGACCTCGTTATCGCGGGTCTCACCGTTGTCGACCCGCTGGTTGCCGTTCTGATCGGCGTGATCGTGCTCGGAGAAGCGTCGCTGATTCCGCCGGCGTTCATGATCACCGCCGTAATCGCCGGTGCCGTGGCGATTGTGGGTGTTTTGCAGCTGGCCAAGCATCACCCGCAAACCCACCGGTGAAGAGTGTTCACAGGCCGTTCAGGCGCTCTCCTGCGGTAGCGTAGGGGATAGGTATTCCTCTCCCTGGCGCGCTCGCGTGCACTGTCGAGCACCGCCCACCACTGAGAAGCAAGGATCACCACCACCGTGCCTGACGCTCCGCATGACGGCAGTTCACCGAGCCGTCCCCTCCGCGTTCTGATCGGCGGCGACACGTTTGGCCCCGACGTCAACGGCGCCGCGAAGTTTGCTGAACGACTGGCTGCCGGTCTTGTCGAGCGCGGCCACGACGTCCACATCGTGGCACCCGGCCCCGAGGCGGGCCCCAACGTATCGCGCACCGAGGTTCACGAAGATCAGCCCATGACGGTGCACCGGCTCAGGTCGTGGCGGTGGTACACGCACCCCTGGCTGCGATACGCCCTGCCGTGGCGCATCGAGCAGAACTCAGCACGCATTCTCGATGCCGTCAAGCCTGATGTCGTGCACTTTCAGTCGCACATCGTCGTCGGCCGCGGCCTTGCACGCCAAGCGGTCAAGCGAGGCATCCGTGTGATCGGTACCAATCACTTCATGCCCGAGAACGCTTTGCAGTTCACCCCGTTCATCGGCGCTCTGAAAGAGCCAGCGATTCGCATGGCGTGGAAGGCTGCTGGGCGAACTTTTGGTCTCGCAGAAGCGGTCACCACTCCGACGCGCAAGGCGGCCGATTACCTCGAGAAGTACACCGATGTGGTCAACGTTCACCCGATCAGCTGTGGTCTGCACATTGACCACTACACGCCAAACTTCGAGCCTCGGCACGAGAACCTCGTGCTGTTCGTCGGCCGGGTCGAGGCTGAAAAACACATCGAAGAATTGCTGCGAGCGGCGGCGAAACTCGATGCTTCGCTCGACGTCAAGGTAGAGATCATCGGTGATGGTGAGCAGCGTCCGGCCCTTGAGCGGCTTGCCGCGCAACTGGGAATCTCGCACCGAGTTCACTTCGCTGGGCACGCGCCCGAGTCGTATTTGCGTCAGCAACTCACGCGGGCATCCGTCTTCGCCATGCCCTCGCGCGCCGAGCTGCAGTCGATCGCGACGATGGAGGCGATGGCATCCGGACTACCGGTCATTGGTGCCCACGCGATGGCCCTTCCGCACCTTATTCACGACGGCGAGAATGGCTTCTTGTATGAGCCCGGCAACGTCGAGCAGTTCGCCGAGTTGCTTACTCGGGTCTTTACGATGCCGCACGACGAGTTGGTAGAACTCAAGCGTGAGAGCCTGCGCATCGTTCAAGGACACGACATTAACCGAACGCTCGACACCTTCGAAGCGCTCTATCGCGGCGAAACGGTCATCGACCCGATCGACGACGAGCCCGCTGCTGTCACGACCTGATTCGGCGAGTGCCACTCGGTAGAGTGGGGCTGCATCGTGAGCCGTGATCGTGAGCGATGCGCGGGGCGGTAGCTCAGCTGGTTAGAGCAGTGGACTCATAATCCATCGGTCACGGGTTCAAGTCCCGTCCGCCCTACGGGCACGGCGCGGTGCCGGCTCGAAGGGAGCACCATGACATCCACCCCTCCAGCCGCTGCGTCGCGGGCGCGATTGCTCGTCATCGCAGCCGTCGCCGTTCACCTCGTCGTTGCGATCGCCTTGTTCGTCGTGGCCCTCAATCGAGCCTCGATAGTGCTGCCGGTGTCGCTCACGCTGCCCGCGGGCGGCCCTGGTGCTTTCGCAACAGTTGATCTTGCCGCGGCGTCTGCCATCGTGTTGCTGGTCTCTGTTGTGGCCCGACTGCTGAGTCTTGTGCTCGCGTCGCGCGGGGTGTCGGTCGAGCGACAGCGTGATGTGCGGATGCTCGAGCTCTCGCAGATCGCGGGCATCACGGTGTTCATGGTCGCTTTGCTCAATGGCATTACCGAGGCGGGCGCCCTCATCGTGCTTTATGCGGTAGCTGCGGCATCCGTCGGCCTGCTCTGGGTGCAGAGTCGGGCTGGGGCAGACCAGCGTGCGGCCGCGTGGCCGTACAGCCTCGCAGCGGCTCTCGCGATCGTTCCGTGGGGCGTTGTGGCGCTCTACCAGGTCATCGGCATCATTGCCGCAGCGCCGCCCGCACCGATAGTGCGCGTGCTGACGATCGTGATCTTGCTGCTCGCGGCCGCGATGTGGCTCGTCGAGCGTCGCTGGCAACTGGGCGTACAGTCCGATGCGCGCACGGATGCTCTGCATACCGTTCTGACAATCGCCAATGGCCTGGCTCTGCTCGGGCTCGTCGTCGGCCTCGCGCGGCCCTCTGCGCTCTTCTAGCCCGTCCGACTGTGCGGCAGTGGGAATCACCTCGCCACGGCGTCCGTTGCACTGTTCACCGCTCTGAGACCGCCAGGATGGACATATGACCGACGCCGCCCCCGCCTCTCCCGCCGAACGCTACGCAACGTTCCGCGAGCGCCGAGCGCTCGCAGCCGTGCAGCCGCAAGGCCCGCTCGCGCTCGTCAACACTCAGTGGGTTGCCGATGAGCAGACGGTGTGGGGAGTGCCTGGCCGCTGGGCGCCTGCGCCCCTCGGAACGAGCGGGCTGCTGGTGACGGCAGAGGCAGCGGAGGGCATCCACGTAGACGGCTCGCTCGTTGACGGCACGGTGCTCGTGCGCGGTAAAGACGACCCCAGCCCGAGTGCGATCGTCTTCAACGAGCACACCACGGGCTTTGTCATTGCCGGTGATGACGGGCTCTATGCCCTGCGCGTGTGGGATGCGCAGAGCGATGGCATCGAGAATTTTGGCGGAATCGATGCCTTTGACTACGCGCCCGAATGGGTCGTCACGGGAACCTTCCGCGAGATCGAGGGCGGCACCGTTGTGGGCTTTGAGCACTTGAAAGATGACGGCAAGACCCGCGGCGAGGTCGTGCCGGGCGAGATTCGCTTCACGCATAATGGCGTCGAGTATGACGTCGCCGCCTTCAAGTCAGGGCGTGCGTTGCAACTCGTCTTCGCTGATGCCACGAACGGTGATGACACCTACAGCGTCGGCCGATTCTTGTTTCTGGCCCCGAACCCCGACGGCTCGATCACCCTCGATTTCAACACGGCGATCTTGCCGCCGTGTGCCTTCAGCTACGCCTTCAACTGCCCGTTGCCGCCGAAGCAGAACCGTTTCCCGTTCCGGGTCGAGGCGGGGGAGAAGAACGTGCTGGCGGAGGATGGAAGCCTGCTTCACTAGACCTCGTTTGTTGGCGCCCAGCACCTCGAGGTTACCCATCGATGTGACGCGCATTCGTCGATAAGGTGGCGTCGTGACTAGACCCCCCGCACTGCGCACTGTGCCTGCCCTGTTGTCGATCGTGCTCTCGACGCTCGTGATCGCGGGGTGCGCGGGCCCGACGCCGGTTGCGACGCCCGCTGCTGAGGCGACGTCGACGGCAAGCGCGGAGGCGACTCCGACTCCGACGCCCGAGCCCGCACCGGCGGCACTCATCACCGTCGCCGCGAAGGGTGTGACCGTGACCGACACCGACGGAGTGGTTGTGCTGCAACTGGCGTATACCGTCGACCCTGATACGGCCCTCACACAGCTCTCTGAGGCACTGGGGGAGACACCCACGGCGTTGGTTGAGGCCGGAACCGTGTGCTCGGCAGAGACCACGGTGTCGAGTTGGGGTGGAATGCACCTCTACGACCCGCCGAGCTTTGCCGCTGGTCCGGGAGCGATGTTCCTGATGACAGTCGACGGAGCGAGCACAACGGGCGGTATTCCGATCGTTGCGAGCGCCGGTTTCTCGGTGGGCGACGCGATTGCCAGCGTCGCGGCTCTCGGAGGGGTGTCGACCGTCGACAACGGCGGATGGATCATTGTCTACTCAGATCTCCAGGTAGCGAGCGTTGACGACCCTGAAGCGTGGGGCGTCAGTAGCTTTGCGCAAGGCGGGGCGATCGTGCAGTTCAGCGCTCCCGCCTACTTCTACTACGACTGTTGACCCGCGCGGTGCGCGGCGGCGAGTGTCGCCGCGCACCGGCAGACTGGGGGCATGCACATCGTTGTCGACCGGCGCCCCGACGGCGTCGCGCTGATCGACGACGATGGGGCTGTCGAGCTTGTCGCCCAAGCGTCACTGGCGCAGGCCGTGCGCGAGCGTGAGGGCGAGCATCCGCGCTGGGTGTGGACTGATA
>JAAFHT010000135.1 GCA_013297625.1 Actinomycetota bacterium | reverse complement strand
AGGCCGCACGGTTTGCAACGGCGTACACGTTCCAGTACTCGATTCGCCCAGGGACCCCGGCAGCGACGATGCCCAACCAGGTTCCGAAGGCCGTTGTGCAGGAGCGCTTCGAGCGCCTCACCGCCCTGCAAGACCGCATCACGCGCGAAGAGAACGAGAAGCTTGTCGGCGAAACCGTGCAGGTGCTCGTGAGCGCGGAGAAGGGTCGCAAGGGCGATCGCTGGGCTGGTCGTTCGGAGGATTCGCGTCTCGTGCACTTCGATGTTCCGGTCGATGGCGAGCAGCCGCGCCCCGGTGATGTTGTCACCGTGACGATCACGGAAGCATCCACGTTCTACCTGGTGGCCAGCGAGCCGAGCGCATTGCGTCGCACGCGCGCGGGCGATGCGTTTGATCGTGCGGAGGCGGAGAGCTGTGCTGTTCCGGCGCACGGCACGACGTCGGTCGCGAGCGAAGGCCGCGCCGTTCTCGGCATGCCGACTTTGCGCGTTGGTGCCGGCCTTGGTGCGGATGCCGGGGTCACGACCCCGATCTACAGCTCAACCGACGACCTTCGCTAGCGAGCGGCCGCGCTCGATGAACGCACGCACACGGTGACCAGCCGCAGCCTATGAAAGTACGCGCATGATCGTCGCCGTTGTCGGTGCGACTGGTACCGGTAAGTCGGCGCTGAGCCTCGACCTCGCTGAAGAGTTCGCGCAGCGAGGCACGGGCATGGGTTCGGGCACGGGTTCGGGCACTGGGCGAGGCGCGGGTTTGGGCGCAGAGGTTGTGAACGCGGACGCGATGCAGCTGTACCGGGGCATGGATGTTGGTACGGCCAAGCTGCCAGTTGCCGAACGCCGGGGTATTCCGCACAGCATGATCGATGTTCTCGACCCGAGCGATGACGCGAGCGTTGCCGACTATCAGGTGGCGGCGCGCGCAGAGATCGAGCGGATTGAGGGGAGCGGGGCGACAGCGTTGTTGGTCGGCGGATCCGGGCTGTATGTGTCGAGTGTGATCAACGACTTCCAGTTTCCTGGCACGGATGAAGGCGTGCGGGCAGCGCTGGAAGCACGGGCAGAGAACGAGGGCCCGGGCATCCTGTTTGCGGAGTTGCAGGCGAAAGACCCGGCGGCCGCTGCGGGGATCGGGCCGCGCAATGTGCGCAGGATTATCCGGGCGCTCGAGGTGATCGAGTTGACCGGCAAACCGTTCGGCGCAGGTCTGCCCGATGAGCACGCGTTCTGGCATCCGACCGTTGTTCTGGCGTTACGGGTGGAGCGTGAGGTGCTGACGCGGCGCCTCGACGAACGGGTTGAGCGCATGTGGCGTGACGGTCTTGTGGATGAGGCTGCAGGCCTCGGCGAGCTGAGCACGACCGCGGCGCGGGCGATTGGCTATGCGCAGGCGCTCGCGCAGCTGCGTGGGGAGCTGACCGAGCGCGAGGCTGTTGGGCAAGCGCAAGCACTGACGCGCAAGTATGCCAGGCGGCAGGTGAGCTGGTTTCGGCGCTACCCGGTTGTTACCTGGCTTGATGCCGATGACCCGGATCTCACGACGAAAGCGATCGCAACGATTGCTGCTGCCGCGGCCCAGAGCGGCGCGTAGAACGCTCCGAGCACACCGAAGGCGAGAGCTCCGAGAGCGATGCCGGTGTCGAACGCAAGGTTCCAGATAGCGCTCGACGCCCCGTAACCGCTCGGCCCCGTGCTCGCAAAGAACACGTGAATTACCGTGTTTTGCATCGTGCCGAATGAGGCGCCGAACAACAACGCACTGCCGACGATGAAGCCGGGGGCCAACGGTACGAGGATCAGGGCAATTGCTGCCAGAACGAGCGCGGGGATGAAGAGCCTGCGCGGGTCGTTGGCATCCGCAAAGCGGCCGGAAAGAAGGCGCAGGCCGGTTGACGCGACGCTGTAGGCGAGCAGGGCGAGGGCGGCGACGCCAGGGTCAGGCACCGCGAGTGGGATCAGCGTGACCAGAAGGCCGTAGGCAAGGGCCGAGAGAAAGAAGGCCGCGGCGAGCGGTCGCACGCCTGGCAGGCGAAGTATGCGCAGCATCCCGTGCACTTCGCTCGGGCGCACGTGGGCACGCACGAACAGGATGCAGAGCCCGAACAGCCCGGTAACCCCTGCGGCAATGAAGATGGCGTCGAAGCCGACCGTATCGACGAGCCACACTCCGAGGGGCAGAACGACGATGGATGGCGCGCCAACCGCAACCCCGTACGCCCCGACCGCGCGGCCTCGTTGCTCTGGCGGTGCGAGCGCGGGGATCATCGCAGCACCCGCGATCACGACGAGGGCAAAACCGGCACCGCGCACGACGCTTACCCCGAGGATGAGCGGCAAGCTCGACCCGAACAGTAGGGCGAACACGGGCACGGCCAAAAGTATTACGCCGAGGGTGATGGTGAGCGGAGCCCCGATGCGTCGCATCAACTCGGTCGTTCCGAGTTCGGTTGCGACGGTCGCCGCCATGAACACGGTTGTGCTGAGGGCGCCACCGATCACACCGTGTCCGCTTGCGACGGTGAACAGAGGAACGGTGCCGAGGGTGAGGTAAAACCCGACCAGCGCCGCAGCGGACGAGGCGGAAACGAGGAACAGTGAACGGCGCATCAGACCTAGGCTAGAGGAGTGGTACAGATCAACTTCACTAAAGGGCCGCGCGGTGGAGCTTTGGGCAATCGCATCGCGATTGCGCGACCCCAGCGCCGATGAGGCTGTGCCTCATCGGGACGTAAGCTGAGTGCGTGGTACAGATCAATTTCACCAAGGGGCACGGCACAGGAAACGACTTCGTGCTCTTTGCCGACCCCGACGGCTCCGTCGACTTGAGCGCAAAGCAGCTCGCGGCTCTTGCCGACCGCCACTTTGGTGTTGGTGGGGATGGCGTGCTGCGCGCTGTACGCTCTGCGAACATCCCAGAAGGGGCGGCGATTCTCGAGGAGGATCCGCACGCCGAGTGGTTCATGGATTACCACAACAGTGACGGGTCGGTTGCTGAGATGTGTGGCAACGGCATCCGCGTTTTTGCTCGCTATCTGATCGACAATGGTCTGGCCGAGCTGAACCCCGGAGACACGCTGCCGATTGGCACGCGCGGCGGTGTGCGCGACGTGCAGATGAACCTCAGTGGTTTTCAGGTAGATCTTGGCCGCTGGCGCCTCGACGGCAACGATGCAACTGTGCACGCCCGCGACCTGCCGGTTGCGCGCCCAGGCCTCGGCATCAATGTTGGCAACCCGCACGTTGTTGTCGCTCTGGCGAGCGAAGAAGAACTGGATGCCGCAGACCTCACGGTGATCCCCGTGCTTGACCCTGTGCAACCGGAGGGCGCGAACGTGGAGTTCGTGGTTCCCGCAGACCCGCTGGTCAAGGATGGCGTCGGCTACATCCGGATGCGCGTGCACGAACGTGGCAGCGGCGAAACCCTGTCGTGCGGCACGGGTGCGGCGGCGGCGGCTCTCGCCGTGCGGCATTGGGCGGGCGAGGGTGCACCGAACCAGTGGCGCGTTGAGGTGCCAGGCGGCACGCTCGGTGTGCGCGTGTTCCTCACGGAGGACGGCGAGCACGTTGCCCTCAGCGGCCCCGCCGAGCTCGTCTACAGCGGCGCGCTGGAGATCTAGTCACAGGCGGGCCGTACGCTTGCTGCATGGACCAGAAGACCCTCCCCGTAGACGCACCGTCGGCTGAGACTCTCGCCAAAGACGGCCTTCGCCTCACCCTTGTCGACACGGCTGACGCGCCGTTGTTTCACGCGTGGCTGCAGGCCGACATGCGCGGATTCCACGGGCCGACGTTCGACGAGAAGACACTCACAGAGTGGGCGGTGGGCATCGCCGACCGGCGCACGACGGGTGTCTACGATGACTCGAGCGCGGAGCCC
>JAAFHT010000129.1 GCA_013297625.1 Actinomycetota bacterium | reverse complement strand
ACGAAAGCGCACGACTCCGCCGAGGCGCTCGCCCCGTGGGCCACCCACGATGGCACGCCCGTGCTCGTGCTGCAGAACGGCCTGGGCGGAGAAGACGCGGTGCGGGATGCCCTGCCGCACTCCCCCGTCGCCATCGGCCTCGCCCTCTTCGCGGTGAGCCTCACGGGCCCCGGCCACATCACCGTCACCGGCCCCAACGGCCTCACGCTCGGCGGTGACCCCGCAGCCGTGTCCGTCGCCGAACCGCTGCTGCGCGAGGCACTCCCCGCCGAACTCGTGCTCGCCGAGAACATTCGCGGCGCACAGTGGACCAAGCTGCTCATCAACCAGGTCAACGCCTTGCCCGCCATCACGGGACTGAGCGTGCAGCAAACCGTCGCCGACCCGGCCCTGCGCGCCGTCCTCGCGCGCGGCATGGTCGAGACTGTCGCGGTCGGCGACGCCGCGGGCATCACCTGGGGACGCATCGGGGCGGTGGATGCGGAGGCCATCGCTCGCGTACGCGCGGGCGGCACCGACGCGGCGGCCGAGCTCGCCCAGCTTCTCGCCGCTGGCATGGGCGACGTGCCCAACCCCGCCTCAATGCTGCAGAGCATCCGTCGTGGTCGAAAGACCGAGGTCGACGCGATCAACGGCGTCATCGTCGACTACGGCAACTCGATCGGTATCCCCACCCCGGTCAACGCCGCCCTCGTCGGGCTCGTTCGCAACGCTCAGACAGGCCACCGGCCATTGACGGCGGCCCAGACACTTTCTCGCCTTCCGGCATGAGTTGACCGAGGCCGAAGCCGCCCGCGACGGGCTACAGCATCGACTTCGTGTGCCAAACCGTCTTTGTTTCGACGAACGCCGTGATGCGCTCGAGCGCCGGGCGCGGGATGCCCGCCACGGGTGCCACGACACGCTTGAGCGTCTCGGCCGCCGCCAGCTGCAGGTCGACCCAGGTTTCGCCCTTCGCGCCCGTGATCGATCCGGCGCCCGTGAGGTCGAGCGCGTTCACGTCGGCGTGCGCAGCGAGCCACGGCATGATCTCAGCCGCTGAACCCGTGAGCATGTTGATGACACCCCCCGGAACATCCGAAGTCGCGAGCACCTCGCTCAGCGAGATCGCCGACAGCGGCGCGCGTTCATCGGCGACGACCACGACGGTGTTTCCGCTCACGACAATCGGCGCGAGCACCGAGACGAGACCGAGCAGCGAGCCACCCGTCACGCCCTGCGGCGCGACCGCCGCCACGACGCCCGTCGGCTCGGGCACCGAGAGGTTGAAGAACGGCCCCGACACGGGGTTGGCGTTGCCCGCCACCTGCGCGTACTTATCGGCCCAGCCGGCGTACCAGACCCACACGTCGATCGCGAGATCGACCTGTGCGCCCGCATCAGCGGCAGAGACGCCCTCGGAGTGCACGATCTCGTCGACGAACTGCGCGCGACGCCCCTCGAGCAGCTCGGCGATGCGGTATATGACCTGCCCGCGGTTGTAGGCCGTGGCGCCCGACCATCCGCCAACCGCCGCACGAGCGGCAACCACGGCATCGCGGGCATCCTTCCGCGACGCCTGAGAGGCGTTGGCCAAGAACGAGCCATCGCTCGCGACGACCTCGTAGGTACGACCACTCTCACTGCGCGGAAACTTGCCGCCGATGTAGAGCTTGTAGGTCTTGGGCACGGTGAGTCGGCTCATTTCGCGACCGCCTTCCGGGTCTTCTTGGCAGATCGGGGGGAAGAGGCACCGGATGCTGCGCTCAGCGATGCCGGAGCATCCCACCCGCTCGCCTCCAAGTAGGCGGCCAGCCCGTGGCGACCACCCTCGCGGCCGTAGCCCGACTCTTTGTAACCGCCGAAGGGCGACGCGGGGTCGAAGCGGTTGAAGGTGTTCGCCCACACGACGCCCGCACGAAGCTGGTCGACGAGCGCGAGCATGCGGCTGCCCTTCTCGGTCCAGATACCGGCTGAGAGGCCGTAGGGCGTGTTGTTGGCCTTCGCGATCGCTTCGGCCGGAGTGCGGAACGTGAGCACCGACAGCACCGGCCCAAAGATCTCCTCGCGGGCGATCGCGTGGGCCGCGCTCACCTTGGTGAAGATCGTCGGGGCGAACCAGAAACCCTTCTCGGGGATGCGGCAGTCGGCGGTCCAGCGCTCAGCGCCCTCGTTCTCGCCCGTGTCGCTCAAAGTGCGAATGCGCTCGAGTTGCGCGGCCGAGTTGATCGCGCCGATGTCGGTGTTCTTGTCGAGCGGGTCGCCCATGCGCAGCGTCGAGAGCCGCGCCTTGAGGCGGTCGATGACCTCATCGTGCACGTTCTCTTGCACGAGCAAGCGCGAGCCCGCGCAGCACACGTGGCCCTGGTTGAAGAAGATGCCGTTGACGATGCCCTCGATGGCTTGATCCATCGGAGCGTCGTCGAACACGATGTTGGCGGCCTTGCCGCCGAGCTCAAGCGTGAGGCGCTTCTGGGTACCGGCGACCTGGCGCGCGATCATCCGGCCGACGTTCGTCGAGCCCGTGAACGCCACCTTGTTGACGTCGTCGTGCGTGACGAGCGCCTGGCCCGTCGAGCCCGGGCCCGTCACGATATTGACGACACCCGCGGGAAGGTCGGCCTGCTGCAGAATCTCGGCGAAGAGCATCGCCGTGAGCGACGTCGTCTCGGCGGGCTTGATCACGACGGTGTTGCCGGCGGCGAGAGCCGGGGCAATCTTCCACGCGAGCATGAGCAACGGGAAGTTCCACGGGATGACCTGCGCGGCTACCCCGAGCGCCCGAGGGTTCGGGCCGAGGCCCGCGTGTTCGAGCTTGTCGGCCCAGCCGGCGTAGTAGAAGAACCACGCGGCAACGAGCGGCACGTCGACGTCGCGCGTCTCACGAATGGGCTTGCCGTTGTCGAGGCTCTCGGCGACCGCGAGTTCGCGGGCGCGCTCTTGCACGAGCCGCGCGATGCGGAAGAGGTACTTGCCGCGATCGCTGCCTGACATGCGCGACCATACGCGGTCGTAGGCGCGCCGCGCTGCGGCAACCGCGACATCCACATCACCGGCGGTGGCCTGCGCGATGCTCGCAATCACCTGTTCGGTCGCGGGCGAAATGGTGTCGAAGACCTCGCCGTGACCGTCGACAAACTCACCGTCGATGAAGAGGCCGTACTGCGCCTTGAGGTTCAGAATCGACGCCGACTCGGGCGCCGCTGCGTATTCGAGAAAGGCCATGATCTAGTCCACCGTCACGTAGTCGGGGCCACTGTAGTGACCGGTTCGCATCTTCTGGCGCTGCAGCAACACGTCGTTCACGAGGCTCGAGGCGCCGAAACGCCACAGCTGCGGCGTGAGCCACTCTTCGCCCACGGTCTCGGCGACCGTGACGAGGTACCGCACGGCATCTTTCGAGGCACGGATGCCGCCGGCCGGCTTCATGCCGATCTTCTCGCCCGTCAGGCGGTGCCAGTCGCGAATGACCTCGAGCATGAGCAGCGTGACCGGCAGGGTGGCCGCAGGGCTCACCTTGCCCGTCGACGTCTTGATGAAGTCGGCCCCGGCGAGAATCGCGAGCCAGGATGCCCGCTTGACGTTGTCGTACGTCTGCAGTTCGCCTGTCTCGAGAATGACCTTGAGGTGCGCGTGGCTGCCGTCGGGGCGCTTGCACGCCTCGCGCACGGCAACGATCTGGTCGAACACGACCCCGTACTGACCACTGAGAAACGCGCCGCGGTCGATGACCATGTCGATCTCATCGGCACCGGCCGCCACGGCATCGCGCGTGTCGGCGAGCTTGATCGCAAGGCTCGCGCGCCCCGAGGGGAACGCGGTGGCGACGGCGGCAACCTGGATGCCCTCCGTACCTCCCGCGGCGTGCCGGCTGCCCAGCGCCTCGACGGCGTAGCCCACCATGTCGCCATACACACACACTGCTGCGACGCTCGGGGTGGTCGGGTCGCTCGCATCGGGCGTGATGGCCTTCGCAACGAGCGAGCGCACCTTGCCGGGGGTGTCGGCACCCTCGAGCGTCGTCAGGTCGCACGTGCGAATGATCGTGTCGAGAGCCCAGGCCTTCGAGCTCGTCTTGATCGAGCGCGTGCTGAGTCCTGCGGCGCGCTGCTCGAGGCCCACGGCGTCGACGCCCGTGAGTCCGTCGAGGTGCAGCCGCAGGGCCGTCTCGGTGAGGTCGCCGCCGAGCAAGCGCACGGCGCGATCCGCCGGCGCGAGGCCGACGGGCTGGGTGATGGTCATGAGGCGTCCTCT
>JAAFHT010000127.1 GCA_013297625.1 Actinomycetota bacterium | reverse complement strand
TCGGCGCCGGGGTCTTCTTTGTCTGGGCTCCCGCCGCGGCATCCGCGGGCTCGTGGCTTCCGCTGGCGCTCGCACTCGCTGCTGTCGTTGCAACGGCAAACGCGTTGAGCACAACGCAACTGGCGATGGCGCACCCGGTGTCTGGCGGTGCATACACCTACGGCAGACGCGAGCTCGGGCCGCGAATCGGGTTCTCGGCCGGTGTACTGTTTCTGACTGGCAAGACGGCATCCGTCTCCGCGATTGCTCTGATCGCCGGGCAATACCTGCTGCCGTCGCAACCGCGGCTGCTCGCTGTCGTCGCGGTTGTCGTTCTGGCGGTTATCAACATCTCGGGCATTCGCAGTACCGCAGTCGTAAGTGCCGTGGTCGTCGCCGTCGTAGTGGGCGGTCTGGTAATCGTGCTCGCGACTGCTCTGCCGGGAGCCCACACGGCAGCGCAGACCGCCACGGCCTTCGAGCCATTCGGGGTGCTGCGTGCCGCGGCAATCCTCTTCTTTAGCTTCGCCGGGTATGCCCGCATCGCGACGCTCGGTGAAGAGGTACGCGATCCGAGACGCACACTTCCGCGCGCGGTTGTGTCGGCGCTCGGCACCACCCTGTTCGTCTACGCGGCAGTCGGCAGCGCGTGTTTGCTCGTGCTTGGCCCTGCAGCTCTCGCGGTATCGACCTCTCCGGTTGCCGACCTTCTCGTCGACCTTTCTGTCGGTGGCGGGGCGAACGGCGGCATGGCAGCTGGGGCACGGGCAGGTGAGGCAATGGACGTCGCGATCCGCGTGATCGCCGGCGTTGCGTGTCTCGGCTCGCTCCTCGGCATTCTCGCCGGCCTGAGCCGCACCGGACTCGCTATGGCGCGAGAACGCGACCTGCCCGGCCCTGTCGCTTTCGTGTGGCCGCGCACCGGTACGCCCGTGATTGCGGAGATCGCGTTCGCCCTCATCGGTGTTGCCGCCGTGGTGCTGCTCGATCCGACGACGCTCATCGGGTTCTCAAGTTGCGCGGTGCTTGGCTATTACGCGATCGCGAACACGGCGGCATTGCGGCAATCGGCTGCCGCGCGCTGGCTGCCGCGCTGGGTGAGCGGTGTCGGGCTCGTCGGATGCCTCGCCCTTGCACTTTCACTGCCCTGGTTGGCGATCGTGGTGGCGGCTGGCGTGCTTGGTAGTGCGCACCTCGTTCGACTGCTTACGCTGAAGCCATGACGATTCTCGACGCGTTCTGGGCTGCTGTGCGCCCGGGGGAGCCGACGCCCACCGTCGAGATCGCCGGCGAGGCTACCCTCGACAGCCGCTATGCCGTGTCGGAGTTTGCCTCCAGTGCGCTAGCGGCCGCAGGGCTTGCCGCCGGCCGCGGCTCCGTTGCCGTCAGCCAGCCGCTCGCCGACGCGTGGTTCCGTCAGGCAGTGCACCCGCTCGGCTGGCAAATTCCGAGCCCGTGGGATTCGCTCGCTGGCGACTATCGCACGGCCGACGGCTGGATTCGGCTACACACGAACGCACCACACCACCGGCTCGCTACACTGCTCGTTCTCGACGTTGTTGAGCGGAGTAGGCCACGCACGGGCGCGGCAATTGTTGGGCAGGCGCCGGAACCCGAGCGAGATTTCGAGGCAGAGTCGCGCGCGGAACGAGCAGACGTTGTCGCTGCGGTGGCGGCGTGGAACGGCTCCGAGCTCGAGATGGCAATCGTGGAGGCCGGGGGAGCGGCCGCCGTGCTTCGCAGCGCTGACGAGTGGGCGCAGCATCCACAGGGTATAGCGCTTGCTGCCGAGCCTCTCATCGATTGGCAAGCAACCGGCACGGGCGACGTGGGTGGCTTTCGGGTGCTCGACTTGACCCGGGTGATTGCCGGGCCTGTTGCTACGCGATTCTTGGCCGGCCTTGGCGCCGATGTTCTGCGCATTGATCCACCGGACTGGGATGAACCTGCCGTCGTCGCCGACATGACTCTCGGCAAGCGCACCGCTCGCCTGAACGTGCACGCGGCAGGTGGTTTGCGAAAGCTCAGCGAGCTGATCGCGAACGCGGATGTGATCGTGCACGGCTACCGTGCCGACGCTCTCGACCGGCTTGGACTCACGACCGAGCGCATTGCAGAGTTGCGCCCCGGAATCATCGATGTGGCAATCGATGCCTACGGCTGGAGTGGCCCGTGGCGTGAGCGCCGAGGCTTTGACTCGCTTGTGCAAATGTCGACAGGGATCGCATTCAACGGTGACGAGAACCCGTCACCGCTGCCCATTCAAGCGCTCGATCACGCGACCGGGTACCTCGCTGCTGCTGCCGCGCTCGAGGGCATGCGCCGCCGGCGGGTGGATGGCACCGGCTGGGCCGCGCGGCTCTCGCTAGCCCGCACAGCGCGCGAGTTGCCGCTGCAGCTCGTTCCGCCGGCCGCGGCTCCTGCCCTCGACACGACGCCCCTCGACACCCCGTGGGGTGATGCGCGGTTGCTTCAGAGCCCGCTCACCATCGGGGGCGAGCCGCTGCAGTTTGCGCGCGGCCCTCGAGCCCTCGGTGACGAGAAGCCCCTGTGGGTCTAGTGGCTGTCGACCGCTTCGATCTCTGACCGGTCGCCCGACCACAGCGTGTGGAACGTACCCTCTTTGTCCACGCGCTTGTAGGTGTGAGCACCGAAGAAGTCGCGCTGACCCTGCACGAGGGCTGCGGGCAGGCGGTCGGCGCGCAGGCCGTCGTAGTAGGCGAGTGACGACGAGAAGGCCGGCGCCGGGATTCCTGCGTGAGCAGCATCCGCAACGACGTTGCGCCACGCTGTCTGCGCCTTTGCCATGACATCAACGAAGAACGGCGCGGTCACGAGAGCGACGAGGCCCGGGTTCTCGGCGTAGGCCTCTGTGATGCGGTTGAGGAAGCGCGCGCGAATAATGCAGCCACCGCGCCAGATCTTGGCGATCTCGCCCTTCTTGATGTCCCAGCCGTACTGTTCAGCACCGGCGACGATCGCGTCGAAGCCTTGGCTGTAGGCGATGACCTTTGACGCGTAGAGTGCAAGGCGCACGCCCTCGATGAACGCATCGGGGTCGGCAGGGGTGAATGAGTCGGACGACGGACCAGGAAGGTCGGTCGCCGCGGCACGCTGCGCGGGCTTCGACGACAGCGAGCGGGCGAACACGGCTTCTGCGATGCCGCTGACCGGGATGCCGAGGTCGAGCGAGTTCTGAACGGTCCAGACGCCTGTACCTTTCGAGCCCGCTTGGTCGACGATGACGTCAACGAGCGGCTTGCCGGTTGACGCGTCAACCTGCTTGAGCACCTCTGCGGTGATCTCGATGAGGTAGCTCTCAAGCTCGCCCGTGTTCCACTCAGCGAAGATGTCGGCGATCTCGGCCGGGGACTTGCCCGTGCCGCGACGGATGAGGTCGTAGGCCTCAGCAATGAGCTGCATGTCTGCGTACTCGATGCCGTTGTGGATCATCTTGACGAAGTGGCCTGCACCGTCGTGGCCAACGTGCGTGACGCACGGCTCGCCTTCGGCAACTGCGGCAATCGACTTCAGGATCGGGCCGAGGGTCACCCACGACTCGTCAGAACCACCGGGCATGATCGACGGGCCGAGCAGTGCGCCCTCTTCGCCACCAGAAATACCGGCGCCGACGAAGTTGATTCCCGTCTCGCGCACGGCCTTCTCGCGACGGATCGTGTCGGTAAAGAGTGCGTTGCCACCGTCGACGATGATGTCGCCGGGCTCGAAGACCTCGGTCAGCGCGTCAATGACGGCGTCGGTACCCTTCCCTGCCTGCACCATGATGATCGCGGTGCGCGGCTTCGACAGGGATGCCGCAAACTCTTCGTAGGTCTTTGCCGCAACGAACTCGGCCTCTGGGTGCGCATCGAGCACCGTCTGGGTCTTCTCGAATGAACGGTTGAAGATCGCAACCGTGTTGCCCTCACGGCTCGCGAGGTTGCGTGCGAGGTTTGACCCCATCACAGCCATTCCAACAACGCCGATGTTCGCCTGAGCAGCCACGATTTTCTCCCTTTGTTCCTTGCTAAGTCCGCGGTCAAGGCTACTAGGTTGGCTGGGTGAGCACTCAGACTGTGACGACGCACAGGCAAAAGCCACTCGTGGTGGTTGGCGGCGTTAGTGGCTCCGGCAAGTCCACGGTCGGCGCAGCACTTGCCGCGACGCTCGGCGTGCTATTCATCGACGGTGACGACCTGCACCCGGCGGCGAACGTCGCAAAGATGGCTGCGGGCATCCCGCTCACTGACGACGACCGCTGGCCATGGCTCGCTGCCGTCGGCGCCGCATTGGCAGAGGCGGG
>JAAFHT010000037.1:2824-19825 GCA_013297625.1 Actinomycetota bacterium | reverse complement strand
CCCGCCGAGCGGCTGCGGGATGTCCAGCTCGATGACGTGAACCTTGCCGGGCGCGAGCCCAGCGGCGATCCGCGAATTGACCTCCGACGTCAGCCAGGCCACGTGTTCGGTGGAGAGACCATGATCGAGGTGCGATACCTCTAAAACCTTCAGCATGACGGTTCCTTCTCGGGCGTTACCGCCCACGCAAAGCACACAAGACTCGAGGCTAGGCACGGAGCACACGGCGTCCTCCCCACCCAACATGCACCGGTAGCAGTAGCTGCCGCGCGTACAGCACGGGCACGTGTTGTCGTCCGGCACAATCTCTCCCCCGCAATGTCGACAGCGATCGTACATCCTGGCCTCCGAAGTATGGATGCCCGAGGGCGCCATTATCTGACTGACTTTTTCGCGAGCAGTCGCTTTGCCGCTTCCGCCGCTGGTCCGACGCCTTCCGCCTTGCGACGTAGCCTCTCGGCGGGAGTCTCTTCGACTGGCGGCAGCACGTCGCCCCGCTCAAGCGCGCTCTCGTAGTCACGCAACGTCTCGTCAGCCGCGGCACGGAGCTCGGCCAGCTTCGCCTCGAACCATCGGGCCCAGCTTTTCCAGCGCGGTCTCGAACGGAGCCCGGCGTGGATGTGGCTCTCGACGTCGGCGCGAACGACTCGGCGGTTCGCCCTTGCCCACTGGCCGAGAGACATCCGAGGGGGCGATTCCACGCCCCCATCAGTAACCATCAAAACGAGTTCAAAAACGCGACGAACTCGCCCTCCGGGATACGCTTCTCCAGCTCGCGAATTGCGTGGTGCATAACCTCGCCTGCGCCGTCATCGTCGTTCGCGAACGTCTGCGCGACAACCTCCTTGAGAGTCGGCGTCGAGAGGCCCGCGAGGCGCGTCTTGATGGTGAGGAGTGCCCGGACATGTTCGTCGCTGCCGTTCTTCATGAGGTTTATTATAGCGCACGGGGGTCCCCGTGCAAGCCAATCGACATGTTGAACTGTCGATTCTTGGCTAGAGCGGCTTTTTGCCGCCTAGCGCATCACTCCACATCTTCGCCTCCACGCACGCCGCCTCGAGCGCGCCTTCTCGCAGGGCGAGCGCGATGGCCAGGGTGAGCACCTGCGACACGGCGAGTTCGTGGCGCGCGGCGAGCTCCTCGACGGCCTCGCGGTGTTCGGGGGTCAATCGGGTCGAGACCTTGCGGTTTGTGCGGGCGGCCTCGGGTTGGGTGGCGTCTCCGCGTCGGCGTTTGGCGGCCATGGTGCTAGGCTCCTCTCACGCCGTAAGGGCGCCTCCCGGGTCTCCGGGGCGCCCTGGTGGCGTCATCTCCCCCGGGCCGTTGTGGGCCGCGGGGGAGGCTTGCAAAAAGAGACCCCCGCTCGCCGTGAGGTGAGCGGGGGAAAACAACGGGTAGGCGAGCGACCGTGGTGATGCCGAAAAGCCTGGTTCAACGAGACCGGCCGCGGGCGCCGGAGAAGAAGAAATAGCACGTTACAGATCCATGTCACGGTACGTTCGCTCTACGAGCTGACGGACCCCCGGGAGCGAATGATCCTCCACGATGGCCCACGCGTCATCGAGGTCGCGGCGCGGCGCAACTACCACGTCGCGGCCCTCGACATAGGGCGAGCAGCGCAGCCGCTCTTGCAGGCTGATGACGAGAGCGTCGACGTCGTCGGACGTTGCGTCTGCGCCGAGGTGACTGGGGTCGCTCGATATGTGCACGACGATGGCGTTGCTCATGGTGGTCTCCTTGGTGGTTCCGGTGCCGGTTGTGCTGGCCCCGAGGGCTGCCCTCCGGAGAGGGCAGGGACTCGAGGTCAGAGCTTGACGGCCCAACCCTCGCTCGAGATTAGGAGCACGTCTCGGCCTCGACCGATCACGCTCGGCGCGTCGTCGCTGTCCGACTGCCACATCGGGACATCCGAGGCGCGGAGGCCGTCGTCAGAGAACCCCTCGCCGGCATTGTTCTTCTCGCTCCAAATCGCCCGAAGTTCGGCGGTAGTGTACTTGCGGCCGCGAATCTCGAGAGTGCTCTGGTCGTTCATGACGGTCTCCTCTGTCGGCCGGGGTTGTGCGCCGTCGACTCATCAACAATAGCGCACGGGGGTCCCCGTGCAACCCCTCCCCGGTCGATTGTTGAAAATAGTACGAAACGCCTGAGAATCCGCAGCCGATAGAGCGGCATGACGCTCTACATCCTCTCCCTCACGCGCGGGCTCCGCGTGTACGTCCGCTGCTCATGCCGTGCGGATGCGTCCGCCCGACCGCCCGAGACGCACGCGCGGTGTGGACCGTGCGGGCGCCTCGTGCCGATCCCTAGGCCGGTGGGGAGGGGGTAGGTTACTCATTCATCACTTCCCACCCGTTGGCGTGCACGAGTGAGTAGCCTCGTAGGCGTGCGCAGCGGCGACACACGACCCGAGGAGCGCACCGCAGATGAAGAGCAGCGCGAGCGGCATGATGGCAGCGTTACGATCGAGGAAGGTCCAGAAGGTCATTTCGCTCTCCACGGAATCGACCCTCGATAGCCGCAGGTCGGTTTGGGTTTGGGCTCGACGACGAACGTCATCGAGTCGCCGACGCGCGTGCGCTCGTGCACGACGCCGCATTGGGGACAGGCGGGGTCGCGGAGGAAGTCGTCCTTCACTGGCGCTCCCATCGCACGACGCCCATGATCGCCTTCGGCTCATTCTCCAGTCGGCCCACGCCGTTGCAGAGAGCGCACGTAACGAAGACCGGAACGACCTGCTCTTCGTTGGTCATGATCGGGCGGGCCATGCTCCGGATGTCGGATAGGCCGATCTCAAACTCGGTCATCTCTCGGCTAACGTTGACGACCTTGGTGCCGTTCTGCGTCCGCTTCGTGCCGTGGCACTGGGGACACTCGAACGGATAGCGGCGATGATGCTCTGCGAGCCGGAGCGCCTTGGCGCAAGCGGAGTGGTCGCCTCGGTCGAGAAGTCCTTCGCAGTGCACGCAGCGCGGGCTCATGTGGCTTTCTCCCATCACACGCCTTCCTTTCCATCACCATCACCACTCCCCACGGCGGGGGTTGGGTCGCCCGCAGGCACCCTCGCCTCGAGCTCCATTGCGTACCGACGCCACTGCTGGAGCGCGGCGCGCTTGGTCCGCTCGCTGCAATTGCACCCGCCGTTCGTCGACATGCCGCCCGGAGCGACGCACTCGCACGACGTGTCGCCGCAGCCTTCGATCGCGGGACGCTCGACGGTGCCTAGGCCGGCTTGGAGCTTTGCCACGCGTGAGCGCACGACGCTGATGCACGCGGGGCATGTCACCCGTTTGTCGAAGCCGAACATGATCGGCTCCAACGTTTCTCGCGTGACTCCGTCGGCGCTCCTGAGCGGTCCGACCAGCGTTGCGAGTGCGCCGCGCGATGCTTTTGTGTCGCCAGCGTACGCTTGGGCGCAGAGGGTCCGGAGATCCTTGGTCGCGCTGGCCTCGTTGGAGGCGTGGACGCGGGGGGTCACTCATCCTCCGAGATCGGCCACTCGCCCGCTACCTCGGCTCGCTCGAGAGCGTGGTAGAGACCCATCTCGACGGCCAGCCCGGTCACATGCGGGGGCTCGCCAGGCTGGTCCAAAAGCTGGTCCAGGGCAGGGGAGTTATCGCCCGATGCGCCCTCATTCTCGCGGAGCGAGCGCTCAATTTGCCGCAGAAACGCCACGCCGTGGTGCTTCTCGTTGGGTTCAAATCCTACCCGCGCAACCATGTTTTTGCCTTCTTTCGTGCGAAGTGGTCCAGATTCTGGTCCACTGATGAGCGAAGCGGGGAGGGGGTCGAATGGGCTGCCGAGCGCGGCCCCCTGGAACGCTTCGGCCTGTTTTACGTAACCATTCGTGGTGCCGATGTCGCGGTGCCCCAGGCGTCGCTGAAGCACCTGAACCGGCACTCCTTGGAGTGCACTCCACGTTGCATACGAGTCGCGCAGCGTACGGAAGTCGGCCGGCTCGTCGTGAGCGGTGCGCTGGAAGATGCGCACGCGACTGAGGCCCGCCGCGCGCATGTGCTCGCGGAGCGTGTTCGCCGTGACGTCGGTGCTCTTCGTGTCGAGCATGAGCGTCACGCGCGGCGAGGCGCGACGAGCACGAATCTGCTCGAGCAACGGGTGGAGGGGAGGGAAGATCGGGATGATGCGCCGGCCCGCCTCCGACTTGGTCGACTCGCGGCTCTCGCCCGCGCCCTCATCCCACGCACGGACGACCGAGATGATTCCCGCGCGGAGGTCGACGTCGCGCCACTCGAGCGCGCGAAGCTCGTTGGGGCGCAGGCCCGTGTACGCGGCGAGGACGTAGAGCTCTCGCCACTCGGCTGGCACCTTCTCACACGAGACGAGCATGGCGAACTCGGAGGGGTAGAGGAACGTCCGCTCCGCGGTCACACCGTTGTCTGGCGGGAGCACGTTCGCGAGGATGTCGGGAAGAGAGGCGCGCACCGCGAGCGTCCTGTCCTTCGACTGCATCGAGGCTCGGATGGCGGACGTGAACACGCTCCACGTGTTCGCTGGCGACGAGCCGCGCAGCCGGCCATCCTTCACCGCTTGGTCGATCGCATCACGCACAAGCTCCGCATGTGATTTCTCCAAGCTCACCATGGGCACCGCTCCGATCAGCGGCGAGACCCACTTCCGCCACACCGACGCGCACGACGATCGGTACTTGACCGTACCCTTCCGCGTCGGCGCGAAGCGGTCGTGCCACTGGTCGGTCGTCTCAGCGTTGGCGAGGGTAGGGCGCTTCGTCTGTCGGATGGCGAGCAACGCACCCGTCTTGTCCTCGAGCGCCTGCATGCGCCCGGCGTACGCCCGCGCATCGGCCTCGCCCATCATCGCTCCGTCAGGACGGGGAGGACAGTCGAACCGCTCCGATTTCGAGCCGTCGCGAAGGCGAAGACGAAAGCGATGCGGACGGCGAGGGGAGGTGGATCGAAGGAAGGTGCTCATCGTGCGCGCTGAACGAGCCGAGCGTAATTCTCGGTGTCGTTGTCGGTGGCGGGTTGGACTGGGGTGGCGGAGCGAGGCGGCACGAGCGCGAGCATATCGCTCTTGCGCGCGTACCAGCGTCGACCGACCTTGCGCGCGGGGAGCTCGCCGCTTTTGCGCAGCCGCTCCGCGGCGCTGGCCTCGAACGGGCCAGGGAGCTCGACGAGATCGTCGCCCGCTTTTACGTGCTGAAGCACAAGCGCGGCGAACTGTTCAGCGAAGGCGTCGAGCGGGGTCATGGTTCACCAAGGGCGGTTCGGAACGCGCGGCGCGACTCGGATTCTTCCTTGACGTTGTACTCATCGTCTACGTGCCGCATGGTCTCGAGGGCCTCCTTCGCCGCTGAGCGGGGCAACGTCACCATGGGCTCCGTAGGAGCGGGCACGGACCCAAGGGCCTCGTGGAGATCCAGCGAGTGCTGCGTCGCGTTCTCCACGAAGCCCGTAGCCTTCACGATGGCGAGCATGACCGCCGCGACCTTCTCACGCGGCAACGCCACATACCCGCGTACCTCGTCGTGACGAGCGACGCATTGGCGCATCAGCTCGATGTCGCGCTCGTCGAATTTGACGTGCGGTTGCGCTTGGAGCGTGAGCACGGTCGGCCACCCGCTCTTTGCGACTGTCACTTCCATGCCGGCGTCGCGAGCCTGGTGCTCCGCTCCCTCTCGCATGCCGCGAAAGAACGTCTTCTCGCCGAGGTCGGTCGCGGTGCGCACCATCTCGTTGAAGCCGTACACCATCGCGGCGCACTGGTATTGATGAATGAGCTTGCGCTCTTCTGGGGTGAGTGTCTGATTGGTCTCGGTCTCTTGATCGCTCATGGCCTCACCTCCACCACTTCCGTAAGCGGTGCATGAGGGCGCGCCCGAATCATGCGACCCGCGGTGCCGCCGCGGAAGGACGGGCATTCATGCACCGGATACCCACTTCCACGGGTTTCCCCAGTTTGCGCATCGTCTCTCACTTCATCACCTCCCCCGCCAACGCCAAAGCCTTCGAGCGCTCCTCGCCCAGGAAGGTGAACGGCTTCCCCGTCTCCAGGTCAATCCGGCGCTCGATGGTGCGCCCGAGCACGTTGCGGAGGGTGTTGATGGCGCCCACCAACTCCGCATCCCGCTCTTTCCAGATCTGACGCATCTCCCGATGGTAATCAAAAAACGCGGTGCGCTGAACAGCCTCAATCGCACGCTCTTGCTCCGCGAGCAGCACCATCCCCATCGCCGAATCCCACGCCTCGCAGGTCACGCACTTGGCGCCGTTCGGGCCGTTGGTGCAGGAGGTCATTGGGCACGCTCCTTCACGAGCACGACGCGGAGCGTGTACTTCCCGGCCTCGGCGAGGTAGACGCGCCATCCGGTGAATTCGGGGAAGCTGACTATCGTTTCTCGCTTGAGTCGCGTCGTGTGGAGCGTCTCCTCCGTGCGCTCGAGCCAGACCGCAGGGACTTCCGCGTCGTCTCCAGTGCCCCAGGAGAAAATGCTGGCGCGCTTGGACCCGAGGTCGACTTCGATCGCGACGATGCGCGGTCCGCGCTCGAGGATCTTGGCAGTGTCCGCGTTCACCGCGATGCAGCCGGTCCGCACGGTGCAGGGGGTTGGCTTCATGGCGTCCTCGTATCGTTGAATCCAAACTTCGGCCGGACGTCGGTCAGGGGCGCCGATACAGCGCGGCACCGGTCGCTCACGCGTTCGATGTCGGCCTTATTTTCGTACGGCGCGCAGCCGTCGCAGAGTGCGTAAAAGCCATCGTGCACGGCGAGCCAGAAGTGATGGTCGGCGCCGTTGGGGCAGAGGGTGCACTTCATAGTTCTCCGCTTGGGTACTGGCGCACATCGCCGATCCATCCGTTGTTGTCGTTACCCTCGAGTGCGCCGTCGCGAGTCGCCCAAAGCATTACCCTGCCCTCGGCGTCGCGCAACCATCCAAGCACCTCACCCTCTCGCGTGAAGGCGATGCCATAGACCATCGTGCGCCGTTCGTGGACGGGCGGGCGCATGCCAGGTCGGAGCCGACGGTTCGGGCCGGTCATGGTGTCCTCGCAGCGGCGCGGAAGGCGAGGGCCTTCGAGAGATAGCTTTCGATGTAGCCTTCGAGCTCAGAGTCGCAAATGAGGCCCTCCTCCCGTTTTTGGCGCGCGTAGTCGCGGACGAAGAGGGTGAATGATCTCCAGCACCAAAGCGCCTGATGCCGGAAAGCCTGCCGTCGCTCGCGGTCGAGGCGCTCGTCGAGCCTGCATACGGCGTCCTGGATCCCGAAGATGCGGTCTTTGACCGGCCCCTTGTGGAGCGTGTCGAGCCAATCGAGAACATCCTCCGCCGTTCGGAGCGCGCCGGGGAGGAGGTATGGCGTGGGGTCGACTGCGCTGCTCATATTGGTCTCCTCCTTGTAACCACTCCACACGCCTTCATCGCATCCGCTACCGTCGCGCCGAATCCGTCGGGCACGAACCAATCCCGCCTACGCTCCCACGCCAGGCCCGCCTGCTGCCCCGGGAATGCCTCTTTGGGAGTCTCGTAGAGGTTGCGAGCGAAGTGCCTCTCGGGGTGTACGCCTGGCGCGTAGAGGGCGTATCCCCAGGCTGCGCCGTCGAGACGGGTGAAGAGGGAGAGGATCATCGCGGCACCAACGGCGCCGTAAGCAAAACACTCTCGTCGCCATCCCATAGCGCCTTGCGATCGGAGTCGGCGCTGATGGTCGCATAGAGGCACTCGCGCTTGAGCACGCACGCCTCGCGACGTGAGCGCGGGTGCTCCGCGCGCCACTGAATGAGCCACGGCCCGGGCGCGTGGCCGCCGCAGTTGGGGCAGGCGATGGGCTGTCGACTCATGTCTGCCTCGTGTGCTTTCTTCGCCCGCTCGGCCATGGCCTCCTCGCGAAGTCGCGCGATGAGGTAGTAGGGGTTTTGGTACTTCACTGCGATCGCCCCGCTTCCCGCTCGCGCCGGGCGAGCTCCCCGCGGCTCAAGTGAAGGCCGTTGCATTTGCTGCACCTCGCCTCCGGTCGGCTCGTTCCACACGAGCCGCAGTGGGAGATGTAATTCGGATTGCAGCTCTTATCGAAGTTGGGATCGCTCGCGCAACGGCACCGCCACTCGCGGGCGTTGATGCGAATACCGAGGATGCTCACCGCGGCACCTTGGCGAGGGCGGCGACGAGGGCGACGACGCGTGGCTCAATCTCCAGCGGCGTCGGAGCGTTCCGTTCGAGCGCGCTGTAGTGGCCCTTGCTCGCGGCCTTCTTTGCGGCCTCGCGACTACGCTCGGCGTGCTCGTCGCATAGGTAGCCAATTTCGTGGCCGTTCATGCGGTCGTAGTGCGTGGCGACGAGCCCGCACCAGCGACCGCCTCCGTTCTCGTCGCTGTAGATGTCCTCTCCACACACGGGCACGAACGGACGCGCCGCCTCCGCCACCTCCCGCAACGCCCGCAGCTTCGCGACGAGCGCGGGGAAGGCATGCATACAGGTGCCCCTTGCGGCTAGCGCCGTGTAGCCCCCACGCGTCGCAGCCGCGTGGAGCTTTTCGAGTGCTTCGAGGTCTACGGGGGTGGTCATCGCTTGCCTTTCGGTGGGCGGAACTGGGTAATCGCGGAGTACGGCGGGGGCGGCGGTTCGTTCGCCCTCGTCGGGCAAGCGCGCTCGTGCTTCCACGACACCGGGTCGATGGTGCAGTGGTCGCATAGGCCAAGACGCTGGCGCTCGGCGGCCTTTATCTCCGCGTTCTCCGCCCTCAACCGCGCCACCTCCGCCGCGAGGGTGTCCGCACGTTCTTTTTCTTGAGCGAAGTTCCATTGCACCTCATCGAGCGTCGCGGTGAGACCCGGCACATGCGACTGCAGGCGAACGTTCTCGCGGGCGAGGGTGTCGAGGTCGTCGAGGGCGCGGAGCATTCTCGAGTCCCCAAAACTGACGACCTTGTACGCTCGCCGCAGTGCCGCCCGCTCCTCCGGTGTCGTTTTGAGGGTGGTCATGGCGTGGCTCCGTAGGCGAGGGTGCGGTTCTCCGCCGAGGCCTTCTCGTTGCGACCCGTGACATCGGGCCACTGCATCCACTTCGCGCGCTGGAAGCGGTCAGCGAACGGTTCCCAGCCCGCAGGACGTGCATCGCAAAAGCTCCACTCATCGACACCGAAGAAACCTTCGTCGAACGACGCGTCGATGATGGCCTTGGCGTGGTCCTCGTCGCGCGCCATGACGGCGCAGCACACGATGTCGACATCCTCGTCATCGTTGGCCCCACCGAGCGTGGAGCCGGATACCCACCATGGCCCGTGGTACTCGAAGGCGCCCATCGTTCGCGAGTAAAACCGGACCCAGTAGCGCTTCATCTCGTCGGCGGCTTTCGCTTTAGGCATCGTGTCCTTCTTTCTCGTCTTCACGACACGCGGTTTCGATAGCGGCTGGGAGGTGCACGGAGCAGAGCCTCGGCGGCCTGTTCGCGAGCGGCGAACCGAGTTCACGGGCCCTCGCCTTGAACCGCAGCACCGCGTCGTCGATGGGCTCTCCGCACTTCACGCAAGTCGGCCTATCCACGCCCCACCTCCTTCTCGACGGCGACGAGGCGGTCCCCCTTCTCCGCCGCGCGGAGGGCGCGGACGGCGGTAACTAGTGCCACTTGCGCGTTCGTCAGTGCGACGACTGCCGTGTTCTGTTCGGGCGTCGGATAATCGGTCGCAGCGGCGCACACGTCGGCCGCGTGCTCGTTCGCTATGTCCGCTGCCACCGCCGCCTCCACCACCGCGTCACGGAGGGAGCGGAGCTTGGTGGGCACGAGGCGCATCAGCTTGGCGTCAGGATGACGCTGGCGAACCTTGGCCAGGTAGGAATTGCGCACCTCGGGGAGCATGTTCGGGCCGAGCACCCATCGGTCTCTCGGATGCGTCGCCTCGCGCAGGCAAAGCTCTGCCCGAGCCTCCCACGGCCCGCCGGGCTTGCCCGAGAGCGAAATGACGTAGCGCTCACCAGCCATCGTGGTCACCAAGCCCTTCCCACTCCGCCTTCGTTAGCGCGCATCGCTCGACGAGCCATGAGGCAACGGAAGGTGAAGCCTCGAACGTCGCCACCACCGCGGCGAAGTCGCGACAGCAGCACCAGTCGCTCTCGTCCGCAGGTCGGACGCGCCAACCTTGAATGTCCTTTTCCATCACCAACCACCCTTCTTCGCCGCGCCGACGTGGGCGCGCAGCACCTTGACGAGCCACGCTTCCTGCTCTTCGTTCGGCATCCCATCGTTGAGCGTGGCTGCGGCAATCACGATGGCGCGTACGAGTGCGGGTGCGTCCCGGATAACGTCCGCCACCGCCTCGGCGTAGCCGGCGGCTTTGCCCCGAGCTTCGGCCTCCTCGAGCTTGGCCTCGTATCGCGACGCCACCTCGCACTCGCCGCAGGTCGGCGTTCGAGGCGACTCCCCGCCGCACGTGTCGCAGCGGCGCCCTGCCTCGTAGCCAATCACTCCCCACCTCCCTCGCCGAACGCGAGGCGCTCGAGCGTGGCGGGGACGTCGGAGGCGGGGACGCTCGAGCGCAACTTCGCTGAACTATCCACGAGCGCGACGAGGACGCGCCATGTGTCCCCGTCACGGTAAAACCGCACGTCCTCCACCGCGTCCTCTCCCGATGCCCCCACCAACCGCTCCACGAGGCACGCGGGGCGCTCGGCGCGGACGCGGGTGGCGACGGCGAGGAGGCCTGCGAGTTCCCGGTCGACTGGATTGAGACCGTTCTCGGGCTTCCCGCGCGCGACATCCCAGGCGTAGAAGAGGTCGTGGATAGTCGCCCGCGGCATCGTGCCCTCGTGGCGGGCGCGCTCGTGGGCGACGCCTGCGCGCCACGCAGACAATCGTTGGCAGTACAAGAACAGGTCGTCTGCTTGCATAGGGTGCTGTTCGATGTCGCATATGCGATCCATGTCTGCCTGACTTGGCTCCCCCTCCACCGGCGCGGTGAGGGCGGCGAGGCGCGCGCGGAGGTCGGACACGGTTGAGGCAGCCCGAGTCTCTACACTGTCGGCGCGGGCTTTCCAGTGGTCGCGCGTTGACTCGAGACATGTGATCTGTTGGAGCGCGTTGTCGCGGGCGAATTCGAGCGTCTCGATACGCTCGCGAGCGTCGCGCAGGTCGATACGCTGGTCGCGGATGGCATCCTCTGCGCCAGCGCGAAAAGCAGCATTCTCGGCCGCGACGTCCTCCCCCTTGCTCCGCACCACCATCCCCACCGCCTCGCACGCGCGGCGTAGGTCGTCGGGGGTGGCGTCTCGCAAGGTGGAGCCGTCATGGTCGGGCGGATCCATCTCGACGATGAGACACTCCGAAACCGGCACCTTCACGTCGCGTGTCGTTTTCCACTCGATTCGTTTTTCGTTGCTCATCGCCCGCCTCCTGCAAAACGTCGTGCGTCTGGACACTCGCCATTGCACATGGGGCACTCGCCGGCCTCGTGGCCATTCGCAAGGGCGCAGTTGTTGATGGTTTTACTCGGACCGACACGCAGCTTTTCGAGTTCGGCCCATCCCTCGCGCCCGCGTCGGATGGTCGGCATAATGTGGTCCGTTGAGCCGGACGGGAAGTACGCAAAGAGCGCAATCTCTCGGATGATCATGTCGGCGGTCTCGTCGTCGTAGTCGCTGCGGATGTGTTGGTCGAAACGGGCGTTGGTCCACGAGCCGATGCTCGTAAGCAGCTTGCCGAGGGCCTCACGGGTTTTCCTATTCATTTGATCTCCCCTTCCTTCGGGATGTCGGCGGGCCAGGTGAGGTCTCGAGGGCCCTGCCCCGCGAGCCCACACACCGCAAGCTCGAACCATTCTTGGCGGGTGTGGGAGATCATTGGTCACGCTCCAGATATCCAGACGCGAGCGTGTGCCACCCGGCCGGAGCGGGGAGTTGGTGGCCGCGGTAGGCGCCCGTGAGGTCGGCGCGCGTGAGGTTGGCGTACGTGAGGTCGGCGCGCGTTAGGTTGGCGCGCGTGAGGTTGGCGTACGTGAGGTCGGCGCGCGTTAGGTTGGCGTCCGTGAGGTTGGCGTACGTGAGGTTGGCTTTGACGCCAAGTCTCGCCGACACACTCGCCGATACCCACGCCTCACTCGGCAGAATCTCGCCAAGGATCTCGCGCTTGAGCGAGCCGCACTTGTCCCCGTCCCACACCACGACACCCCACATCGCGACGACCCACACACGCGTCCCTGCCCAGCGGTGTGGCTCTTTCGTCGCGTGGAATGCGCCGGGGCCGCAGAGGACGGGACGAATGCCGGGAATCTCTTGCACAAGGCCCGCGTATACGGAACCGCCACTGCCTCCGTTGGCCGGGCGTCCCCACGTGTCGCTGTTCCAGTAGACGATGGTGGCGCCTTGGTCGATGCATTCCTGGAGGCGCTTGCGCTGCGACGGCTTCCAGTGCGGTAAGCCCTTTTGCGCACGCTCGGCGTGCAATTGCTCACGAGTTTTCATGGTCTCTCCTCAGTGTTTTGGATTCGTGGAACACCCGGGAGTCGAACCCGGTCGGCAGGCTCTCGCCCGCCCTCACGGCCAACCCTGCCGGGTTGCATCTGCCGCTACCTCCGCCGCGTTCTAGACCGCGGGGTGGAGAGCCCTATCCAGTGGGCCTATGTCCCCAATCGCCCCGTATGCTCGGGGCCACTGCACGTTAACCACTCCACTCAGGGCGTCGCAGCGGCCTCGATCCGCTGCGACACCGTACTGCGTTGCTACGCCGCGAGAGCGGTGGCGACCCCCACACAACAGACCGTCGTCGGTTGCGTCGCGCTCACCGCTCGCGGCTCGACTCTTCTCCGAGTCACGTCGCGCTCGGACCTCGCGGGAGCCTGGAGCTCCGCGCGAAAGCCGCGCCGGGCAATGAGCCCGAGGGTGGTGGTGATATCGCCTGTCATCATCTCGCCTGTATCGGTCCCTTCACGTCGCTGGCATCGGGGCCAGTCGACTAGATGCTTGTCTCGCCACACCGGCTGTTGTGGGCCTGTCGCTTCGATCTTCGTCACGTACGCGACTTCGTTGCCGCGTGCGTAGAGCCAGCCGAACCGGCAGTGGCCCGGCGCGTCTGATGTCGTGTCGTTTCGCTCGCTCGAGCGGCCAGGGGTGAGTGCGAGCCATCTCCTGTCTCTGCACTCGTCCTCGGCTGACATGTCGAGGGTGAGTTGGGAGCGCATCAGAAGGGCTCGAACCCCTCGACCTCACCGAGCGCGGTCGACTGCGCATTCGCGTACATCCGAATCTTTTCGCGGATGCCCTTGAGCGCCTCGACCTGACCCTTGAGAACGCGGCACTCGGCGTGTGCCTTCGCGAGCGCCTCGCTCAGGGCGACGAACTCCGGGTGCTGATGGATCGCCAGGCTGATAGGGCCTTGCTGTTTGACGGACTCGAGCTTTCGGGTGCTCGCTGGAAGTTTGGCTATGAGCGCGTATATGAACGCGTCCTTGCTGTGGTGCCCTGCCGCGTGATCGGCGTCTTCGATTGCCGCCGAGAAGCATCGGTAGCCGTCGACGGCAGTCGTGTTCTCCGACGTCGTGACGACGTACGCGGGAGGGATGATGGGTTTGGTGTCCATCAGAAAGGCACTTCCGAATCGTAGTCGCCGTAGTCGTCTTGCGGCGGCTTATGGGGTGCGGCGGGGGCCTGCGGACGTTCGCCGCCGTAGCCTCCGCCGCCACGAGCCGGCGGAGGTCCGCCGAAGTCGTTGCCGCCGGCTGTGGCGCCACTGCCCTTACCGTTCAGCAGGACGTTCGTCGCGTTGATCTCGGTCGTGTAGCGCTTCTCGCCGTTCTTCTCGTAAGAGGTTGTGCGGAGCGAGCCCTCGACGAAGAGTCGGTCGCCCTTCTTGAGGAACTTCCCCAGTGCCTCGCCGCGCTTGCCCCACACCGTGATCGAGTGCCACTCGGTGCGCTCTTGGCGGGTGTTGCTCTTGTCGAGGTAGTTCTCGCTCGTGGCGAGGCGAAGTTTGAGGATCGCCTGTCCGCCAGCCGTCATCCGAAGCTCCGGGTCAGCGCCGAGATTGCCGAGGAGCATGACCTTGTTGAATCCTTCGCTCATGGCTCAGCCCTCCTCGCCAGGTTCGCGTTGCGAGTCGATGCGACCGTCGCCGTCGTGAGCGATCTTCGGCGTGCTGGCTGGTTCGGGCTTGGTGCTGAGGAGCTCCGCTTCGAGGGAGGAGAGGTCGGAGCTTGCGAGGCGGGACGGCTCGTCCCTGACCTCGTAGCCGACGGTGTCGATTACCTCGTCGGCGGTGTGCATACCGAGGCTCGTCTCGGGCGAGTACACGCGGGTCCAGAAGGCGCCGGCGCGATACATGAACATCTGCTCTGGCATGGTCTTCCATTTGGAACCGCTCTTCGTGTTCCAGCCCTCGGCCTTGACCATGGCCCAGGTAATGAGCGCCCCGACAAGCTCTTCGCCGGTCACGGTGTCCTTGGCAATCGCGCGGCAGCCGAACGAGTCTTTGCGCTTGTCGATGCCGATCGGCGATGTGGGATTACCCTCCTCCTCCCAACGGAAGCGGAGCGGGGTGAAGCGCTTCGATGCGTTCACGGTCGCGATGAGGAAGGTGCCTCGCCATCCCGGACGGCCATGGATGATGTCGAGATTTTGCATGACGGCGAAGACGCTGGCGCCGATGCGCGACGCGATCTCCATCGCAATGAGGCAGTTGGCGACGTTGTTCTGATACTGCTGCGGGACCATCGTTCCGGCCGCGAGGGACTTAGCCATGCGCTGGCCAGCCTCGAAGTTTGCGCTCGACGCGTAGGCGTTCATGCCCTGATTGTCGGAGGTCGTGGCGAGTGAAGTCGGAGCCTTGGGCGCGCTGTTCACGCCGTTCTGAGTCGTGACATTTTGGATTTGCTCGGTGGTCATGGTGTCCCTTTGGTTGTTCACGCGGCCCACGGGGGCAGGTCGATCTCTTGAATGCGGACCGGGTATCCCGGCCAGTCGCCGGACTTGAGGCACGCTGCCATCAGTTCCAGGTCGTCGCGGATGCTCTCCATCCCTTTGCCTACCGACGCATCGGACAGGCTGTATACGGCCACGTTGAATGGCGCCGTCTTCTCGCAGGCGATGAAGATGAAGTGGTCTGTCTCTCCGCCAAGGGCCCGGACGCCCTCCCGGTAGAAAGCCGCTTGTCGGTGGTAGCCGTACGATGCGCACGAGCGCCGGAACTCGTCGTGGTCGGCGTTCGCGGTCGACTTGAGATCGACTAGCGTTCGACCGTTCCGTCCGAGAAAGTCAACGCGGGCCTTGCAGTCCACCTTCGTCCTCTCGTCGGTCCATCGCAATGTAAGTTCGGGCTTGCCATCCGTTAAGAGGCGAGACGCGAGAGGATGCGACATAACCTTCGCCGCCATCTTTTCGATCGTCAGGTATTCGTTGGCAGGGATCCACGCCATACCGCGATTGACCTCGCGCCACTCGGCACGCTGCTCTTTCGCAGCCTTGAATCGCATGTCGCCGAATACCGGTTCGGCCACGTACTGCGTTGCGAACCGAAGCGGCTCGAGCACGGCGCAGTGGAAGGCCTTGCCGATCTTGAATGCCGGCCGTTCCTCCTCCTCCAGTTCACCGTCGACCCATGCCTTGTAGTGCGCGGGGGATCGGTGGAGCAGATCGAGTGACGACTTGCTCGCCACACCGAGCTCTCGCTTGTGGTACGTATCCTCGCTGAAGCCCTCGTGGGCGCCGACCGGAAGTGCCTGACTCATCGCTTCCTCACCATCCGAATCACGTCACCCACACCCATCTCCATCAGTTCGCTCGGCGTCACGCCAATCCGCCACGCCAGGCGGAGAAACCATCTGTCGAGCGCGATCACGCCGCACCTCGCAGTCTGCCGTGGCCCATGCACGGCGAGCAGATCCACGTGCCATCGGCATCGTGTCCGCGTCCGAATCCATTGCAGGTGTCGCAGCACGAGAGGCCAAACTGAAGGCGGGCGCGGTACTCCGTCATCAGTTCGCACGCCTCAGATCTGCATGCGTTCGCCTGGAGCAGGTAGTAGAGGACGTTCAGTCGCGCGACCTCCACAATGAGGTCGGCGTGCTCTTCGTTCGTCGCCATCGCGCGCTTGGCGCGATTCATTCGCTCTCTGGCGTAGCTGACGAGAAGGATCGCGTATCTGCGTTTTGCGTTGGCGATTTTGCGAAGGTCCGAGACGCTCATGATGGTTCTCCAGGCAATGGGGTGTCGTGCCGTCGCGATGGGCGACGGTCGGGGAATCGGGTGTTGGCGCACTCAGCGAGAGCGGCGGATCGGAATCACGTCGTGGGCCTCGCAGGCCTCGCCGTAGACGGATGGCGACTCATCCGAGACCTGACGGAGCAGCGTGGCGACTCGGCCCCAGAAGTCGCCCTCGCGAGAGGGGAGAGCGCGGATGGCGAGGTTGGGGAGGCCGTCGTTCGCCGCGAGGTACTTGCCCGCTGCACTCGGTGCGGTGAGGTCGGCAACACTGGACGCCTCTGCCGCCTTCCACGATGCCTCGACTGCCGCTCGGGTAGACGATCGGTGCCGGACGCACGCGCGACATTTGCAGGCGCTCACGCCGCCCTCCCAGCGAGCTCGCGGTGAATGGCCTGGTCGAGGCGCCGTAGGCCACCTTCGGAAAGGCCGTGGGCCTGGAACACGATGCCTCGGAGCATTTGCGGGTCGGCAAGCTCCATATCGATGGTAGTGCCGAGGACCTCGACCCGGTAGGCCGTTCGCTCGCCGGTCGTCGTGCGGACTTGGACTTCGGTGACGAGGAGCGCGCCCTCGCCGAAGATGAAACGGCGGGGGGTCACTTCAGCCTCGCATTGAGGACTTCGATCCTGGCGAGCAACTCCGCTCGTTCTTCCTCGTAGTCACCGATGCGGCCCTCCATCGTATCGATGATCTTCTCGGCAAGGACGAGGTCGGACTCGGCCTTTTCGGCGCGCTCAATGAGGAGGTCGAAGGCGTTGCGCACGCTGTCTGCTGCGCGCCCGAGCGACTCTACGGCGTTCGCGGACTTCTTCTCGGTGTCGTGCTTCATGACAACCTCACCTCC
>JAAFHT010000037.1:0-2814 GCA_013297625.1 Actinomycetota bacterium | reverse complement strand
CCCGAGCCCGCTCGGCTCGGGCATGTACGCATTCGGAATCACCTGACGTCGCTCCGTGGGAGCCCGCCAACGCTCGACCCGAACCGTCGCCACATTGGCCGCCGGCGGGGGAATCGCGGGCCTCATTCGGCCGCCAGTCGCGAGGAGCCGGGCATCAGCCCCTCGTGCTCGTCGAAGGCGCGCTCGGCGTCTATGCCGTGCAGTTCGACATCTCGGTAGCCCGACCAGTCGCAGTCGAAACACGCGCGGCAGTGCACCGTCGCGGTAAGCCGGGCCTCCTCCTGGTGAGTCGCGGGCTCGTAGTCAGCATCGCCGATCACGTCGTAGCTGGTGCCGTCGACCTCGAAGCTCATGCTGCCCTCGATCGCGCTACGGCGCGGTAGTATGAGGCCTCGGAGCGGAGCTCCCGGACACGAGTCGGGTTCTGGTTGCCCCATCCTTCCGCGTCGATTTCCGCCGCATTGGCGAACCGCTCGAGCGTCTCGACGTCGGCAGTCTCGGAGACAGGCCAATGGCTGGTCGACATGACCTCGCACTTGCCGGCGCCAACGCACACGTTGCGGCGAGTCCAGAGAACGTCGCGGAGCGGCCTGGGCTCGCCGTACCAATCGACCTCGAAGGCGAGCGGGAGGCGGCAAGTCGATCGGACGAGGAGTGTAGGGACGGTGAGGCTCATTGGGCGGCCTCGGTGCTCTCGAGGAGAAAAGCAAGTTGGTCGGCGTCGTCGCAGAGGGCAATGATCAGGTTTGCCGTTCGACGCTCGACGCTCTCGCGAGTGAGGGTCTTCGCGTCATTGCGCGAGCGGCCGGAGGCGGCGCGCCTGTCGAGTTCGGACAGGGTCCGCTCGGCGTCTCTCCGGGCAATGTCCCGGACCAGCTGCGTCGTTTTCGTCGCGTTGCTCATGACGTGAACAATAGTCAGCGGGACCCATTGGTCAAGTCCGATGCCGTGAGTTCACGTCCGAATGTTCGCAAGTCGCCGAAACGATTCGAAAAGTATTTCCGCGCGGCGTCGCGTGAGCTCCGCGTACCCTCATGGGATGCGCTGCCTCGCTCTACTCCTGCCGTGCCTCCTGGCGTGCTCTTCGGTCGATCCGGTCGGGACCTACTCCGTCACGGGCAAGCTCGTCTCTGGCGACTGCCCGGTCGACAGCACGGCACAGACCTGGACGATCTCGAAGCCAGGAGAGAAGTTCCTGATCGAGTTCCCTGGAATCACCGGAGGCTGCCCACTTGAGACCGTCGGCGGCGACGCAGCTAAGCTTCAGGGCAAGTGCGAGTTCGCCATCCAGGGGGTCGCGCAGAAGGCGAGCACCCAGTTCTCTCTCGACTTTACAGATGCAGGCTTCACCGGGACGACGGCCAACTTCGTCCCCAAAGTGCCGTCAGTTCCAGCGCTTGCGAACGGTTGCACTGGAACAACCACGGCGGACGGGAAGCGGCTCTAGTTCACTTCTTGACCCTACGAAACGCGACCTCCGCGCAATTGAGACTGTTCGCGTTCAGAGGGCCTACGTATTCCCACCCCTTCGCTTCCAGGCCCACGAGGACCGCGCCCTTGTCCTCGCGGAAGCAGGTCGGCTGCGCGCACTGCTCCTTCGGCTGGTCGGCTCGGCAGAACATGAACGTCGTGAACTCGTGCTCCACCGCAACGTCGACCTTCGGCGCGGCGGACGCGTCAGCGGAGTCGGCGCGCGAGGGCTGACGACATGCGGCCATGACGACGGCAACGAGGAATATGCGCTTCATGCCCTGATCCTACACCGCCCTAAGCGCCACACGACCCTCGTCGATGCCGCCGCGGAGCCGGGCCTTCGCGAGACCTTTGCTCGCACGGCTACGAGCCAGCGACACCGCGCGGTCGCGCGGGATGGCAACCGTGTTGCGCGCGAGCACGTTGCCGTTCCGTGTGACCACGACGCGCTCGTCGCCGCGCACCTCGGCGATCCGAAGGACCGTTGACGTTTGCGACATACGAAGCTGCGACGCCATCACGCGATGGTCCTCGCCGTAGTAGGCGAACGCGCGCTGAACCAGCGGCGCTGGCGCAAGGATGGCGGCAGCGAAGGTGTTCGCCGCTCGCTCTTCGTCGGCGTGCTCGAGGGCGAGGCACGCAATCCGACGCAAGGCCCAATGGCCGAACTCATGCGCGATCGCGAATCGAAGATCGGGTGCGGACCGCAGCGCCATGATCCGCGACCGGCCATCGACAGTGACCAGCGCGGCGCTTCCGATCATTCGGTCGACGAGCTCCACGCTGCGTGCCCCCATCCAGTGAGCGATGACGACGGTGAGGGCCGGGATCTCATCGTCCTTCGCCCCTGCTGCCCGCCTGACCTCCCTCGCCAACCCCTCCACCTGCGCGACTTCCACTCCACCCTGAAAGTCGCATACTGCGCGTTTGTTCATCCACCAATGGAAGCTCCATGCGGAGCCCGCTGCAAGGTCATCACACCGCGCTTGTGACGCAGCGAAATGCGCATCTTCTCGCCACGTTGCAGAAGTCAATGGACCCGGTGCGTCGTCGGAAAGTTGACACTATTTTCGAGCCTTCAAGCGACGCACGGCAGCATTCGGGTCGGGTGGGGCGTGGCGAGGCAGATCTCCGATTACTTCGCCCACAACGGCGTCGCTGGTGCCTCGCTGGGCGGGTGTCGGCTGGCTGAACTTGTTTGCCCGGAGATCGGCGAAAAACGCGGCCCAGCCGCCGACCGGAACGCCGTTCGGCATGGAATAGGCGGGGTTCTCCTTAAGCGCCCGGAGCGCCCTCGTCGCCTCCACAAGCGTCGGCGTTTCGGTGCGCGCGGCCTGGGCG
>JAAFHT010000106.1 GCA_013297625.1 Actinomycetota bacterium | reverse complement strand
CGACGCGTGATCGGGCCGTGCCTCAGCGAGCATCCGAAGAGCACGCTCACGAAACTCGGCCGGGTAGGGGTTCGACATGGTTCCATCCTCCAAAAGGAAAGGACGGAACGAAACCCAGGGCGATTCAGTGCCCTTTTCATTGGCAGTTTGCAAACTCTTTGGGTACGGGCCAGAGCATCTGCCACTGCTTCATGAACTCTCGACCGCGGACTGGCACGTCAAGCACGAAGATGTAGCTAGTGCACTGGGCCTAGTCGGGTCTGACTCATCTATCCCGTACTTGAAGCTGCTCGCAGAGTGGGTTCCTGACGATGTCTCGCGGGATCACGCTCGAACCCTCGCCTCAAAAGCACTGTGGAGCGTTGGCAACATGGGCACACCTGCTGCGCACGCCGCGCTCCTGGACTTGGCACAGAGTAACGACCCGCACGTTGTTCGGGCAGCGAACGTTGAGATGCAACGGCTTGGACTCGCGACTTAGCTTGCGCCGATCGTCGACCTGGGAGCCTCGCTCGAGGTGTAGGACTGTTCGACGGGGAGGTCTCGAAAGTCCGGATCTCGTGCCAGCGCGCGCCGGAGCTTACGCACCCTTGGCGTGATGTCTGCGATGCCGAAGATCGACGAAGCGGCGAAAAGGCGCGTGGCCTCTCAGGCGAGACCGAATAGCGATGAATGGTGAGAGAGCGCCGTGGAGTGTAGGTCTCGTTCTGGGTCCCTTTGCACGCGCGCAGCTGTCGCGTCTCTTCGGCCTTTCACTTGCTTTCGTCGACGTCCACCGTCGGGTCGAAACGTCGTCGGGCGCGTGTTGCCCAGGGCAGATGCTGTGTCCATCGCGAAAGGGATGGCGCACAACTACTCTGAACCCATGCCGAAACGTCGTGGGTCGAGTGGTTCGCTGCTGAGCATCCGTTCGCGCAATTCGTTTTTGTCGGTGGGCAGTTCGGGGTCGGTGCTGTCGGTGGGCAGCGTGGGGTCGGTGGGATCGATTGGGTCGATCGGGTCGGCGTTCTCGGTGTTCTCGATCGGGTCGTTTCTGAGTTTCGCGGCGGTGTTGTCGGCCGTGTCGGTGGTGTCGATCATGTCGTTTCGGGCGCGCCGCGGGGTGATGGGTGCGCGCGGGCGGCGCTGAGCGGGCATCCATGGCCGAGGCTCGCAGCGGCGTAGCGCGTCTCGCGATCTCGTTGTAGGCGCTGATGGCCAGGGAGGAACCAGGGCAAGTGTTCGCGATTTGGGCCTAGGGCTGGGGTCCGACTTTGAAGCGGGCGGTCGTGAAACCAATTGCCCGAGGAGTTGAAGAGGCTGGCGAGTTGAGGAGACATGAGGTGGATCGTCTGGAGGTCATCAAGATCATCGGCCGGGACTTGCGAGTGAAGGGCTGGTCGGGGAAAGGAAGAGTTCTCTCACTTCATCACACGGGGGTGCTGTGGTTGGTCGATCTCGAACAGATTCCCCGGACAGATCGAGTTGGGATTGCTGTCGGTGCGTGTCCAAGTGTGCTGACCGCGGACGGGCGGCCGACGCGAGCTAACAACTGTCCGATCGTGTTCTACCCGGAGACAGGTGGTGAGCCTTTCGGCCTTGAACGGTGGCGAACCTGGCAAACACTCGATGTCGCCAGCGACATCGGGGACGATGAGCGGAGCAAGGCTCTCGCTGAAATTGTTGACGCCATCGTGGATGTCGCGTCGAATGCTGTCACACTTCACGACCTGCGAGAGATGGCGTCCGAAGGCAAGATCCGGCACTTCATTCGAAAGGACGCGCGAGAGCTACTCATGTAGGCAGAAGGTTGGTGGTTCAAGCGTCTACGGCCGTGAGAGTGTATGGCGTTCAGCCAACAGCTTGTCGCCGAGCTGAAGCCTTCGCCACAACGATTGCAATTGAGTGTTGAGAGAGCCGGGTGATGAGTCAAGAGGCCTACCGAGCCGCTGCACGCCGTCTTGAGGACTTTGAGGGGCTCGATCAGTGGACGGCGCTCAAGCGCGTTTTCGTCGTGACGCTGAACGAGGTCGAGTTGCCCGACGAACTGCACGCCGTGCTGCAGGAGGCCGCAAAGCATTGGTCCGGGCAACCTACTGACCTGCTTCGATTGAAGGCGGAAGTCTGGGCCTACCTTGACGATCATTGGCCTTCTGGCACCGATACGGCGACGCCCGAAGGCAGACGCGATCGAGCATTGCTGTGCGTGCTCGAGCCCGATGGTGGCCAAGAGGCCTACTCCATGCACGCTGAATGGTTTGCCGAGATGGTCGATGCCGGGTGACGGCAGGTGCCTCAGCAAGTTGCTTCAGGTGCCTGAATAGGCCGGCTACGCGTCATCACGAGAGAAGACGAACTGTGTCATTAGTTGGCATTGATGCGCACACCGACGGGAGACCACTCAATGAGAGCAGCGATTCGACATGCCGAGTTTCTTGCGTCGGACGACCCGAATTGCGTGTGGGTGAATCTCGGCGTTGGGCCAGTTGGCGAAGACGGCTCGGAACTGTTCGACATCTTCGTGTGCACGCCCGAGTGGCTAGCGGGAGATATTGAGCGAAACGGACCCCGCTCGGGTTGGGCGACACTGGTTGTGCCGCGTATCGACGCAGACGAAGTGTTGAGTGAGATCGAGTCCCAGTTCGCGCGCCTCTCAGCCGACTCGTGGAGCGAGCTAGCCACAAGGCTCTCGAGAATTGCGATCTGGGAGTTCGACGGATACGCCGACCGCGCGCCTTAAGTGCTTCTGCCGCCGCGCCCGTTCACACACCGAGCATTGCTGGCTAGACGCCCTCGAAACGGACGTTCGCTGACGACGGTGTCTCCGTAACTTCGAAGGCAGGCATCGCAAGGATCTCGTTCCAGAACGTGTCCTCGTCGCCAACGGTCATCCAGCGCTCGAAAGAACCGAAAGCGCGCAGCGACTCGGTCGGTTCAAACCGGAACGTGCAATGCAATTGGAAGATCAGGTTGTCGTCTTCCTCGTCTTCTTCGCCCGGGGCCATGAGTTGCCTGACCAGGTCCACTTCGAAGAACTCTCCTGAACCCCAGTTGTACGTGCCGTACTGGAGAAGGACCATGTCGCCGTCCTCGGCCTTGTTCACGTCGTCGACCGGGATCTCAGAGAAATCCCGGAAGACCGTCAGGGCCTTGCTGAGATCAGCGACTGAAGGGCTCGCCAGCTTCAGGCCCGCCGCGGTGAGCATCGCGGTGAGGGTCGACAGTGCTTCAGAACTCTTCATCGGGTCAGAGTACTTCGAGCATCGCTCGCTACGCCATGGTGCATAAGAGGCTTCAGAACTACTCTGAACCCATGCCGAAACGTCGCACGTCGAGTGGGTCGCTGTTGAGCATCCGTTCGCGCAATTCGTTCTTGTCGGTGGGCAGTTCGGGGTCGGTGCTGTCGGTGGGCAGCGTGGGGTCGGTGGGCTCGATCGGGTCGATCGGGTCGGCGTTCTCGGTGTTCTCGATCGGGTCGTTTCTGAGTTTCTCGGCGGTGTTGTCGGCCGTGTCGGTGGTGTCGATCATGTCGTTTCGGTCGCGCCGCGCGGTGATGGGTGCGCGCGGGCGGCGCTGAGCGGGCATCCACGGTCCACGTTCGCGACTGACAGCCGCGGTGAGGTGCCGGTCGGGCGGCGACGAGAGCCCTCGATGTCGACGCGACGTCGCAGACTTTCGCGAATCGGGAACCAGAACGGCGATGCCGGACACTACAGGGTATGGGTGAGACCTCCGCGGGTGCCGTCGGCGATCGCGATCGCAGCGACTGGCTGCAGGCGCAGCACGGCGAGGGGGAGGCGTTCGGGCGCATCTTCGACCGCCATCGCGATCGCGTGTATCGACACGTGCTGCGACTTGTTCCGGTGGTGGCTGACGCCGATGACGCCGTGGCGATCACCTTCATGGAGGCCTGGCGGCGGCGTGAGCAAGCCCGCCTGGTCGACGACTCACTGCTGCCCTGGCTGCTCGTCACAGCGACCAAGGTCGCGCAGAATCTCACCCGCGGCGCTCGGCGCTATCGAGCCCTGCTCGCGCGGCTTCCGGCCGACACCCACACCCGTGATCACTCGGACGCGATGGATGACGGGTCGGCAAGTGCGGCCTTGCGCGACCTGCCCGTCTCAGACCGCCACGTCATCACGCTCTGCGTGATCGAAGGACTCACCGATCGCGAGGCCGCAGTCGTGCTCGATCTGCCAGTCGGGACTGTGAAGTCTCGACTCTCTCGGGCGAAGCGGCGTCTCGCAGCCCGCATCAATCCGACCCTCGAACCGCTCGCTCGATTGGATGAAGCAGCCCATGACGCCTGAACTGAACACCGGCACGACTTCTCGCTCAGACGCCCTGCGGGCGGAGCTCGTGAAGCACGTTGCCGAAACTCGCCCCCCGCGACCCCTTGCGCACTCCGGTCGGGTCGCGGTCGCCGCCGTGCTCGCGTTCGCTCTCGCGGGGGCGACGACCGGGGGAGCCGTCGCGGCCACCGGCGTGCTGACGCCACCGACCAGTGTTGACCTCTCTATGGACGTCATTCAGTTCATCGGCGATCCGCGCACCGAGTTCATCGGTGTGCCGCTCGTGATCACCGGCACGGGTGAGACGAACGTGCAGTTGGGGCCTCGCCCAGAAGGGGCAACGGCGATCGCGCTGCGCGTCGCGTGCCTCGATCTCGGTCGGTTCGACGTCTTCGTTGATGACCGTCTCGATGGCTGGATCGAGTGCGACAGTGAGCGGGTCATCGAAGGCTCAGCGATGGGCGATTACAGCATGGTGTACGAGCTGACGGATGCTGGGCCGCAGTCGATCACGGTGAGAGGAGCCTCGCTCGACCGCTATGTGATCTGGGTGTCGTGGGCCGTGGCCGCTGCACCCGTTGAGCCTTCTCAAACCCAGGTTGATGCACTCGCAGATGGTGTGGTTACACGCGAGGAGTACGTCGCAGGCCTCGATCGCTTCATTACCTGCATGGCCGAGAGCGGGTGGACAGTCGCTGTGATCGATCGCGAGGCCGACGTCATTGACTACTCAATCGACACGGTCTCGGGCTTCGACGACCAGTTGTGCTACGAGTCGGAGTTCTCCCAACTCGACATGGCCTGGCAGTTGTCGCAGGAGTAGTCGGCGCGCGCGGGCGGCGCTGCGGCTGGGCCGCCCCCGGCTACGCTGATGCCAGAAACTCGCGGCGGCAGGCAGGGATCAGGTGGGGGTGGAGGTGCGCATAGACGCCCAACGTTCCGACACCCAGCGCGCTTGGCCGATGGCGCCACGCGAGGAGCACGTGGCCACCGGGCTCGCCGCCATGTACGAGCGCCCCGCGTGCCTGCTGCTGATCGAGGGCGGCGCGGGAGTCGGCAAGTCGGCGCTGGCGTCGGCGATCGCGGCGCGGTTGGGGCGCACGGTCACGGTGACCGGCGACCTCGAGCGTGCCACGACGCCGCTCGGAGCCTTCGAAGATCTGCTCAGCGGTCTCGGCATCGGTGACGACTCCGCTCTGAGCGAGCTCATCGCGGCGCTCGGGCGCGCGACCGAGGGCCGCGTGCTGATCGTGGATGACGCCCCGAGACTCGACCCGGCATCGGCCGAGGTGATCCGCCGCTTGGTGCGTGGATTCGGCGTGCCCGTGATCGCGACCGCGCGAACGGGGGAGGCGCTCCCCTCCGCTCTGCAGGTGCTCGACGGTGAGGGCTCGGTGCGCCGCCAGCACCTCGACGGGTTGAGCACGGACGAAGTCGGGCGCATTCTCGAAGAGCGGTTTCGGGTGCCGGCGCGCGAGGAAGACGTGCAGCGGCTCGCGTGGCAGACCGAGGGCAACCCGCTGCACCTGCGCGTGATCGTCGACTCTGCGATCGCCGCGGGGGAGGTGCTGCACCGTGGCGACTTCGTTCAGATTCAGAGCGCGACCGATGCGGGCGGCCTCACCGCGATCCTCGCCGCCCGGCTCGCGACCCTCACTGAGCCTGCGCGCCAACTGCTGTGGGTGGTCGCGCTCACGCAACCGGCGCCTCGGTCGAGTCTGACCGACGCGCCGGGTCGCGACGAGCTTGTCGCCGAGCTGCTGCGTGCGGGACTTGTCGTGGCCGCGCCCGAAACGGATCGGGTGACCATCGCGCACCCGCTTGTCGCCGAGGCGCTCGACCCGTCGACACGGGCCGACGACACCGTCGCTGAGGCGTTGCGACTACTGCGGGCCAGCGGCGACCCGACCCGGCGCTTCGCGGCCGTCGAA
>JAAFHT010000057.1 GCA_013297625.1 Actinomycetota bacterium | reverse complement strand
TCGCTGACAGTAAGCAGAATGATCGGTATACCCCCGTCTCTGAGCCTGCTTCATCACTTACGATGAAAAAGCGCTGGTCAGGCCGACCTCGGGGGAAGCCCGGACTGATCCGCGCCAAAGGGGAATCTGCGTGCTGTTCGATGCGACAGCAGTCTTGATCGCCTCGTTAACTGTCGCGACGGTGACGGGGCCATATGTCGTGCTCGAAAACTCCGCAGCGCACCCCCCGGCCGTCGGTGTGGCATCGGTGCATGTGCGCGAGATCGGTCTGCCCGGCGCTGGCGACGTCGCGCTGGTTCCGAGCATCCCGAGCATCCCGGGTTCCGGTGTGCCCGCGTTCGTTCTGCCGACCGTGACCGACAGAACGTCAGCCGCCCCACTCGCCGCCGCGCCCGCGCTCACATCACCCCCCGGCGAACTGAGCGGCAGCGCGCTGCTCACGGCTCTCGCCACGCACCCCGCCGCCTTCGCGAACGAGGTGGTCGCGTCACAGCCCGGTTGGCTCCACAATCTCGTCGAGTCGCTGCCCGGCGCGCCCCAGGTGCGCGGCTGGTGGTCTGGACTCGACAGTGCGACGCAGCGCACCATCATGCTCGCGGCCCCCGAAGTTATCGGAAACCTCGACGGCATCCCCGTCTCGGTGCGCAATGACGCCAACCGACACGTGTTGCGCTCGACCATTCGCGAGCTCGAACTCGCCGAGGGTTCGGTGGGGCGCTCGATCGAGATCCAGAACCAGCACCGGCTGCAGATGCTCTACGCCGTCGCCGACGCACTCGGTCCGGTCACGGCCAACCCGCCGCGCACACTCTTGCAGCTCGACACCTACGATCAGGGCACCGTCGCCATCGCGTTCGGCGACCTCGAGACCGCTGACTATGTCAGTTACCTCATGCCGGGCATGTTCATCACCGTCGGTGGCAACGTCGTCGAGTGGGCCGACATTGCGGCTCGCCTTTACGACGAACAAGTGTCGTGGCTCTCACTGCTCGCCGAAGTCGGCGCGAGCGATGAGGTCGAAACCGTCGCGACGGTCGCGTGGATCGGCTACCAAACTCCGCACTTGCTCAACGTGGGCAGTCTCGACCTCGCCCACGAGGGTCGTGATGCGATTGCGAGCGCGATCGATGGCCTGCAGACGATTCGCGGATCTAATCAACCGTTCATCGCCCTGCTCGCGCACTCCTACGGATCGACGGCGGCCATGCTTGCGCTCGAAGAGAGCACGACGGTGGATGCTCTCGCCATGATCGGCTCACCCGGAGCCCCCGCATCCACGGTCGATGACCTCAACGTGCGCGGCGACGTCTTCGTGGGCGAAGCGGCGTGGGATCCGATTCCGAACAGCTCGTTCTTCGGCTCCGACCCCGGCTCGCACGAGTTCGGGGCTCGGGTGATGAGCGTCGCCGGGGTCGTCGATGTCATTACCAATCGTGTTCTCGCGGCATCCGTCGGTCACAACGAGTACTTCAGCCCGGGCACTGAGTCGATGCGCAACCTCGCGCTCATCGGCATCGACAAGGGCGAGCTCGTCACCGATGGGTCGCAGCGTGACGTGGGTCGCACGCTTGCGCTGCTGCTGTGAGGTCAGTCTGTGCCCGCGCCGCCCCAGTAGCCTGACCCCATGCGTCGCCACCGTTCCGTGCTCGTTCTGGCTGCACTCTCGGCGATGGCGATCACCTCGGCGCTGAGCGGATGCGCGGTGCAGGCCACAACATCCGTCACCGACCAGCGGGCGCGCGATCGCTTCGTGACGCTGCTCAACGATGCGCAGGCACTCATCGGCGGCGACTGGTCGGTCATGGATGATCCGACGCCGCGCGATTGCGTCATCCCGCTGTGGGTGGCGGGTGAGCGTTATCCGGCGTTGCGCGTCGGAGATGCGCCCGACGGTGTGGGGGCGGCGGCTGATCGCGTCGAGCAAGCGTGGCAGCTCGCCGGAATGCGGGTGACGCGCACCGAGGTCGGCGAGGTCGTCGAGGTGAAGGGCGAGAGTGTCGACGGTGAGCTCATCGTGTTGCGGGTGAGCGAGAGCGCCAGCACGCTGCTGGGCGAGAGCGAGTGTCGACCTATGTAGCGCTTCGGCGTCGCGCTGGCGGTGGTGCTCAGCTTTCGGCCGACCCAGTGGCGGCGCTGCTGACCCTGCGCGTGCCTCATTGGCGCGGCGGCTTAGCCCTCGCGAGCCTCGCTGCGCTCGAAGCGCACAAAGACCCCGTCGCCCGTGAGCTCGAGCGTCTCGCCGTCGTCGCTCACACTCACACTGTCAGCCGCCTCGAGCGCGGCGAAGTAGCGACCCTCGAGCTCGTTCTGCTGCTGCTCGGCGCACGCCATCTCGGTGCGCGTGATGCCGCCAAACTCAAGCGGACCCGTCGACCCCGCCCCGGGCCCCCTCGCGACCGCGGCGCTGTAAGTGTTGCACGGTGCTTGTCCGCTCACCTCGTCGCCGTCGAAGGTGAGCGTGACGGGCTGAGCCGAGTCGATCAAGGCACCTTGAGCGTCGCTGCCGCTCGCGAGCACCCATTCGCCTTGCAGTGAGCTCGTGCCGCTCATGAGGCCGGCGCAGGCGCTCAGCAACGGGATGCTCGCGGCGAGCATCCCGATCATGGCCAGTGTGATGGCGGGGAGGTTGCGCATGGGGGCTCCTTCTCGCGAGGTCGCGCGGTGTTGTGCAGTGTCGTGCAGTGTCGTGCAGTGTCGTGCAGTGATGCTGTCACCCCTATAGACGCGTGTCGACGCCGGATCGTTGGGTTGCGGCGGCGAGCCCGCGCGGCGCAAGGCTGCTGGGCGCGCTCAGTAGAATGGAGCATCCCCTGCACATCCCGTGCACGCCGCGTGCACCCCACCGGCACACCACGCGGGTCGACCCCGTCGGAGAGGCTGTATGTCTGAGATCACCCCCGAGGCGGTGGCCCGTTTGGCCTCGCTCGCGCGCATAGCGCTCACCGAGGCCGAGATCGAGCAGCTCACGGGTGAGCTCAGCGCCATCGTCGACTCGGTTGCCAAGGTGCAAGAGGTGGCGACGCCCGAGGTGCCGGCCACGAGTCACCCGATTCCGCTCGCGGGTGGGCTGCGTGCCGACGAACCCGGAGTCACCCTGCCGACCGAACAGGCACTAGCGGGTGCTCCCGACCACGACGGCAGTCGTTTTCGCGTCACCGCGATCTTGGGAGAAGAGCAGTGAGCGCCGCTGCAACGCCGGGCGCCGGTTCGGCCGCGGAGTCGTACGCCGCCTCACGCACGGGCTCGACCGCGGGCTCGAACTCTGACCTCACGCGCACCTCGGCCGCTGACCTCGCCGCCCTGCTCACCGCCGGCGAGGTCTCGAGCGTTGAGGTCACCCGCGCGCACCTCGATCGCATCGCTGCCGTCGACGGTGACGTGCACGCCTTCTTGCACATCAACGCCGCCGCGATCGACACGGCCGCGCAGGTCGACGCCGACCGCGCCGCCGGCGTGGCACTGCCCGCGCTCGCGGGTGTGCCGATCGCCATCAAAGACGTGCTGTGCACGCTCGACATGCCCTCGACCTCGGGGTCGAAGATTCTCGAAGGCTGGATTCCGCCCTACGACGCCACCGTCGTCGCGCGCCTGCGGGCCGCACGCATGGTGCCGCTCGGCAAGACCAACATGGACGAGTTCGCCATGGGGTCGAGCACCGAGCACTCCGCTTATGGGCCCACGAAGAACCCCTGGGATCTCACGCGCATCCCCGGCGGATCCGGCGGCGGTTCGGCCGCGGCCGTCGCGGCCTTTGAGGCGCCCGTCGCACTCGGGAGTGACACCGGCGGCAGCATCCGTCAGCCCGCTGCGGTCACCGGGTCGGTCGGCGTCAAGCCCACCTACGGCGGGGTCAGTCGCTATGGCGCAATCGCACTCGCGTCGTCGCTCGACCAGGTCGGGCCGGTGTCTCGGTCGGTTCTGGATGCTGCGCTCGTGCACGACGTCATCGGCGGTCATGACCCCCGTGACGCCACGAGTATTCCTGACGCGTGGCCCTCGATGGCGGCGGCTGCCCGGGCTGGCCAGTCGGGTGACGCGCTCAAGGGTGTGCGCGTCGGTGTCGTGAAGCAGCTCGAGGGCGAGGGATTTCAGGCGGGCGTCAAGTCGGTCTACCACGAGACGCTCGAGCTCATGGCTGCTGCGGGTGCCGAAATCGTTGAGGTCAGTGCGCCGCACTTTGAGTATGCGGTTGCGGCCTACTACTTGATTTTGCCGGCGGAGGCGTCGAGCAACTTGGCAAAGTTCGACTCGGTGCGCTTTGGGTTGCGCACCGAGGTGCCGGGCGGAACAGTCGAAGACGTCATGGGTGCGACGCGTGAGGCGGGCTTTGGGCCCGAGGTGAAGCGTCGCATCATTCTCGGCACCTACGCGTTGTCGGCGGGCTACTACGACGCCTACTACGGCAGTGCGCAGAAGGTGCGCACGCTCATTCAGCGTGACTTTGCGGCGTGCTTTGAGCAGGCCGACATTCTCGTGTCGCCGAGCGCGCCGACGACGGCGTTTAAGTTCGGCGAGAAGCTTGCTGACCCGTTGGCGATGTACCTCAATGACGTGACGACGATTCCGGCGAACTTGGCCGGTGTGCCGGGTATGGGTCTGCCGATGGGGCTGGCTCCTGAGGATGGTCTGCCGGTGGGGCTGCAGCTCATGGCGCCCGCGCGGGAGGATGCGCGGCTCTACACCGCCGGTGCGGCGATCGAGCAACTGCTCGAGGCGAAGTGGGGCGGGCCGCTGTGGGCGAAGGCGCCGGAGCTGCGCACGCGCTAGTCACGCTGCGGCGTGCGCGGCAGTGCTGCTGTGGGCCGGGCCATCCGCACGCGCCCCCGCGGGGTCTGTCACCGCTCGCCCGCGCCCGCGCCCGCGCCCGAGCGCAGGCTCGCGCAAACATGGCCCGAACCGCCGCGCTAGCCCGCACCCGCACCCGGGAGGGCACGCTCGCGCTCGATGATCGGGCTCTTGCTGGGCGCGACGATCGGCCGCTGTTCGGGGTCGATCGACGACGGTGGAATCAGGACAAGTTCGCCGTTCTCTCGATCGAAACGCCATCCGTTGTTGTGCAGCAACAGGTGATGATGTCGGCAGAGCAGCACCCCGTGTGCAAGATCTGTGGTTCCGCCTTCTGACCAGGGCACGATGTGGTGCGCTTCTGTCCATGAGGGTGGTCGCTCACACCCCGGGAAGCGGCAGCCTCCGTCGCGGGCGGCAAGAGCGATGCGCTGGCGGCGCGTGAAGAGTCTCGCTTCGCGGCCGAGCGCCACCACATCGCCCCGGGGGTCGATGACGACCGGGATGACGCCGGTGGAGCATCCGTGCCGATGGGCCGTGCGGATGCTCACGGGCTCGGTTTGCCCTTCGATGCGCGCGAGGCCGCGGCCGGTGCGCAAGTCGCGCTCGGCAACAATGACTTGCACGGCGGGCGACCGGGTGCCGATGACCTCGGTCGGAGCGACGTCGCCGCCAATGCGCACGAGGTCAACGAGCGTGTCGAGCGCGAGCTGTTCGGTGGTGCGGGTGTCGCGCGTGATGCGCTCGGCGCGTTCGCGTTCGCCCGGGCTCACAAAGCGTGGCCCGCCTCGACGGGGAGACGTGGCGCCATCGACCGCTTCGCGCACGAGGGCGGCCGACTCGGGGTCGAGCAATCCGCTCAGGCGGGTCATGCCGTCGGCCTGGCGGCTGAGATTGAGGTAGCGGCGATCGCGCAGCGCTTGCTCACGTTCTGCGACCTGCTCGGGTTGGCCCTCGAGGTCGAGCAGCGCGCGTGCCTGGCGGGCGCGCACGGCCAGTTGCTCGAGCGTGAGCAAGACCGACTCGGCGACCAGCTGGGTCGCGGCGGCACTGAGTTGTGCGGCGGTGACGTGGGCGTCGGGTTGACCGAGCGCCCGCACGATGACGTCGGCCGCTTCAACGCTCAATCGTGAGTGAGCGACCGCCGCGACGACGGGCTCAAGCCAGGGAGTGTCTCCGGAACCGGGTTGGTCGGCACCGGGTCGGTCGGCACTGGGTTGGCTGGCACCCACTGTGACTTCGAGCGAGTCATCGGCGGAGCCCACTGTCGGAGAAGTACCAGCCAGCATCGCCCCGACGCGCACGAGAGCAGCGGCATCGTGCGAACTCGAGCCGGTGAGGTGCTGCACGAGATGCTGCGCAGTGCGACTGCCGAGCCGTTGGGCGAGCCCGTCGTGGCCGAGCGAATGGTGTGAGCGGCGCGCGATCTCGTCGGCCAGAATCGCGAGGTTGGTGTCGGTTCGACGCCGCAGCTCGGCGAGTTGTGCCTGCTGGGCGAGCAGCGAGTCGTCGGTCAACCGCTCGACCGTTGACCGTTCGTAGCGGGCAAGCGACGGCACGGAAAGCGACGGCACGGCAAGCGACGGCACATCAATCGACGCCACATCAAGCGGCCGTACAGAGAGCCCAGTGCCCAATCCGGGCACACCGAACGTCACGTCGGCCAGTGCAGGGCCGTTCGTTTTTGTGTTCGATTTGAGCATGACCCATTGTCTCGCATAGTAGAACTGGTGTACATACCTTGAGCAAAACTCGTGGATAACAATTTGCGTGCGGGCCTGTGGAGGAGGGGAGCGAGGGCGCCGGGCGAGCAGGCAGGCCGGGCAGGAGAGCGAAGCCGGGCAGGCAGGCCGGGCAGGAGAGCGAAGCCGAGCGGGCAGGCCGGGCAGGAGAGCGAAGCCGAGCGGGCAGGCCGGGCAGGAGGAGCGAAGGCAGCGGGCAGGCCGGGCAGGAGAGCGAAGGCGACGGGCTGGCAGGGCAGCTCGCGCGCGACGGCAGCCCACCGCGCAACCCTCGCCGCCTCCCGCCCCGAGCATCCACCTGCAAGAATCGCCCCTGATGATCACGCGCGTTCTGACCCTCGTCGCTTACACGGCGCTACCGATCGTGGGCGTGCTGTGGCTCGGCTGGGATTGGCGCGAAATCGTGCTGCTCTATTGGCTCGAGAACATCAGCCTGGGCGTGGCGATGTTCGTCACGCTGCTGCGCGTCGCGCGCGCCACGCCCGTGCCCGCGCCGGCCCCGCAGCAGGACGCGCCGCCCGCATCACAGGCCACGCCGACCCCGGCCCCCACCTCAGAAACCCCAGACCCCACCCTCGACCCGACAACCCACCCGGTCGGCGGCATCCTCTTCGCCTTCTTCTTCGCCACCCACTACGGCATGTTCACGTTTGTGCACGGCTTCTTCGTGATCCTGCTGATCACGGGCGGCCTCGGCCCGCTCACCGAAACCGACCGCCCCCTCAACCTCGGCGGCGTCTTCCTCGTGTGGGCCATCGGCGGACTCGTGCAAGTGGCCGCGGCCGTCATCGGCGCCCTGCCGAGCCAGCGGGGCAGCGCGCTCATGATGAGTGCGTATCCGCGAATCGTCGTCTTGCACCTCACGATCATTCTCGGCGTCTTCGCCATCATCATCTTGGGCTGGGGCGCCGCCGCCGCGATCGTGCTCATTGCCATTCACGCGGCGATCACGATTGGGTCGTGGATGCTCTCCGACCGCCGCACCGAAAACCCACCCGCGCCCGCAACCGTAGGATTACCTCATGGCGCGCGCTGAACTCATGGACTTCGACAAGGCACTGGAACTCTTCGAGCCGGTGCTCGGCTTTGAGGTGCACGTCGAGCTGAGCACGAAGACGAAGATGTTCTCGGACGCCCCGAACCCGGCCTTCAGCGAGAACAACGTCAGCGACCCCAACACGGCCATCACGCCCGTGTGCCTCGGCTTGCCGGGCAGCCTGCCGGTCGTCAACGAGCAGGCGGTGACCTACGCGATTTCGCTGGGCCTCGCGCTCGGCTGCCAGATCGCCGAGAGCAGCACGTTCAGCCGCAAGAACTACTTCTACCCCGACACTCCCAAGAACTACCAGATCAGCCAGTACGACGAGCCGATCGCGTTCGAGGGTGAGGTCGAGGTCGAGCTGCCCGATGGCCGCCTGTTCACGGTGCCCATCGAGCGCGCCCACATGGAAGAAGACGCCGGCAAGCTGACGCACGTCGGCGGGTCGACGGGCCGCATCCAGGGCGCTGAATACAGCCTCGTCGACTACAACCGCGCGGGCGTTCCGCTCGTCGAGATCGTGACGAAGCCGATCATCGGCGCCGAGGCCGACGCGCCCGCGCTCGGGGCTGCCTACGTCTCGCTCATCCGCGACATCGCGCGCGCCCTCGGCATCAGCGAGGCCCGCATGGAGCGCGGCAACCTGCGCTGCGACGCCAACGTCTCGCTGCGTCCGCGCGGGCAAGAGAAGCTCGGCACCCGCACCGAGACGAAGAACGTGAACTCGTTCCGTTCCGTCGAGCGGGCCATCCGTTATGAGATTCAGCGCCAGGCCGCGATTCTCGCCGCGGGCGGGACCATCACGCAAGAGACCCGCCACTGGCACGAAGACACCGGCACGACCTCGCCCGGCCGCATCAAGAGCGACGCCGACGACTACCGTTACTTTCCCGAGCCCGACTTGCTGCCGGTGGTTCCTGCCCCGGCTCTGATTCAGCAGCTGCGGGATGCTCTTCCCGAAGCCCCCGCTACCCGCCGACGTCGCCTCAAAGAGCAGTGGGGTTTCAGCGACCTCGAGTTCCGCGACGTCGTCAACTCGGGGCTGCTCGTCGAGGTCGACGAGACGGTCGCCGCCGGAGCCGCCCCCCAGCAGGCCCGCAAGTGGTGGACGGGCGAGATCGCCCGCATCGCCAACACCCAAAACGCCGAGCCCGCCGCCCTGATCAGCCCGACGGATGTCGCGGCCATCGTCGCCCTCGTCGACTCCGGTGCCCTGACCGACCGTCTTGCGCGTCATGTCGTCGAGGGGGTCATCGCGGGGGAGGGCACGCCGGCTCAGGTCGTCGAGTCGCGCGGCCTGCAGGTCGTCTCCGACGACGGAGCCCTCATCGCGGCGATCGACGCGGCGCTCGCGGCGCAGCCGGATGTTCTCGAAAAGATCCGCGAGGGCAAAGTGCAGGCGGCCGGGGCCGTGATCGGTGCCGTCATGAAGTCGATGGGCGGCAAGGCTGATGCGGCGCGCGTGCGCGAGTTGGTGCTGGAGCGGGCTCAGGCCTGACCTTCTACGCCGAATCCACCACAGCAACGACGATCTTGCCGCGGTGCGTGGCGGCGCCGAAGCGAGCGAGCGCCTCGCCGGTTTCCGTCAGCGGAAACACCTGGTCAATGCGGGGCTTCAGCACGCCCGACCCGGCGAGGGCGGCCACGGCTTCGGTGCTCTGGTTCGGCTTGAGCCAGAGCATCCGGATTCGCTTTCCGGTCATTCGGCTGATGAGGCGAGCCCAGAGGGCGAGCCCCAGCAGCTTCGGCGTGGTGGCGCCGACGGTCACGTAGGTGCCGCCGGGTCGCAGGCTTCGCGGCAGGCGAAACGGCGAGCGGGTGAGTCGCGTGTCGACGATCACATCAAACTGTTCGCCCGTGCGGGTGAAGTCGACCTGCCGGTAGTCGAGGGTGCGCGCGAAGCCCACCTCGCGCATGAAGTCTTGCTTGGTGGCGTCGTCAACGCCGACCGCGTCGTGCACGCCGGAGTGCGCCGCCAGTTGCGCGATCAGTGGTCCGACGCCGCCTCCGGCCCCATTCACCAGCAGGCTCTGCCCGGGCTGAATCTCGGCGACGGTGACGAGCGCCTGCATGGCGAGGTTGCCCGCGTGGGGGAGGGCCGCGGCATCCACAAACGAAACAGAGTTCGGGATGCTCGTCAGCGCCGTCTCTGCCACGCTCACATACTCGGCGAAACCCCCAAAGCCCTCATCGGAGAGGTCGCCGAACACCCGGTCGCCCACCCGAAACCGCGTGACCTCAGGGCCGACCTCGACAACCTCGCCGGCCACGTCGTGGCCGAGGATGCGCCCGCGAGGCTTGCTGAAGAGCCGCACAAAGTACGGCTTGCCGCTCAGCAGCGACCAGTCGGAGTCGTTGACGCCGATTGCGTGAACGCGCACGCCGACCTGCCCGGCGCCGACCGCGGGGCGCGCGACGTCGCGGAGCTCAAGCGACTCGGCGCCGCCGTATCCCGACTGCACGATGGCGCGCACTAGGGGAGCACCGGCGTTCTCACTCTGCGACCGTTACAGATGTCGGGGACATGGGAGAAACCCTAGCCCCCGACATCCGAATCGCTGGGAGTGATCAGAAGGGGTTCGACGCCGGGTCAACGACGAGGCGAACCTCGACGCCGCCACCGGGGGCCGGGCACAGCTTGGCGATCTCGATGGCGTGGTCGAGGTCGCGTGCTTCGATGACGTAGTAGCCGTTGAGGGAGTGCCCCGTCGTGATGATGGGGCCCTCGGTTACCGTGTCGCCACCCGTAATCGTGGTGGCCGCGGGCGCGAGTGCCTCGCCGCCGACGAGCGAACCGCCGCGCTCGAAGACTGCCGCGCGGAATGTGTTGTGCGCATCGATCACTGCCTCCCACACCTCCGGACCGGCGTTGATGTAGGTCGACTGGTCATCGTGGATGAGGATTGCGTACTTGGACATGATGGCTCCTTGAGTGCGGTGCGAGCCGGGTTTTCCGACTCCGTCACTGCTATGACGAAAAAACTCTGGAGAATCGACAGCTCTGCCCACATTTCTTTAGGAAGTTTCTGGCGCGGGTTCGCGTCGCCCCTCTACGGCAGAATGACCGCGTGCCCGCATCCCGAGCCGACAACCCGGCCTACAACTTCACGGCGCCGCTGTGGGAGTGGCCCGCGAAGGCCGCGTGGTTTTTCGTGACCGTGCCCGTCGAGATCAGTGACGAGATCGACGCGCGCACGCACGGCCTCACGAATGGGTTCGGCAGCGTGCGCGTGCGGGTGCGGGTGGGCGGCAGCGAGTGGCTGACGAGCGTGTTTCCCGACTCGAAACAGCAGGCCTATGTGCTGCCGATCAAAAAAGCCGTGCGCGTAGCCGAGGGCATCGTGCCGGGCGACGACGTGCGCGTGCGCATCGAGGTGACCGACCTCTCGTGACGCACGTCTTTCTGTTTCGGGCCGTGAACGTCGGCGGCACCGCGAAGCTGCCGATGGCTGAGCTGCGCACGCTCGCCGCCGAGCTCGGGGCTACTGCCGTGCAGACCTACATCGCGTCGGGCAACCTCATTGCCGTGCCTCCGGGTGACCCGGCCGCGTTTGCGGTGCAGCTGCAAGAACAGGTCGAGGCCCGCTTCGGGTTTCGTCGCGAGGTCATCGTGCGTGATGCCGCGGCGTTACGGGCGGCTCGGGATGCGCATCCGTTCACGATCGTCGATCCCAGCCACTCGTTCCTCGTGCCGCTGACCAGCGCGCCCGTCGACCTCACCGCCGCGGCCGACGTGCCGAGCGGAGACGACCAGTGGGCACTCGTCGGCTCCGACTTGCACGTGCGCTACGCCCACGGCGCGGGCCGCGCTGAACTCGACGTCGCCCGCCTGCTGCGCACACTCGGCGTCGTCGGAACGGCACGCAACCTGCGCACGGTCGACGCGCTGGTCGCTCTGCTTGACCGCCAAGCCGTAACAGAACCGTGACCGCCGCAGCGCGACACGCCCGGGATGCATGAGCTAGTGTCGTGACTCGCGCCTGCACTCGGCATGCGCCAGAACACCGCCCACGGGAGGAGCACGAGCATGAATAAGGCCTATTTGCCGATTCGTGAACAGCTCGTGCAGCGCCTCGAGCGCTTCCTTCCCACCCTCACCTAGGGGCGGTCCGTCGCATCCAGCGACGCTCCGTGCCATGAGGCCCGGGGCGTCGTTCTTCTGTGTTGACGATCAACATGGCTCCCACCGCGGGGGAGCAGAGCGCGACTCTTCGGGGCCGGTCGGTTGAGCATCCGTTCGCCGACCCAGACGTCACCAGAACACCGAAGAGAATCGAAAGGATCATGCAGAAGTACTCGAAGACCCTCGCCAGTTGGGCGAGCATCCTCGACGAGAAGACGCTCGAGCAGGCGCGCACGACCGCGACCATGCCGTTCATCTACCCGCACGTGGCCCTCATGCCCGACGCCCACCTGGGGTTGGGCGCGACGGTCGGCTCGGTCATTCCGACGCTGCGGGCTGTGATGCCGGCAGCCGTCGGGGTCGACATTGGGTGCGGAATGATCGCGGTGCTAACCGACAAAACTGTCGACCAGCTGCCGGATGACCGCACGCCGTTGCGGCTTGCCATCGAGCGGGCCATTCCCTTGAGCGCGGGTGCGGCGAACAACCGCATTGTCGCAACGGCCGAGCCGCGAGTGGCCGAGCTGGAGGCGATGGCCGAGAGTGCCGGGTTCGACCCGGCGCAGCGGGCCGGGCGGTGGCGAGAGCAGCTCGGCACGCTCGGCAGTGGCAACCACTTCATTGAGGTGTCGGCCGACGAGCTCGACCGGGTGTGGCTGTTCTTGCACTCGGGCAGCCGGGGTGTGGGCAACAAGATCGCCCAGACCTACATCGACATCGCGAAGAAGCTCGCCGCCCAGTGGTTCATTTCGCTGCCGGATGCTGACCTCGCGTACCTCGTCGAGGGCACCCCTGAGTTCACGCGGTACATCGCCGAGCTTCGGTGGGCGCAGCACTACGCGCTGCTCAACCGGGAGGAGATGATGGACCGGGTCGTGCGGCAGTTCACCGAGTGGGTGGGCGGAGACGTTCAGCAGCTCGAGCGGATCAACTGCCACCACAACTTCACCCAGAAAGAGACGCACTTCGGCAAAGAGGTGTGGGTGTCGCGAAAGGGCGCGATCTCGGCGAAGGCCGGAGAGCTCGGCTTGATTCCGGGTTCGATGGGCACGGCGTCGTACGTGGTTGTCGGCAAGGGCAACGCCATGGCGCTCGAGTCGTCGCCGCACGGAGCCGGGAGGCTCTACTCGCGGTCGGCGGCCCGGCGAACCTTCACGCAGGACCAGCTGCGGGAGGCGATGGCGGGCATCGAGTTCCGTGACACCGACGCCTTCATCGACGAGATTCCGCACGCGTACAAGCCGATTGACGAGGTGATGGCCGACGCGGCCGACCTGGTCGAGATCAGGCACACGCTGCGGCAGCTCGTGAACGTGAAGGGCGACTAGTAGCGGGCGAAACAGGCGGGGGGTTCGGGATGCTCGAGAAGGGCATCCCGAACCCCTTTCATTAGTTAGAGTCAGCGCATGACTGAACCGGCAACGCCTTCTGCCACTCCGAGTGCGACCGGCAGGCGGGGCCGAGTTCTGCCACGAACCCTGCGCCCCGACCTGCGTCGACTGCTGCCGGCTGACCCCGGCACCTACGAGGGCCCGCTGCTCGCCGTCTGGATGCTCGGCGCGTTTCTGGTCGTCGTCGTCGCGCGATCGCTCGTGCACCTCTTCGCGCCCGACGGGGGAGCCGGCTCGATCGCCACGATCGACATTGACGTCGAGGGCGGCGCCAACATCGTCGCGATCTTCGGGCAGTGGGGTGCGATTCAGTTGCTGCTCGCGCTCGTGCTCGTCACTCTTCTCGTGCGCTATCGGGGCTTCGCGCCGTTCATCGCTCTCGTTCTGACGGTCGAGCCGCTGCTGCGGATGCTCGCTGGAGCCCTCAAGCCCATCGAGACCCTCGGTACCGCGCCGGGAGCCGCGCTCAACGAGTATGCGGGCTTCGCGATGCTGCTCGTGCTCTGGCTGTCGCTGTGCCCGTCGCGCTCCCGCGCGTAGTTGGTCGTCACGACTGCCGACCCATAACCTGAGGGGCGATGTCAGAGCACAGCACGGTCGGCGGCGATGCCTTTGCGAGCGTTCTCGCTGCCGCGCAAGCGGGCGCGAGCTGGGCGTGCACTCAACTCTGGAACGATCACGCCCCCTCGGTCGCGGCCTTTGTGCGCGCTCGCGGGTCACGTGAGCCCGATGACCTCACGAGCGATGTCTTCCTCACCGTCTTCAGCCGCCTGAACTCCTTCGTCGGTGACGCTGCGGCGTTTCGCTCGTTTGTGTTCTCCATCGCGCATCGC
>JAAFHT010000011.1 GCA_013297625.1 Actinomycetota bacterium | reverse complement strand
TCGCGACTACCGCGACGTTCCGCCGTTGCGCGGCGTCTACGCTGGCACGTCGAGTTCGAAGCTCTTCGTCACCGTCGAGATCACGCGCGAGGCCTAAGAACTGTCGACCAAGCAGCGCGGGGCTCGTTGTGCGTCAACACAGCGAGCCCCGCGCCATTGCTAGTTCCCCTGCGAGGCCCCGATCGAGTAGAGATTGTTCGCGGGCGGTACCGTTACGCCAAAGTAATCGCGAGTAACGGGAAAGCGAACCTCGTCTCCGACAGTCGTCACGTTGACTCCAGCGTTTCTGAGCAACGAACCGGAGCCTAAACCGAAGTTGTTCGCGTCGACGAATACAGCCCCGCTCGTCACGGCCGATACTGCATAGCCGGGCGCGACCACCTGTTTCAACGAGTCTGGCCACAAGGTCGCAGGCGCCACAGGAGTGGCGCCAACATCAGAGAAATTCGACGCGTTGATGTACGCCAAGAACCCCCCCGGGCGGTAGTAGTTGTTGCCCAGGAACTGAGTGACCGACCCTGACTCCAGGCTCACCAGTGCGGCATCCCCGCTCGTGTGAATCGAGTTGTTGTAGAAGAACGCTTGCGATCCGGTCCACACTCGGATTCCTACAGGGTGCTCGGGTGACGTCGTCGACTCGCTCACGTAGATCGAGTTTCCGTAGACGAAGATGTTCGTGGGTCCCTGGACGTTGCCAAACTTGCCGATCACGATTCCGCCGTACGCAATTCCGCCGGCTACGCCTCGGCCGTCGTTTCGGGAGATGTTGTAACGAACGATATTGTTGTCCAGTGGCAGAGCACCCTCGTACTGGTAAACAAGGTATCCGGCGCCGGTGTTGTCGTAGCTGTAGTTGTACTGCATCACGCTGTTCTTGACGCCACCGTCGAGGTCGAAGCCGCCTCCGTCTTTCGTAGAGCTGCGATTCGAATACGAGACGTTGCGTTGAATGTTGATGTTGTCGGCGTTGTAAGCCCAAATGCCAACCGGTCCGCCGCCAGAGAAGTTGTTGTTTCGTCCGTTTCGGAATGCGAAGCTGTCCTCAATCACGGAATTCTGCACGTCTCCGAGCACGATTCCGTTACCTGAGTTCGTAGCTTCCATTCCGCCCGAACAGTTCTCGACCATCTTGTTGGGAACGCCCAGATTGTCGAAGGCTGCTACCCGGCGGATTTGGACATTAAAGTGGGAGTAATTGAGATTCGATGAGTTGCACAGGTTGCCGTAACTCTGAACACCCGCGTCGCCGTTGCTATATGAATCAACGTCTTGCACGACCACATTTCTGAAGCCACTCTTGGTGTTGTCCCTCGTGTTCTTTCCACCAATGAGAATTCCAGAAAGCGGAAAACCACTCACGTCGCTTCGTTCGATCGTTATGCCGGGTCGTTGGTCGCCGAAGCCAATCGTGTTGCTGAGCTCGATGCCGTGAAGTACACCGGTCCCACTCGCTGCGATTCTCAAGTCTTGGATTGTCACGCCGCCAACGTTAAGGATCAAGATTCCGCGAAGGGTGGCCCGGGTCGCCGTTTGAGCGTCCCCCGTGATGTAGGTGCCGATTCTCACGCGAGTCGCACCGCCGTTGGCGTCACCAGGGCCGATGGTGAGTTTGCCCGGGAAGGTGCTGCTGTCTTCGAATACAACGCAGCTACCAGGGGAAAGGGTTGCTTGATTGACCCGGGAGACCGTCCGCCAGGGTGTTTGCCTGGTCGTGCCGTTCGCCATGTCGTTCCCCCCCAGGCTCACGTAGTACGTGATCGTGCATGGGGTGGGGGCCATGATGGCATCGGCAGACTGAATCGGGTCTCCGGGGAGTGCGACCGCTGGCGGGGCGGCGAGGCCACTGAGTACCACGAAAGCTGCGAGCGTGACGGCAGCCACGCGAGCTCGGCGGGTAGATGATCGGACGATCATGAAAGCTCCTTTGTTTAAGCGTCCCGCGAATGTGAGCGGAAACATTTTCGCAACTTACAGCCCAGGACGAGGCTCGTCAACGGGAGAAGTGACGAACACGCCGATCGTGCCTGCAGGGTGCGGCGGTACGCCAGCGCGTGACGCTCGCCGCTGTGGTCCGTTCGCCCTCGCTCACCTGGCCGCGCGATAGTGTGGCGATCGTCACCATGTTTCCGCACACCAACACGAGAAAGCAGGGGAAAACAGTGACCGTTCGTCAGCGAAAAGCTGCGACGATCTATGACGTCGCCACGCGGGCTGGCGTATCGCACCAGACGGTGTCGCGATACCTCGCCGGGTTCGAGGGGATCCGTCCGTCAACGCGAGAACGTGTTGCGACCGCGCTCAAGGAGCTCGACTACCGCCCCAATCTCGCTGCCCGCTCGCTCGCCACGAATCGCGCCCACCGCATCGCCGTGCTCACCGGAGACCTCTTGGCCGCCGGGCCAAGCCGAACCGTGCAGGGCGTCGCGGAAGCGTCACGGGCGGCCGGTTATGTGGTCGACATCATTGGGATTGACGTTGACAACTCGGAGTCGTTGCGAGAAGTCATCGACGTTATCCGCGGCCAAGATCTGGCGGGCGTCGTGGCTTTGGCCGTCTCTGACCGCATCCACGATGCGATCGCCGAGTTGGCGATCGACGCCCCCCTCTACCTCGACTCGGGACCGGCGGACCTGCCCGGCCCAGTCGGTCAGTCGTTCAATGCGGTCGGCATCCAGCTCGCGCTTCAGCACCTCATCGACCTCGGTCACCGCGAGATCGTCCACATCACGGGAGCGATGGATTACTTAGCCGCCAAGGCTCGTGTCAAAGGTTTCGAGCAGCTCGCACTCGAGCGCGGCTTACGCGTGCATCCGATCATCGAGGGAGACTGGACGCCCCGATCGGGATATGCGGCGGTGGCGAGCGGGCAAATCGATCCGATCGTGACGGCGATCGTCGCCGCCAATGATCAGATCGCGCTCGGAGCGCTGCGAGCCCTCGACGAAGCCGGCGTGCGGTGCCCCGCCGACATTAGCGTCACGGGATTCGACGACATTCCCGAAGCCGAGTACTACACCCCGTCGTTGACGACGGTTCGCATCGACTTCCAGCAGCAGGGTACGTACATCTTCAACGCACTCATGGCGCAGATCCGCGGCGATGAAAGGCCCGAGACCGGGGCGTTCATAAAGCCTCAGCTCGTCGTGCGCGCATCCGCCGCGCCGCCGCGCTGACTCGCACGAGGGGAGAGATCGACGATCCGCCCTTGACAGCAACAAATGTTACCGATAACAATATGGATGTTGCCGGAAACATTACGGCAGCCGGACGGCATCGCGGCCCCACGGTCGCGAAACACCACCACACCCCGACGACCGATACGAAATCGACGATCGCACCGCCGAAGCAATACCGAGGCCGATGCGAGCTTCTGACACCGACTCGACGGACACGCTGCCGCCCGCCCTCACTACGCACAGAAAGACAGGTCATGCGAACCACCACAGCAATGAAGCTGGGCGCCACCGCTGCCGTTGCGGCTCTGGCCCTCACCGCCTGCACCGCGCCAGCGGACGACATCTCGAACGCAGACTTCGAAACCGCCATGTCTACTCCCACCACGATCTCCATGTGGGCGTGGGCGCCCGGAATCGAGAACCAGGTCGCGATGTTCGAGGAGGCCTACCCGGCCATCGACGTCGTGCTCGAGAACGTCGGACAGGGCGGTGACCACTACACCAAGGTGCGCACGGCTCTCGAGGCCGGCACCGGTGCCCCCGACGTCATTCAGCTCGAGTACCAGTACGTGCCATCGTTCGTACTGACCGAGAGCCTGCTCGACCTCGCCCCGTACGGCGCAAACGACGTTGCCGACCAGTTCACTCCGTGGACATGGTCGCAGGTGACTAACGGCGACGCGGTGTACGCGATCCCGCAGGACGCGGGCCCGATGGGCAACCTCTACCGGGAGGACATCCTCGCTGCCGCTGGCATCACTGAGGCGCCCGTAACCTGGGACGACTACGCGGTCGCCGCGGAGGCCGTGCGCAACCAAACGGGCTCGTACATCACCGCACTTTCGGGCAACGATGCGGGTTCATTCCTCGGACTGGTGTGGGCCGCGGGCGCAGCGCCCTTCTCGTACGACGGCGTTGAGACGATCAGCGTTGACTTGACCGGTCCGGCGACGCAAGAGGTCATCGACTACTGGCAAGACCTCATCGACCGCGACCTGGTGTCTACCGACCCGAGCTTCACCGACGGCTGGTACCAAGGTCTCGCCAACGGCACTTTGGCCGGCTGGCTGACCGCCGCATGGGGCCCTGCCTTCCTTCAGGGCACCGCTGCCGACACCACCGGCCTGTGGCGGGCGGCTCCTCTGCCCACCTTCGACGCCGATAACCCCATCGCGGGCAACTGGGGTGGCTCGACGCTTGCTGCCCTCAGTGCCACCGAGCACCCGATCGTGGCGGCCGAGCTTGCGAAGTTCATCAACACCGACCCAGAGGCCACGCTGAAGTTCGCTACCGAGCAGTTCCTCTTCCCGACTCGTACCGAGGTGCTCACTTCGCCTGAGTTCGCCGAGCAGGAGTCGGAGTTCTATGGTGGCCAGCGCGTCAACGAGATCTTCGCTGAGATCTCCGCGACCGTCGACACTGAATTCCAGTGGCTGCCGTTCCAGGACTTCGTGGCTGCGAGCTTCGTCGACACCTTGGGCAAGGCGATCTCTGAGAAGGGTGACCTTTCGGCCGGCCTTGCCGCGTGGCAGGACGCGATTGTGACCTATGCCACTGAGCAGGGCTTCACGGTCCAGTAGGGGAATGCTGGGACGAGGGAGGGCCGCCAGTCGAGGCGCCCCTCCCCCGTCATTCCCTCATTCGGCCCGTTCGACGAGAAGAGATTCGGTAATGACGACGACGTCAGCCATACCCCACGTCCGGCGAGGCCCTAGCCCGCACGAACGCAAGCTGGTCTTCACCGCTTATGCGCTGATCACCCCGTTCCTCGTGGTCTTCACCGCGATGGTTATCGCGCCCTTGGTATACGCGGGCTTCCTCAGCTTGTTCCAGACGCGACTCATCGGCGGTGAGCAGTTTGTCGGCCTTGCAAACTTCGGCAAGGCGCTCACCGACCCGGTCTTCTTGGCGGGGGTTGGCCGCATGTCGGTCTTCTTGCTGGTCCAAGTACCGATCATGCTGGGTGTCGCACTCTTCTTCGCGCTCGCGATCGACAGCGGTCGACTTGCGGGAAGCCGTTTCTCGCGCATCGCAATCTTCGTGCCTTTCGCGGTTCCTGGCGTCGTCGCCACCATGATGTGGGGCTACCTCTATGGCGAGGACTTCGGCCCGATCGCCCAAAGCTTCCGAGCAATTGGATTGCCGGCGCCAGCGTTGCTGTCGGACGATCTCATCCTCTTCGCGATGATGAACATCGTGACGTGGTCGTTCGTCGGCTACAACATGATCATCATGTACGCCGCGCTGCGGGTGATACCTACCGAGCTGTACGAGGCGGCCGAGATTGATGGGGCGGGCGCCATCCGCGTGGCCTGGAGCATTAAGGTGCCCGCCATCCGTCCTGCGATCATGCTCACCGTGATTTTCTCGATTATTGGCAGCTTTCAGCTGTTCACCGAGCCGACATTGCTAGCTGCAATTGCACCTAACGTGATCGGGACTTCCTACACGCCAAACATGTACGCGTACACGCTCGCGTTCCGCTTCCAAGACGTCAATTACGCGGCTGCGGTCGCCTTCATCCTCGGGTTCGTCATCATGATTGTTTCGTACGTGGTCCAGTTGTCAGGGCGCCGAGCTGAGGCCCGGCGATGATCGCCGGAACCGTGCCGACGAGTCGCCAAATCCTCCGAAACCGTCGCCGCCACCCTCGCGATCGTCGCAGCCTGCTGCTGACCGCGCTTGTGTGGCTCGGAGTTGCCTACTTCCTGCTGCCGTTGCTGTGGCTGGCGATCGCCTCGACCAAGGACAACGCTGATCTGTTCACTACATTCGGCTTCGCCTTTGGGGACGAGTTCAACTTCTTCAACAACATTGTTGACCTGCTTGAGTTCCGAGACGGGGCCTTCTGGCGCTGGACTGGAAACACGATCCTGTACGCCGGCGCCAGCGCGGTTGGTGCGACGGCTCTGGCAACAGCAGCCGGTTACGCTTTCGCGAAGTTCGAGTTCCCCGGCCGCCGTTTCATTTTCAGCGCCATTCTCGGGTCAATCATGATCCCAGCCACTGCCCTCGCCCTGCCGACCTACCTCGTGTTCTCGAGCCTCGGGATGGTGAATACGCCATGGGCGATCATCATCCCGTCGATTGTGAGCCCCTTTGGGGTCTACTTGATGCGCGTCTACGCCGAAGATTCCGTGCCCAACAGCTTGATCGAGGCAGCCCGCATCGATGGAGCATCCGAGGTTCGCATCTTCTTCTCTATCGGAGTGCGTCTCATGGTGCCCGGAATGGTCACGGTTTTCTTGTTCTCCCTTGTCGGGGTCTGGAACAACTTCTTCCTGCCATTGATCATGCTGTCGTCGAGCGACCTCTACCCGCTCACTGTCGGCCTCGCCCAATTGCAGGCCCTTTCAACGGGAGGCGGCGGCTCGACCGCTGTGTTCTCGACCGTCATTACGGGGTCTTTCATTTCGATCGTCCCCCTCGTCGTGGCCTTCCTGTTTCTGCAGCGGTATTGGGAGTCGGGATTGGCCGACGGAAGTACCAAGGAGTAAGGGAACGTGACAATCTGGTTCGGAGGGGACTACAACCCCGAGCAATGGGACGAGTCTGTTTGGCGCGAGGACGTCGCGCTCATGCAGCAAGCAGGCGTTTCGATGGTGACCATCGGCGTCTTCTCGTGGGCGATGCTCGAGCCGCAAGAAGGCACCTTCACTTTCGAGTGGCTCGATCGCGTGATGGACACCCTTCACGCCGCGGGCATTCGGGTTGACTTGGCGACAGCGACCGCGTCGCCGCCGTCGTGGCTCAGCCACCGCTACCCCGAGTCGCTACCGGTGACGGAGAACGGAGTGCGACTGCAGCGAGGATCGCGGCAGCACTACTGCCCGAGCTCGCCCGACTATCGTCGACTCGCGACGCGACTCGCCGGCGAAATCGCCTGTCGATACGGTGATCACCCTGCGCTCGAGATGTGGCATATCAACAATGAGTATGGCTGCCACGTCAGCCGCTGCTATTGCGAGACCTCGGCCGCCGCCTTCCGCAACTGGTTGATCGCGAAGTACGGCACGATCGATGCGCTTAATCGGTCGTGGGGCACGGCGTTCTGGTCGCAGCGATACGGCGCTTTCGAGGAGGTGACGGTACCGAGCGCAGCACCGGTTTTCCGCAACCCGACCCAGTTGCTGGACTTTGACCGGTTCTCTTCCGACGAATTGCTGGGCATCCTCCGCGAAGAAGTCGCAGCGGTACGCACGTCGAGCGACACCGTGCCCATCACGACGAACTTCATGGGCTTCTTCAAGCCTCTGGACTATTGGGCTTGGGCTGCCGAACTCGATGTCATCAGTGACGACTGCTACCCCGACCCCGACGACCCGGATGCGGCATACCTCGCTGCCATGACCCGCGACCTCATGCGATCACTGGCAGACGGCAAGCCTTGGCTGGTCATGGAACAGTCAGTCGGCGCGGTGACCTGGAGGACCTCGAATGCGGCCAAGCCGGAGGGGATGATGCGAGCCTGGTCGTATCAGGCGATCGCCCGGGGCGCAGACGGAGTCCTCTTTTTCCAGTGGCGACAGTCAGAGCGTGGGGCAGAACGTTTTCTTCCCGCGATGGTTCCGCACACAGGTACCGACTCGGTGTCGTGGAAAGCAATACGTGCTCTCGGGGCTGAGCTGGGTAAACTCGGCGGCCAGCTGGAGGCCGCGACTCCCGGTTCTGTGGGCATCATGCTCGACTGGGATGCATGGTGGGGAATCGAGCAAAGCGGTTTGCCGTCGACGATCGACTACATGGAAGGCGTACGCGCCTGGTACCGCACCCTCTACGACCTCGGCGCCTCGATCGACTTCGTTAATCCACGTTCCGACCTCGGCCGCTACACCGCGGTCATTGTGCCGACGCTCTTTGTCGCTACCGGTGAAGCGCTCGGCGCCCTCGGTGCGTACGCAGAGGCAGGAGGCCGCTTGCTTGTCGGGTACCAGTCGGGCATCACCGATGAAGAGGGTCGGCTCACGCCGGGCGGTTACCTCGGTTCGCTCTCCGAGACGCTCGGGCTGCGCATCGATGAGTTTTTCCCGTTGCCCGTGCCCGGTTCGGTTGCGACCGACTCTGTTCGGCTACGTGCGAATGATCTTGGAGTGCGCGACGCAACGGGCTCCGTCTGGTCGGAACGGCTTGTTGTGACCGATGCCGAAGTGCTCGCGCGATTCGCCACAGGACCGCTCGAGGGCGGGGCCGCAATCACCCGGCGGGCGGTCGGTGCTGGTCACGCTTGGTATGTCGCGACCTTGCCCGATAGCTGGTTGCGCGCACGATTGGTGGCGCAGCTGGTGGCCGATACCTCGGCACTCACAGAAGCTGTCGCCGTCACGGGCGTCGAAGTGGTGCGGCGCGGCCGGCACCGCTTTGTGATCAACCAGACTGCGTCTCCTCTTACTGTGCCGGTCGCGGGGCACGCTCTCGCGCTCGACCCCTATGGAGTGGTTGTGCTTGACGGCGATGAGGTGTGGAGGCGGTAAACACTTAATCACCTCCAACGGTTCTGTTCTTGACGAGTCGCCACATCGCAGGGGTAGGAAGCTCCGGGATATCGGACTCGTTGCCCCCAACACTCTCGCCGTCCTCGGTCACGACTCGGGGGGTGAGATCGATCGGGGCGCGATGAGGTCGATCCTGTTCGACGACATCGTGCCGGGTCCTGTGCACTTGGCACTCACGACCCACCCAGCAATGTCGTCGTTCACTCGTCGCACATCGTGCACGCCGGCACCGACAACGTCGAGCCCAACAACCGCATCCGCCTCTCCACCGACGTTCGCCATCAGCGAGTCTCTGACCCGATCGACTGACGGTGGCAGGAACACTGGTTTGAAGGCGACGGGCTCTAGTCGCGCGTAGGCCTCACGGGCGCTGAGGGCTTGACCCGATTCATTGCAGTTGAGATCACGAACGAAGCCTGAGTTCTCCTAAGATCGAGCGCAGGAGGCCCTCAATGCCGAAGATCACCGCCGAGCGTCAGCACCGTACTTTCACCGACACCCACGGTGTCGCCGTGCACTTCTATGTGTGGGCACCGGGTAAGCCGAAGGGCATCGTGCAGCTCGCTCACGGAGTCGGTGAGCACGCTCTGCGTTACGAGTTGCTCGCGCACGACCTCGTTGCCGCGGGCTTCGCCGTCTATGCCGACGACCACCGCGGTCACGGGGCGACGGGCGTGGAGTACTGGAAGGGCGACCTCTCGAAGATCGGCAAGCTCGGCGTGGGGGGACTGCGCGCCACGCAGCAGAACCTGCTCGACCTGACGGCGCTGGCCAAGGCTGAGTACCCGGGGCTGCCGTTCACGATGCTCGGCCACTCGTGGGGCTCGCTCATGGTGCAGAACCTGCTCAACGCGGGAGAGCATCCCTGGAACGCCGTCGTTCTCACGGGCACCGCGCTGCGCACGCCGATGGACATGTACGGCGGCGACTTGAACCACCGCCACAAGCACCTCGGAACCACGGGAGCCGAGTGGCTCAGCCGCGACCCCGCGGTTTCTGCCGCGTTCGTCGCCGATCCGCTCACGACCGACGCGAAGGTTTTGCAGTTGTTCGGCCTCGCCGATGGCTTGCGCTTGTTCGGCACGCCGAAGCGCGTGCAGCCGCCCGTGCCCCTGCTGATCATGGTGGGCGACGACGACCCGTTGGGCGGCGAGAAGAGCGCCAAGAAGCTGGCGGATGCGTACCTCAAGCGCGGTGCCCTCAGCGACGTCGAGCTCATCGTGTACCCGGGCGCTCGCCACGAGGTCTTCAACGAGACGAACCAGGCCGAGGTGCGCGCCGACCTCATTGCCTGGTTGAACAACCGCCTCTTCGCGTAACGATTGACCTGGTGGCCATGATCGCCCCCTTCGTCGATGCCGCCGCGCTCGACCGTCTCCTCGACGGCGCAGCGCAGCGTGTCGTTGTGGTCGACAGTCGCTGGTACCTCGATGGCCGGTCGGGGGCCGAGGCTTTCGCCGCCGGGCATATCCCCGGGGCCGTGTTCATTGATCTTGATCGCTGGCTCGCGGGGCCGCCCTCAGCCGAAGCCGGACGACACCCGTTGCCTAAGCCCGAGGTGTTTGCCGCGGGCATGAGCGCCGCGGGAATCGGCGACGACTCGCTCGTGGTCGCGTACGACGACGCCGGGGGAGTGATTGCCGCGCGCCTGGTGTGGATGCTCCGAACCCTCGGGGTCGAGGCCGCCGTGCTCGATGGCGGCATCGGGGCGTGGCAGCGCGCCCACCCGGGGCAGCCGCTCGCGAGCGGGGCGGGCGAGGTGCGCGCCGCATCCTTCACCCCACGGTCGTGGCCCCATGCCGCGCTCGCCTCGATCGACGAGACCCAGCAGCGCGCCGCCGACGGCAGCGCCCTCGTGCTCGATGCCCGCACGATCGACCGGTACCGCGGCGAGACCGAGCCCGTGGATGCGCGCGCCGGTCACATCCCCGGCGCCCAGAGCCTCTCGTGCCGCGACAACGTGGCCGCCGACGGCACGCTGCTCGATGTCGACACCCTGCGCGACCGCCTCACGGCGCTCGGCGCCGCCGACCGCCCGGTGATCAGCTACTGCGGTTCGGGAGTCACCGCGTGCCACACCCTGCTCGCCCTCGAGCACGCCGGCTTCGCCCCTGGCCGCCTCTACCCCGGGTCGTGGTCGCAGTACGCGGCCGACTCCGCACGGCCTCTCGCCACCGACGAATAGGCTGGGGCTATGCCCGGTGACACGCAGCACGGTGACGCACTGCACGGAGAATTCAAGGTTCCCGGCGGCAAGCTCGTGGTCGTCGATCTCGAAGTGACCGACGGCCGCATCAGTGCGTTCCGCCTCGCCGGAGACTTCTTCGTCGAACCCGATGAGACCATCGCCGCGATCGAAGCCGCCGTGCTCGGAAAGCCCGCCGACAACGACGCTGCCGCGCTCACGGTCGCCGTTCGGGATGCCCTTCCCGACGGCGCCGTACTGCTGGGCTTCAGCCCCGAAGCCGTGGCCACGACCGTGCGGCGCGCGCTCTCGAGCGCCACGACCTTCGCCGATTACGAGTGGCAGCTGCTCCGCGGCCCCGCGTTGGCTCCCCTGCAGCAGATGGCCCTCGACCAAGTGCTCGCCGAAGAAGTCGGCGACGGACGCCGCGGCCCCACCCTGCGCATCTGGGAGTGGTCGAGCCCCGCGGTTGTCATCGGCTCATTCCAAAGCGTGCGCAACGAGGTCGACCTTGAGAATGCGCAGAAGTACGGCTTCGAGGTGGTGCGCCGCATTTCGGGGGGTGGCGCGATGTTCATCGAGCCAGCATCCGCAATCACTTATTCGCTCTATGCGCCTTCGGCTCTCGTGCAGGGCATGAGCTTTGCCGACTCGTACGCCTTTCTTGACGAGTGGGTCATCGTGGCGTTGCGCGGCCTCGGCATCGAGGCGAGCTACCAACCCCTCAACGACATCACGAGCCCGAGCGGCAAGATCGGCGGGGCCGCGCAAAAACGTCTCGGTTCGGGTGCTGTGCTGCACCACGTGACGATGGCCTACGACATGGATGGCGATCGCATGGTCGAGGTGCTGCGCATCGGTCGCGAGAAGCTCAGCGACAAGGGCATCGCGAGTGCCAATAAGCGGGTGGATCCGCTCAAGTCACAAACGGGCCTCGCGCGCGATGAGATCATCGACCGACTGGTCGCGACGTTCCGCGCGCAGAACGGGCTCGCCGAGAGCGCCATAACTGAGGCCGAACTCGAGCGGGCGAATCGCCTCGTGGCCGAGAAGTTTTCGACGCACGAGTGGCTGTATCGGGTGCCGTGAGTCCGCGCATCCGGGCCCTCGCCCTCACTCTCTTGCTCGCCGGCGTGCTCGTCGGCGGCATTGTGCTGTCGGCCATCACGGGGCAACTGCCGATCACGCCGACCGAAGTGGCGGGGTCGCTGTTGCGCGCGATGGGCATTGACACGGCATGGGCGCCGACCGATCCGATCGTTGAGTCGACGCTATGGGTCGTGCGGTTTCCGCGCATCGTCATGGGGCTCGCGGTCGGGGCGGCGCTCGCCGTGGCCGGAGCCGTCATGCAGGCGGTCTTCGGTAACCCGCTCGCCGAGCCCGGCGTCGTCGGCGTCTCGTCGGGAGCCGCGCTCGGGGCGTCGGCGGCGATTGCACTCGGCGCATCCGTTCTGGGCGGCCCGGGGGTTGCCCTCTTCGCGTTTATCGGTGGGCTGCTGGCGACCTTGCTCGTCTACGCCGTCGCGCGCGCGGGTGGGCGCACCGAGGTCGTGACGCTGCTGCTCACGGGCATTGCGGTCAACGCCATCGCGCAAGCGGGCATCGCGTTCGTGCTCTTCGCGGCCGACACGGCGAGCCGCGAGCAGATCGTCTTCTGGCAACTGGGATCGCTCGGCGGTTCGCGCTGGGACCAGGTGGCGCTCGTCGCCGCGGTCGCGGCCGTGGGCATCGCAATCTCTCTTGTGCTCGCGCGGCGCTACGACTTGCTCGCCCTCGGCGAGCGCAATGCGCGGCACCTCGGCGTCGACGTTGAGCGGCTGCGACTCGTGTCGATCGTGCTCGTCGCCCTGCTCACCGGAGCGGCCGTCGCGTTCGTCGGCATCATCGCGTTCGTCGGCCTCGTCGTGCCGCACCTCATTCGCATGATCATCGGCCCCGCGCACCGCGGTCTCATTCTCGCGAGCGCCGTCGGTGGTGGCGCCCTGCTCGTCGTCGCCGACTTGCTCACGCGCACGCTCGTCGCCGGAGCCGAGTTGCCCATCGGCATGCTCACGTCGCTCGTCGGCGGCCCGTTCTTTTTCTGGTTGCTGTACCGCCAGCGCCGCCGCAGCGGGGGGTGGGCATGAGCACGTCGTCCGTCGTCATCGCCGCGCGCGGAGTTGAGGTGCGCCGCGACGACCGCGAGATTCTCGCGGCCGTCGACCTCGACGTGCTCAGTGGCGAGGTACTCGCGCTTGTCGGACCCAACGGCGCCGGCAAATCGACGCTGCTCTCGGTGCTCAGCGGAGACCTGCGACCCAACGAGGGCACGGTCGAGGTGATGGGCCGCGCCGTGCACACGTATCGCGCGCTCGAACTCGCGCGTCGCCGCGCGGTGCTCTCGCAAGCGAACACCGTGAGCTTTCCGTTTCGCGTCATCGAGATCGTGCAGATGGGGCGCAGCCCGTGGATGCGCAGCGCCGAGCTCGCCGACGACCAACGCGCCGTCACCGAGGCCATCGAGGCCACCGACATCACACACCTTTTGGGGCGCCGCTTCACGAGCCTGAGTGGCGGCGAGCAGGCGCGCGTGTCGCTTGCCCGCGTGCTCGCCCAGACGACCCCGATCGTGTTTCTCGATGAGCCGACCGCGGCCCTCGACTTGCGCCATCAAGAAGACGTCATGCGCCTCGCGCGCCGCTTGGCCGCCGACGGCCGCGCGGTCGTTGTCGTCGTGCACGACCTCTCGCTCGCCGGCGCCTACGCCGATCGCATCGCGCTGCTCGACCATGGCCGGCTCGACGCCGTCGGAACCCCGCACGAGGTCATGACGGCCGACCGCGTCGGGCGGGTCTACGGGCTCGACGTGCAGATTCACCGCCTGGGAGCATCCGACCGCCCGATCGTTTTGCCGCTGCGTGACTGAGTATTCCTCCGCGAGCACGGGCTAGGCTGACCTCATGGAGTGGTGGGGGTGGGTGCTGATCGCGGCCGGCGTGGTGACGCTCGGCGCGATCGCTCAGCGCCTCGGCTTTATCGACCTTCGGGGTGACGGCCGCCGAGGCGGTTCGGGTGGCGGGCTCGTCGGCATCGGCGACGAGATCTTCAACTCGTCCCGGCACGAGGCGGCGCTTGAGCTCGATCGTCAAACCGCACTGCCCGCTCCCGCGCCGATTCCCGGCGACGGCGACCTCGGCGTGCTGAAGACCGAACGCGATCCGGATGCTGACGATCGCTATCGAGGCAGCATCCGCCTCTAGCCGCTACCGCGTCGTGAGGTCGGCGTACTCGGGATGCCGGCGCATCCACATGACGACGAAACCGCAGACCGGCTGAAGCCGGTCGGTCGTCGACCCCCGCAGGTCGTCGAGAATCGCGCGCACTACGTCGCCACCCACACCGTTATTGCGCATGACCGGCGGAACCTCCGCGTGCAGCAGTCGCATCGTTGAGCCGACGTGGTCGTAGACGATCCAGCCTTGCAATTCGTCGCCCTCGTAGGCGGCATAGCGCTCGGCGTCAGGCTCGTGCGTAACGGACAGGCTCATGGGGGAACCCTACTCGGGTGCCTTCTGCTCCCACCGCGGTTGCTCGGCGACATGTTGCTCGGCGGCGGGTTGTCCGGTTCCGGGTGACCCTGCGGCGGGCGAAGCGGTGCCCGGCCCAGCCTTGCTGCCCGACATGAGCTTCCAGATCGCGAAGCCCGCGCCGACCCAAATGGCGAGGTCGTCGACGAGCCCGAGCGGCCCCGTGAGGAGTTCGGGGATGATGTCGATCGGCGAAGCGCCGTAGGCAAGGGCGCCGAGGGCGACGAGAACTGACGAGAGAATGGCGCGGCCGCGGTTCATGGTCTAACGCTAGCCGCAGGGCGGGAGTCGTCGGGTGCCATTGATGTCACCAACCTTCCGAGTTTGACAACGAGAATCTCGATGTTCGTGGACGCCCGCGCCCGCGGCGCTCGTCGCTTTTCGCTTTAGTCGCTAAAGTAATCGCATGACGACCCCGGCTCCTGCATCCCCCCGCACCCTCGCCCTCTTCGGCGCCACCGGCAAGACCGGACGGCATGTGCTCGCACAGGCACTCGCCGCCGGGCACACTGTGCGTGCTCTTGCTCGCCGACCAGAGTCGCTCGACATTGCGCATGAACGACTCACCGTCGTCGCGGGCGATGTGCTCGATGCCCCCGCCGTGCACGAGACCGTGCGCGGCGCTGACGTCGTGGTGAGCGTGTTCGGTCAGGTAAAGGGCTCGTCGCCGACCCTCCAGACCGATGGCACGCGAAAAATCGTCGACGCTATGGCCAGGGAGGGCATCCGGCGCATCATTTCCCTTTCGGGCGGTGGCCTGCCCGCCGAGGAGCACGACCGGCCAAAGGCGCCGGATGCGATCATCAAGTTCCTCTTGAAGCTGATCTCACCGCAGGTGCTCGCTGACGCCGAGAGCCACCTCGAGGTGCTGCGCGCGAGTGGTCTCGATTGGACGGTGGCGCGCGGTCCGCGGCTCACCAACGAACCGGCGACGGGCACCTACCGCGTGGGATGGGTCGGCGTGAACGCGAGCACGCAGATCGCCCGGGCTGACCTGGCGACTTTCATTCTCACGCAGCTTGACGACACGCAGTTCGTGCGTGAGCTCCCGTTCGTGAGTCGCTGATGGATGCGCGCTCTGCGTCGCTCGCTCGAGTGATCGAGCGTATCGCCGTGGTCACGCGCGATGTGGCGGCGCGCGGCGCCTATCCGTTCAAGCAACTCGGACTCGGTCGAGCAGCAATGAACCTGCTCTTTGCGCTGTCGCGTTCTGATGCCGCGCGGGTTTCTGATCTCGCCGAGAGACTCGGTGTCTCAAGTGGCGCCGTCACGCAGATGGTCGACACTCTCCGCGAGGCCGGCCTGGTCGAGACCTCGGTCAGCCCCGATGACAAGCGCGGGCGCGTGATCAGCCTCAGCTCGGTCGCGCACGATGAGATCCGCGCCTTCGAACGGCAGTACGTCGAGGCTGTGGCACCCGCCTTTGACGCATTGAGTACCGCCGAGGTTGTGGAGCTCGACCGCATCCTCTCAGCCGTCCGTGTCACCTCCGAGCCGTCGAGGGCAGTCCCGCGCACCATTGTCGGAGTACGGTCGTGAGCGAATCGCCGGCGGGCACGGTGTTTGTTACCGGATCGACTGGCAATGTTGGGGCCGCCGTCGCGCGGCACCTGGTGGCTCGCGGCGAGCCGGTCATCAGTGCCGTGCGCGACGCCGATGACCCGGCCGTTGTCGCGGGTACCGAGCCGCGCGTCTTCGACTTTGGGAACCCATCGGGGTGGGCGGATGCCCTCGCCGGTGTCGACCGCTTGTTCCTGTTGCGCCCGCCCGCGATCGCCGACGTGCAGCGATACTTGTTCCCCGTGATCGACGCGGCGCTGCTGCGCGGGGTGCGACACATTGTCTTCCTCTCCCTTCAGGGCGTGCAGTTCAACACCGCCACACCGCACCACGCCGTTGAGAAGCACCTGCGCGCCATGAGGGCGCCTTTCACTTTTCTTCGCCCCAACTTCTTCATGCAAAATCTGTCGACCACCTATGCGACCGAGATTCGCGATCGGAGCGAGATCGGAGTGCCCGCCGGTCGCGCCCGCACCGCCTTCATCGACACCGACGACGTCGGCCGAGTGGCGGCGCGCGTTTTGACCGAGCCGGGCCACCTGGGCAAGGCCTACACGCTCTCGGGCGAGCAGTCGCTCAGCTACCGCGATGTCGCTGGCACGCTCTCGGCCGAGCTCGGCCGCCCGATCACCTACACACAACCAAGCCCCGAGCGCTATGCCGCGCAATTGCGTCAACAAGGGGCCACCGACGACTACATCGCGGTGCACACAATGATCTACACGGTGGTGCGTTCGAACATCTCGGCGCTGCCCAATCGCACCGTGAGACGGTTAACCGGCAGCCCCGCAACGACATTGGCACAGTTCGCTCATCGCGAGCGCGCGGTGTGGATGCCCACCGACTGAGGTCAGGCGCTCGCGCGAACGACAATCTCGGTCGACATGATGTGGCGGCGCGGTAGCGTCTCGCCCTCGAGCAGACCGAGGAGGATACGCGCCATGCGCTCGCCTTGCTCGACAGAGGGCTGCCGCACGGTCGTGAGCGGAATCTCGCTCGCGAGAGCGGCCGGCGAATCGTCGAATCCCATCACGGCCACCTGGTCGGGAACGGCGATGCCGCGCTCGCGTAGCACCGACACGGCGCCCATTGCCATGAGGTCACTCGCGACAAAGATCGCGTCGAGGTCGGGGTGAGCATCGAGCAGCTCGCGCGCGGCGTGCACCCCTCCCGCGAGAGAGAAGTCACCGTATGCGACGGCGTCGGGCGTGAGCCCCGCATCCGCCACCGCGGTCTGCCAGCCGGCGAGCCGGTCGATGCCGGCGGGCATGTCGTCGGGCCCAGCGATCGTCCCGATGCGGCGACGGCCCTGATCGATGAGGTACTGCGTGCCAGCCCGGGCCGCGAGGGCATTGTCGACGTCGACGAAGTAGCTGTTGGTCGCTTGCGGATCGAGCGGTCGACCACCGAACACCACGGGGATGCTCGCGCCGAGTTGTGCGAGTACGTGGTCGCCCGTGTGGTGTGAGACCACGAGGGCGCCGTCAGCATTGCCGCCGAGGAGGTAGGTGACGGTCTTGTCGAATGACCCGCTCGAGCTCGCCAAGTGGAGGTTGAGTACGTAGCCGGTGTCGTCGAGCACGCTCGTGATGCCCTGCACGATGGCGGCAAAGTAGGGGTCGCCGAAAAAGCGCGTTGTGTCTTCGGGGATCACGAGGGCGATGGCCATCGACCGACGATTCGCGAGCGACCGAGCGGCACGGTTCGGCGTGTAGTGCAGGTCGTTAATCGCTGCCGTGACGGCCGCAACCGTGTCGTCACTGACGCGCGGCGAACCGTTGACCACGCGCGACACCGTCGCGCGCGACACTCCCGCGCGCTCAGCGACCATCTCGAGCGTGGGGGCGACGCGCCCGCTCGATCCTTCGGCCGTCATGGCTGAATCCTAACCAGCGTGCCGCGGCACGCTGCGCGACGCGATCATCGACTGATACAGCCGTCCGCTTGACTTGACGATGCGCTCTTGCGACTCGTAGTCGACGCGCACGAGGCCGAACCGCTTGTCGTATCCCCAGGCCCACTCGAAGTTGTCCATGAGCGACCAGTAGAAGTAGCCCTGGACGTTCACGCCCTGATCGATCGCGTCGAGAGTGGCGTCGACGTGCAGCCGCAAGAACTCGGCGCGTTCGGTGTCGTCGACCGAGCCATCGGCGGCAACCTCGTCGGTGTAGGCCGCACCGTTCTCCGTGACGTAGAGCGTCACCCCTGCGGGCTTGGCGTACTCATTGTCGATGCGCACGAGCAGGCGCGTGAGGCCCTCGGGCTGCACCTCCCAGTTCATGACCGTGGTGGGCAGACCACGGGGGTGCGTGAAGATTCCATCGCCCGCGGGAAACGGCGAGAGCTTCACGCGCTCAGACGGTGCTGTGTGGTTGAGCGGCGTTGCGCTCGGCGGCAGAACGCTCACGGCCTGGCCGTTGTAGTAGTTGATGCCGAGCGCGTCGAAACGCGTCGAGATCGCGGCCAGGTCGCCGTCGAGCACGGGCAGGTGCAACCCACGCGCATCCAGATCAGCCAGCAGGTCGGCGGGGTACTCGGCCCGGAAGATCGGGTCGAGAAAGAGTCGGTTGTGCTGCGCGTCGATGCGGCGGGCCGCGTCAACGTCACCCGCACTCGTCGGGTCGACCGGGTCGGCCACGGTCATGTTGAGCGTGATGCCCAGACTCAGCTCGGGGCCCAGTTCGCGCAGCCGCTGCGTCGCAAGGCCGTGGCCGAGCAGCAAGTGGTGTGCGGCATCGAGGGACGCTTGCGGATTCTGGATGCCCGGCGCATGTTCCCCGCTGAGGTACCCGAGAAAGGCCGAGCACCAGGGCTCGTTGAGCGTGGTCCAGTTGACGATGCGATCGCCCAGAGCGCTGTGCACGTCGGCGGCGTAGTCGGCAAACCGGAGAGCGGTGTCGCGGGCCGGCCAACCGCCGGACTCTTCGAGGGCCTGCGGAAGATCCCAGTGGTAGAGCGTGAGCCACGGCGTGATCCCCGCGCCGAGCAGTTCATCGACCAGGCGGCTATAGAAGTCGAGCCCTGCCGCGTTGGCCGTGCGACCGTCGGGCTGCACGCGGGCCCATGATGTGCTGAAGCGGTACACCTGCACGCCGAGATCGCTCATGAGTGCGACGTCGTCGCGATACCGGTCGTAGTGTTCGCAGGCGCGCTCGCCGCTGTCGCCTCCGACCACGGCGCCGGGCACGCGGCAGAACGCGTCCCAAATCGAGTCGGCCCGTCCGTCGCGGTGCGATGCACCTTCGATTTGGTAGGCCGCGGTGGCGACCCCGAGCCGAAAGTCGGTCGGAATCGGGCGCGATGAGGTGTGCGTCGAGAGCGACGCAGACGTCGGGGCGGTCATCCCTTTACAGCTCCTTGCATGATGCCGCTCACGAGGTGGCGGCCGGTGACGATGAACAGAATCAACAGGGGGATGGTGCTCAAGATGACGCCCGCCATCACGACGGAGTAATCAACGAAGTAGTTGCTCTGCAGCAGCGAGAGGGCAACAGGTAACGTCGGGTTCTGCCGGTCGAGCACGATGAAGGGCCAGAAGAAGTTTGTCCACGTCGCGATGAAGGTGAACAGGGCGAGCATCGCGGCGGCGGGTCGGGCCGCCGGGAGGGCGATTGACCAGAAAGTGCGGATCATGCTCGCGCCATCGACGCGCGCGGCTTCGATTAGCTCGTAGGGCAAGGCCTGCGCGAGGTACTGCGTCATCCAGAACACTCCGAAGGCACTCACCATCGCGGGCAAGATGACGGCCCACAGCGTGCCGGCCAGTTGCAGTTGGCTCATCGCGATGAAGAGCGGCACGACGCCGAGCTGCGTGGGCACGGCCATCGTGGCGATCACGAAGATTAGGAGACCGTCTCGGCCACGAAACCGCAGTTTCGCGAAGGTGTAGCCCGCGAGGGTCGAGAACAAGACGACGGATGCGGAGACTACCGACGAGACGATGATCGAGTTGCCGATCGCACGCCAGAAGTTGACACTGTCGCTCTCGAGCACGGAAGCCGCGTTGGTGAGGAAGTTGCCTCCAGGCCACCACACGATGTCTTGCTGGTTGATGGTCGAGGCGTCTCCCGATCCGATCAAGAACGACCAGTAGAGGGGAAACATGGAGCCGAGCATCACAGCGGTGAGGAAGCCATAAGCCTTCCAGCCGGGGCGCTGCCCGTTGACGAGCCCGCGTCGACGGGGGCGGCGTTCGAGAAGTCCGGTGCCGGTCATGATGCCTTCGCAATCGATCGGGTGATGGCCACGTTGATCAGGCTGACGAGAATGATGATGAGGAACAACAGCCACGCCACGGCCGCGGCACGACCGAAGTTCAGCTGGCCCCAGCCGAGGTTGTAGAGGTAGATGGTGATGGTCATCCACTGGCTGCTCGCGCCGCCTTGGCCGTACTGGTCGTAGAGGCGCGGCTCGTCGAAGATTTGCAGCCCGCCGATGGTCGAGGTCACGATCACGAAAATGAGCGTGGGCCGAAGCTGCGGAATGGTGATCGAGAAGAACTGACGCACGATTCCCGCGCCGTCGATCATCGATGCTTCGTAGTAGTCGCGCGGGATGGCTTGCATGGCCGCGAGCAGAATGAGGGCGGTGTAGCCCGTCCACCGGAAGTTGACCATCGTCGCAATCGCGATGTGGCTCGCGACGACGTCGGAGTGCCAGCCCACGGGGTCGAGCCCGAGGTCACCGAGCAGATTGTTGATGAGCCCGTACTGGTCTCCGAACATGTTGCTGAAGATCAGGGTGACGGCAACGGGAGCGACGACGTAGGGCAAGAGAACGCCCATGCGCCAGAAGGTCTTGGCCCGCAAGTTGCGGTCGAGCACTGCGGCGATGAGCAGCGCGAACGCGACCTGCGGCACCGCCGAGATGAGGAAGATCGAGAAGGTGTTGCGCAGGGCGATCCAGAACGGAGGCTGCGAGAGCACGAAGGCGAAGTTGTCGAAGCCCACAAAGTCGCCCTGACCGCCGATGAGGTTCCACTCGTGCACCGAGACCCACGCTGTATAGGCGAGCGGAAACATGCCGGTGATGGCGAAGAGGATGAAAAACGGCGAGATGTAGAGGTAGGGCGAGATCTTGACATCCCACCGCGACAGGGTCTGCGAGAAGGCGACGCGGCGAACCGAACGCTCTTTCGTCGGCGGCGCAGACGTGCCGGGGGTGCTCTTCGACATGGTGGTTCTCCTGTGAACGACGGTGGTCATCAAGGGGGAGGTGTGGCCGGGGCCGCTCACCATGGAGGAGGAGAGCGGCCCCGGGTGGTGCAGGGTGTGGCTAGCCGAGCGCCGCGACGTCAGCGACGAACTGATCCCACGACTCTTCGATGCTTTGGGTCGCATCGACGTCAACGCGGGTCAGCGCCTTCTGCAGCGCGTCGTTGATCGGGAAGTACTTCACGCTCTTGAACGGCGCGACGCCGATCGCCTGCGAACGCTCGATCAGGATCTCTCCGACCGGGGCGTTGTTGAAGTACTCGTTGGTGGCGCTACGCAACTCTTCCGACTCATAGGCCTCAACCTGGCTCGGGAAGGTGCCGGCCGCGGCGAACGCCGTGAGCTGCTGCTCCGGAGCGGTCAGCCAGGCAGCGAGCTTCGTCGCTGCCTCGATGTTCTCGCCCTGGGCGGGAACGGTCAGGTACGAACCGCCCCAGTTGCCGCCGCCGCCGGGGAAGACGTTGGCGACGTCCCAGCCGGTCACGTCAGGAGCGTTGCCGGAGATGACGCCGAGCATCCAGCCCGGGCAGAGCATCGTGGCGAACGCGCCGTTCGACAGGCCCGCGAACCAGTCGTCGCTCCACTGGCCGAGGTTGGCCGAGAGGGTGCTGCTGGCGGTGAGCACGTCGGTGAAGATCTGCTCAACCTCGGGGTTCTCCGTGGCGATGACCTTTCCGTCGGCCTCTTCGTAGGCGAACTCGACCTGGTTGATCATGCCCTGGTAGGTGGCTCCGGCCGAGTCGAACCATGCGGCACCGCTCGCGTCGACATACTGCTGGCCGACCTCGAAGTAGGTGTCCCAGTCGCCTTCGAGCAGCGCGGCGACCTCGTCGCGGTCGGTCGGCAGACCGGCAGCGGCGAACAGGTCAGAGCGGTAGCAGACAGCCTCCGGGCCGATGTCGGTGCCGTACGCGACCAAACGGCCGTCAGCATCCGTTGCCGCTGCTGACTTCCAGTCGACCCAGCGGTCAGCGACCTCGTCGCTCGTCAGGTCGGCAAGTTTGTCGCTGTACTGCATCATCTCGGCGAACCAGTCGACCTCGACGGCTTCGACGTCGGCGAGGCCGCTACCGGCGCCCAGCTTCGTGAAGAAGTTGTCGCGAGCGTCGTTCGAGGTCGCCGCGCGGTTGTGCACGATCGTGACGCCGGGGTTCTCGGCTTCGTACTGTGCGAACATCTCGTCGGTGTAGCCGAAGTCGTTGAACGTGGCGACCGTGAGGGTGATGTCACCCCCGGCCTCGGGCGTCTCAGTCGAGCTGCAGCCCGAGGCGAGAAGGGCGAATGCAGCGGCGCCCGCGATGGCGGCTGCCGCAGTGCTGCGTCGTGAAAGATTCACGGTCACTCCTTTGTGTGCGTGGGTGTGGTGTGGATGAGAGCGCTCTCATGTGGTGGTTGTGAGAGCGCTCTCACGTTGGGTCGAACACTACGCACGTTGGGTCCGCAATGTCAACGACGGTTCCAGAAGAATGTGAAATGGCTGGTCAGAGGCTATGCGGGTGAAGCTTGTGGAGGGCATGGATGCCCGACCCGTCGGGTCACCAGCAGCCCAGTAGGCTCGCTCTGTGACTCGTGCTGCTCTCTCTGCTGTCGTGCTCGGCATGGCAGTAACCCTCGTGTTGGGGGGCTGCGCCGTCGCGCGTGAGCCGCTCGCGCTCGACCCTACGCCCACCGCAACGGCGACCCCGACCCCCACGCCGACCCCGACGCCGACGCCGACCTTCGACACCGCGCTCTACTCGATCGACGACCCCGCGAGCCTATGGGTGGTCGTCAACAAGCTGCGCCCGCTCAACCCCACAACGTACGTGCCGGGTGACCTCGTGCAAGCGAACATTCCCGCCACGCAAGACATGCTCATGCGGGCCGAGACGGCGGTGGCTGCCGAGGCGATGTTCGCTGCTGCACTCAACGAAGCGGGACTCACCCTGCGGCTCGAGAGCGCCTATCGCAGTTTCGACAGCCAGACGCGCATCTACAACGGCTTCGTCAACAGTCTCGGCCAGGCGGGCGCCGACCTCACGAGCGCACGCCCCGGGCACAGCGAGCACCAGACGGGCTTCGCCATTGACATCGGGGCATCGCCGGCCTCGTGCTCACTCGATCAGTGCTTTGCTGACACGGCGCACGGCCAGTGGCTCGCCGCGAACGCGCACCGTTTCGGTTTCACGCTGCGCTACCAGAACGGCATGACGGCGACGACGGGCTATGAGTTTGAGCCGTGGCACTACCGCTACGTCGGGGTCGAACTAGCCGCCGAGCTGAACTCGCTCGGCAACCCCACGCTCGAAGAATTCTTTGGGCTGCCACCGGCGCCGACCTACGCGGGCTGAGCCTCGACCCTTGTCGCGTGGCCACGGTGACCGCTAGCGTGCGCCAATGGAATACGTGCGCAACATCACCGTCGCTGACCCGATCGATCAGGTTGCGGCTCTCTACGTCGACACGGCGCTGTGGCCCGAGTGGCAGCCCGAGTCGCTGAGTGTTGAGGTGCTCGAGGGTGCGCCTCCGGCCACGGGCGGGCGCTCACGGCTGACCTATCGACGCGGGCGCGGCACGATGGTCATGACCGAGAGCATCTCGCTGTGCGAGCTGCCGCGCACCTGGAACGCCGTGTACGAAGCGCCGGGCATCCACAACATCTGCGACACCCGATTTGTGGCGGTGGATGCTCACACGACTCTCATCGAGCAGCGCGACGTCTTTCGGCTCACCGGAATGATGCGCCTCGTCGGGGTGCTGTTTCGCAGCTCATTTCCGCAAGAGACCGATAAGTCACTGCGCATCTTCAAGGGCTTCGTCGAGAAGCAACTCGGCGCGACGCGCTGATCAGCCCTGCGCGGCAGCGACCAGACGGTCGACGATCTGCTCGACGATCGGTCGCGGCGTCGCGAGGATAACCCGAATGTGCCCGGCCCCTGCGGCGCCACACGCTCGCCCATTGGTCACGGCGAGGTCAGCGCGCTCGCGCAGGGTCGCGGCTGGGTCGTCTCCGAGGCCGAGCCGCGACACGTCGAGCCACGCGATGTAGGTGCCCTCGGGCATCCGGTACCCGACCTCGGGCAGGCGGTCGGCCAGCAGCTCGCCCAGCAGCCGGCGATTCGCGTCGTAGTAGGCGATCGTCGCATCGAGCCACTCGCGCCCCTCGCGGTAAGCGGCTGTGTTGGCGATGACGCCGAGCGTGCTCGCGCCGTGGCTCGCCATGGGGCCGATGGCCTGCCACGTCTGTTCGTCGGCGTCGTTCGTTGTGATGAGCTGGGCCGCCTTGGCGCCGGGCAGGTTCCAGGCCTTCGAGGCGCTCGTGGTGGTGATGCTGTGCGCGGATGCGGCCGGGCTGACACTCGCGTAGGGAACATGCCGCGCGCCCCCGAACACGATCGGCGCGTGCACTTCGTCGGCAAACACCCGCGCGCCGTGGCGGTCGACGACCTCGGAGAGTGCCGCGAGCTCGTCGCGCTCGAAAACGCGCCCACCCGGGTTGAGGGGATTACACAGCACAACAAGCCCGGCGCCGGCAGCCAGCTCGCGCTCGATCGCTTCGAGGTCGAGCGTCTCGCGACCGCCGTCGACCGCCATGGGCACTTCGATCACGTCACGATTGCGCACCGCCGGAACGGTCAAAAAGGGCATGTACGCGGGGGTCGGAACGATGACGGCGGAGCCGGGGCGCGAGAAGTAGTCCATCGCCATCACGAGGCCGGCGATGACATCAGGAACGGGATGCACGCGACCTGCCGAGATGCGCCACTCGAAGCGGTCGAGCATCCACTCGGCGGTGGCCTTGCCCATCTCAGAGCCGACGGCGCGGGGCAAATACCCGAGCATGTCGCCGTCGATGGCGGCGTGCAACGCGCGCCTGACAGCGGGGGCAGTGCCCAGATCACTCTCAGCAACCCACGCGCCGATCGTGTTCGGAAAGAGGGTCCACTTCATGCTGCCCGCCGCGCGCAACTGCTCGGGCGTGATGGCATCCCACGAGGCAAACAGCGCGTCGCGGTCGAGCGACTCAAGCGAGGGCGCCATCCACGATCTCCTTCGCCTCGGCCTGCACCTGACGCAAGTGGTCATCGCCCACAAACGATTCGGCGTAGATCTTGTAGACGTTCTCGGTGCCGCTGGGGCGCGCGGCGAACCACGCGCGTTCGGTGACGACCTTGACGCCGCCGACCGCCGCACCATTGCCGGGCGCCTCGCTCAGGCGAGCCGTGATGGGGTCTGCGGCGAGGTGGGTGGCCGTGATGGCTGCTCCGGTGAGCTTGCCGAGCTTCGCCTTCTGTTCGGGGCTGGCCGCGGCATCCACCCGCTCATACACCGGGGCACCGAAGCGCTCGGTGAGGTCGCCATACAGGGCCGAGGGCGTGCGGCCCGTGACCGCCGTGATTTCGGATGCCAGCAGGGCGAGCAAGATGCCGTCTTTGTCGGTGGTCCACGCGCTGCCATCGCGGCGCACGAAGCTCGCGCCGGCACTCTCTTCGCCGCCGAACGCCACGGAGCCGTCGATGAGGCCGGGCACGAACCACTTGAAGCCCACGGGAACCTCCCACAGGCGACGCCCGAGCCCCGTGGCCACGTGGTCGATCATCGTCGACGACACAAGGGTCTTGCCGATCGCGGCGTCGGGGCGCCAGCCGGGGCGGTGGTTGTAGAGGTACTCGATCGCGACAGCGAGGTAATGGTTGGGGTTCATGAGCCCCGCGTCGGGCGTGACGATGCCGTGCCGGTCGGCGTCGGCGTCGTTTCCGGTCAGCAGATCGAAGTCGTGGCGCCGCGCGACGACGCTCGCCATGGCGCTCGGGCTCGACGGATCCATGCGAATCTTTTCGTCCCAGTCGAGCGTCATGAACCCCCACTGCGGGTCGACCGCGGGATTCACGACCGCGAGGTCGAGCCCGTAGTGCTCGGCGATGAGCGCCCAGTAGTTCACGCTCGCGCCGCCAAGCGGGTCAGCGCCGATGCGCAAGCCACTCGCGCGAACGGCGTCGAGGTCGAGAATGCTCGCAAGGTCGGCGACGTAGTGCAGGCGGTAGTCGTAGGGCTCGGTGAGCAGGGTGGCCTGCCGGCGAACCTGACGGTTGCCGTCGGCGATGAGCGTGTTGGCGCGGTTGGCGATCCACGTGGTCGCATCGCTGTCGGCCGGGCCGCCGTGCGGCGGGTTGTACTTGAAGCCACCGTCGCGCGGAGGGTTGTGGCTCGGCGTGATCACGATGCCGTCGGCCTGCGCCGAGGCGTCCCGGTTGTACCGAATGATTGCGTGGCTCAGCGCCGGGGTCGGCACGAAGTCGTCGTTCGCGTCGATGAACGCCGTGACGCCATTGGCCGCGAGCACCTCGAGTGCCGTCTGCATAGCCGGTGCGCTGAGCGCGTGGGTGTCGGCGCCGACGAACACGGGCCCCGTCGTTCCCTGCGTCGCACGATACTCGACGATCGCCTGGGTAATTGCGGCAATGTGCGTATCGGTAAACGCGCCGTCAAGGCTCGACCCGCGGTGACCGCTCGTGCCGAACACGACGCGCTGCGCCGGGTCATCAAGGTCAGGCACCCGATCGGCATACGCCGCGAGCAGGGCCGAGAGGTCGACAAGGTCGGCGGGCTGGGCGGGGGTGGCGGCGCGGCTCATGATCCCTATCCAACCACCGGCGACCATCGAGGGGCGGGCGGATGCTCGCAATAGACTGCCGAGCATGACCCAGTCGCCCGCCCCCGTGCCGACCTACAGCTACTTGGGCCCGGTCGGCACTTTTACCTGGCAGGCCCTCGGTCAAGTGCCCGAGGCGGCCGGAGCCGAATGGCGAAGTGTCAGCAACGTGGGCGAAGCCCTCGACGACGTCGTCGCGGGTCGCAGTGTGGGCGCCATGATCGCGGTCGAAAACTCGGTCGAGGGCGGAGTGAGTGCGACGCAAGATGCGCTCGCGACGATCCCGGGTCTGCGCATCATTGGCGAATACCTCGTCGCGGTGAACTTCGTGCTCGTGGCTCGGCCCGGAGTCACCCTTGATGACGTGCGGGTGGTTGCCGCGCATCCGGTTGCCTACGCCCAGTGCCGCGGCTGGCTCGAACGCACGCTGCCGACTCACGGGCACATTCCCGCGGCGTCAAACGTTGCTGCCGCCACGTCGTTGCTCGAGCCGGGCTCGCCCGCCCAAGCGGCGGTGGCGCCTCCCGGCATCACCGAACACCACGACCTCGCCGTGCTCGGCGACCTCATCGGTGACAACCCACACGCCGTCACTCGGTTCGTGCTCGTGAGTCGCAGTCTCGAGCTGCCGGCACGCACGGGTTCTGACAAGACGAGCGTCATCGCCGAGCTCCCCGACGACGCCGCGGGCCGATTGCTCGAAATGCTCGAGCAGTTCGCTACGCGCGGCGTCAACATGAGCCTCATCGAGTCGCGCCCCATCGGTGATGCTCTCGGGCGCTACCGCTTTGTCATCGACCTCGACGGCCACGTGCATGACGAGCGCGTCGCCGATGCCCTGCTCGGTTTGCGTCGTTTCAGCCCCAACGTCATCTTCCTGGGCTCGTACCCTCGGGCGGATGCGCGTCAGATCGAGGTCGTCTCGCAATACGGCGACGACGTTTTCACCGACGCCCGGGACTGGCTGCGCGCCATCCTGAGCGGCGAGCCCGACACGCGCTAGCGCGCCGAGGCTGCTGCGAGCAGGCTCAGTCGCGCGGAATGCGCACGATGAGCGAGGCGGGCGCGACGCGCACGTCAAGGCGCGTCACGAGTCCCATCTCTTCGCCGTCGATCTCGAACTCTTCTGGCCGATCGAACGCGAGCGTCATGCGGCGGCCCTGAAAGTACCGCAAGGCGCGCACGCTCTTGTCGGCGGCAAGGATGCGTTTGCCGATCTTGCTTTTCTGCAACACGCCGTTCTCCCAGACCACGGCGTAGCTCACGCGCATCCACCCCCATAGGTTCTTGGGACGCATCGCGACGACGTCGAGCAGCCCGTCGTCGATTTGCGCGTCGGGCAAGAGCAGCACGCCGCCGGGCAACGCGCCACAGTTGCCGATCAACAGGGTGTGCACGGTTGTCGAGCGTTCGGGTGCTCCGTCGAGCGAGTAGTGCAACCGCACAGCGTCGACGTCGCGCACGATGCGCGCGGTCGCCTCGATGTAGGCGAGCCATCCGACGCGTCTCTTGAGCTCGGGATTGGTCGCGGCGATCATCTTGGCGTCGAGCCCAATGCCGATCATGACCACAAAGGCGTGTCGCTCAACGCGGCCGTCGTCACGCGTGAGCTCGGCGATGCCGACGTCGATCGCGTGGTCGATTCCCGTGACCGCCGTTGAGAGCGCGTCGCTGATCTTGCCGAGCGACAGCCCGAGGTTGCGGGCGAGCAGGTTTCCGGTGCCGGCGGGCAACAGCACGAGGGGGATGCCCGAGTCGAGCATCCCTTCGGCGACAGCCCGCACGGTGCCGTCGCCGCCCGCCGCGAGCACCGCACTGACGCGTGCTTCGATGGCCGCGCGTGCCTGCCCTTGGCCCGGGTCGGCCACGGTCGTCTCGAGCCACAACGACGGCTGCCACTCGGCGGCGGATTCAGCGTCGGCAACAGCCGCGCGTAGCGCCCCCATGTCGACCTTGGTGGGGTTGGCGATGATCGCCACGCGGCCGCGGTCGGCCGCGGCGGGCAGATCGACGTCGGCAGCCCCCGGGGTGCTCATGCGGTCAGAGTAGAGCATCGACCCATGAGCCACGGGGGGCTTGTGTTAACCCGTGCGTGCCAGACTAGAAGCGTGATCGACCCCCAGTTGCTGCGTGATGACCCTGACCTCGTCCGACGCTCACAGCAGGCGCGACGCTCGAGCGTTGAGCTCGTCGACGAGGCCATTGCCGCCGACCGAGAGCGGCGTGACGCGATTACCGCTTTTGAGGCGCTGCGCGCCGAGCAGAATGCCTTCGGCAAGCTCGTTGCGGCGGCGCCGAAAGACGAAAAGCCCGCGCTCGTGCAGCAGGCGCAACAGCTCGCTTCTGAGGTGAAGGCAGCCCAACTCGTGGCGGGCGAGGCAGAGGAGCGCTTCGCACGGGTTGTGGGGAGCATCCAAAACGTCATCATTGAGGGCGTGCCCGAGGGGGGCGAAGACGACTTCGTCACGCTGCGCGAAGTGGGCGAGAAGCCCACGTTTGGCTTTGAACCACGCGATCACCTCGCCATCGGAGAACTGCTCGACGCCATCGATATGCCGCGCGGCGTCAAGGTCTCGGGCTCGCGCTTCTACTTTCTGAAGGGCGTGGGCGCGCGTCTCGAGCTCGCTCTCATGACCTACGCGCTCGATACCGCGCTCGACGCGGGGTTCACCCCGCTCATCACCCCCACGCTCGTCAAGCCCGAGGTCATGAGCGGCACGGGCTTTCTCGGCGCGCACGCCGACGAGATCTACTACCTGCCGGCCGACGACCTGTATCTCACGGGAACGAGTGAGGTGGCCCTCGCGGGCTATCACGCCGACGAGATCATCGACGTGTCGAACGGCCCGTTGCGCTACGCCGGCTGGTCAACCTGCTACCGCCGCGAGGCGGGCAGCTATGGCAAAGACACCAAGGGCATCATTCGGGTTCACCAGTTTCAGAAGCTTGAGATGTTCAGCTATATCGACCCGGCCGACGCCGAAGCAGAACACGAGCGGCTCTTGGCGATGCAAGAGGGGATGCTGCGCTCACTCGGTCTCGCCTATCGCGTCATCGACACCGCGGCTGGTGACCTCGGCTCGAGTGCCGCGCGCAAGTTTGACGTTGAAGCATGGGTTCCCACGCAAGGCGCCTACCGCGAGCTGACGAGCACGAGCAACTGCACGACGTATCAGTCGCGTCGCCTCGACATTCGCCACCGGGGCGAGAGCGGCAAGACGGCCCCCGTCGCGACCCTCAACGGCACGCTCGCCACGACCCGCTGGCTCGTGGCCTTGCTCGAAACGCACCAGCAGGCCGATGGCTCGGTGCTCGTGCCCGAACCGTTGCGGCCCTACCTGCGCGGCCTTGAGGTTCTGGAGCCGGTGGCATGACCGCCGACCCCCGCTTGCTCATTGCCCTCGACATCGACGGCACGGTGTTGCACGAAGACGGCACGTTGCCGGCTGCTGCACTCGAGCAAGTGCACCGGCTTCGCGACGCTGGCCACGAAGTCATGCTCGCGACGGGCCGTTCGGTTGCGATGACGCTGCCGGTGCTCGATCGGCTCGACATCACGCCCGCCTATGTCGTCGCCTCGAATGGCGCGATTCTGCTCAAGCGCGACGCTGACGCTCCGACGGGCTATCGACGTCACCACGTCGAGACGTTTGATCCGACAGAGGTTTTGACGCGCATCCGCCCGCACCTCACGCAGGCCAATTACGCCGTCGAAGACGAGACCGGCGTGTACCGCTACACCGGCTGGTTTCCCGACGGGGCACTGGGGGCGGTCAGCCACGAGGTGCCCTTCGAGCAACTGTGCAGCGAGCCCGCCACGCGCGTGGTCGTCATCTCGCCCGGCCACGCGATGGAAGAGTTTCTCGCCGTCGTCGAGCTCATGGGCTTGCACCAGGTGAGCTACAACGTCGGCTGGACCGCGTGGCTCGATATCGCGCCCGACGGCGTCAACAAGTCGACGGCCCTCGAGCGGGTTCGGGATGCTCTGGGCATGTCAGGCGAGCACGTGGTAGCCGTTGGCGACGGCCGCAATGACATTGAAATGCTGGGCTGGGCCGTGCAGCACGGAGGTCGCGGTATCGCGATGGGGCAGGCGCCAGCCGAGGTCATCGCGGTGGCGTCAGACGTCACCGCGCGTGACACCGATGATGGGCTCGCGAAGGCTCTGTCGACTCTGTGATCGCCGCTCCTCAGCACTCGGAGGAGATGCATAGCCGCCCCAATCAGGGGTTCTGCGAGTACGTCGGCTAGCATGAAAGACTGATATCCAAGGAGGGCTGTCCGAGCGGCCGATGGAGCCAGTCTTGAAAACTGGTGGGCAGCAATGTCTCGTGGGTTCGAATCCCACGCCCTCCGCTCGTCACAGTTCTAGCGATGCCCAGGGGGACATCATGAGTGAACCGGTGCGTGATCGAGGAAGCCGGTCGTTGCCGACCGCCCACGTTCGGCACGGCCGGTTGCGCCGTTCGCGAGCGTGGAAGACGATCTTTGCGACCCTAGCGGCCTCGTTGGCAGTCGTGCTCGTCAGCACGGTGTCGGTCGGGGCGATCACTCTCGCCCAGATCAACTCGAACATCGACGTCGTCGAACTCGAGGTACTCGAGGGTCAAGAAGAGCGCATTATTCCCACTGTCGGTAAGTGGGAGGGTGGCTTCAACGTTCTTCTTGTCGGTATCGATAATGAGCCTGGCCAAGCAGACTCACGCGAACGCGGATCGGCAACTCTCAACGACGTCAACATCTTGATTCACGTCGCGGAAGATCAGCAATCCGCCGTGGCCGTGAGCATTCCGCGCGATATGGTCGTGCCGATCCCGTCGTGCCCTGACCCCGACGGTGAAGGATCATCTTTCGCGATGTCGGCTCAACCCATCAACGTCGCATGGTCGTACGGCGGTCTGAACTGTGTGGTGCTGACGGTCGAAGCCCTCACGGGCTTGAGCATTCCCTACGCTGGGGCGATTTCTTTTAACGGTGTTGCTCAACTCGCGAACGCGGTCGGCGGCGTTGACGTGTGTGTCGACGGCCCGATCAATGACCCATACACAGGCTTGAAGATTCCTTCTGCAGGAACGTGGACGCTCGCAGGCGGTGACGCCCTCGCTTTTCTCCGTACCCGCTATGGCGTTGGAGATGGCAGCGACCTCGGCCGCATCAGCAACCAGCAGGTGTACCTCTCTTCGCTCATGAGGAAAGTGCAAAACGAGGGTGTCCTTACCGATGTCACCAAGCTTTACGGCATTGCGGTGGTAGCGACGTCGTCGATGAAGCTCTCAAGCACTCTCGTGAGCCTCGACACCATGGTGTCGATGGCGCAGGCCCTGCGTAATGTGCCGACTGAGAACATCGTTTTTGTGCAATACCCAAGCCGCACCGGCGGCACGGGCGTCTACTCGGGCAAGGTGCAACCGATCACGTCGGCAGCCAGTGCACTCTTTGAGCGCATTCGGGCTGATGAACGATTCACTCTCGAGGCGGGTAACACCGGTCGGGGGTCGACTCTTGACCCCAATGCCCCTGCCGTTGAGCCGACACCTGAGCCCACTCCGACCGAGGTAGCAGTACCCAAGAACGGCAAGATCGTTCCCGAGGTCGAGCCCACGCTCGAACCCGTGGCTCCCACCGAACCGGCTGCGGTCTTGCCCGGCGTCGAGGGCCAGACGGCGGCCGACCGCACCTGCTCGGTCTCCAACTAGATCGTGCTCGGCGGCCCGCTGTGGCCGGTATAGTTGACCACGCTCTACTAGGAGACGTCGCATAGTTCGGCCTAGTGCACCACCCTGCTAAGGTGGAGTCCCCGCAAGGGGACCGCGGGTTCAAATCCCGCCGTCTCCGCGAAGCAAGCCGCAGTTCATGACTGATACGCTTGCTCGGTTCGCGTTCAGCGCGACATGCGCCCGTAGCTCAATGGATAGAGCATCTGACTACGGATCAGAAGGTTGGGAGTTCGAGTCTCTCCGGGCGCGCCAGTAGCCCCCCACTCACGGTGGGGGGCTTTTGTGTTCGCGAGTAGCCTTGACGCGTGAACTCCGCCCTGCATCTCTCTGACGAGGTCGCTGCCGCGTTGTCGGCTGGCCGCCCCGTCGTCGCCCTCGAATCGACCATCATTAGCCACGGCTTGCCGCGACCCCGCAATCACGCGGCCGCGATCGAGTTCGAGAGCATTCTGCGCGATGCCGGTGTCACGCCGGCGACAATCGCCGTACTCGACGGCGTGCCCCGCATCGGCCTTGACGCCGACGGTGTGCGGCGCATTGCCGAAGAGGATCTCGCGAAGGCAAGCGTGCGCGACCTGCCGATTCTTGCCGCTCGCGGCGCGAGCGGCGCCACGACCGTTGCCGCGACTGCGCATCTCGCGGCTAAGGCGGGCATCCGAGTCTTTGCGACGGGTGGCCTCGGAGGCGTTCACCGCGGCGCCAGCGAAACGTTTGATGAGTCAGCTGACTTGTCGACACTCGCCGTCACGCCCATCACGGTTGTCTCGGCGGGTGTCAAGAGCGTGCTCGACATCGCGGCCACCCTCGAGCGGCTCGAGACGTATTCGGTGCCCGTGGTCGGTCTGGGCACCACAGTGTTTCCGAGCTTCTGGTTGCGCGAGAGCGCCTACACGCTCGACTGGGCGGTCGACAGCCCTGAGCAGGTCGCCGACGTCATGGCAGCCCACGACGCGCTCGGTCACACCCAGGGCATCGTGGTGGCCAACCCCATCCCCGCTGACCAAGCATGGGATCGCGAGGAACACGACCGCGTGCTCGCCACCGCGTTCGCCGAGGCAGCCGCGCAGGGCATCCGAGGAAAAGCCGTGACCCCGTTCTTGCTGGGCCGCATCGTCGAGTTGAGCGAGGGCCGCAGCCTTGAGGTCAACCTTGATCTCGCGCGCAACAACGTTCGGGTTGCCGGCCGCATCGCGACCGCATGGTCGGCGCGCAGCTGATGCGGGCGGTGCCGAGCGGCCGCCGCGCGTGAACACGCGTCGAGCCGTCGTTGTCGGTGACGTCATCGACGACATCATCGTGGTTCCGCGGGGCCCGATTCGCACCGACACCGACACGGCGGCGAGCATCACGCGGCATCCCGGCGGATCAGCGTGCAACACCGCGGCTTGGCTGGGCTGGCTCGGGGCCGGCGTCGACCTCGTGGGGCGGGTCGGAACGGGCGACGCTGAACGGCACGCAGACGCGCTGCGGGCATCCGGAGTCGATGCGCACCTCAGCGAAGACCCCACGCTGCCCACCGGCACGATCGTCATCGTCGTCGATGGCGAGACCCGCACGATGCTGACCGATCGCGGCGCGAATGCGACGCTGTCGGTTCACGCGGTGACGGATGCCCTGCTCGCGCAAGCGGGCGTGCTGCACCTCACCGGCTACAGCTTGTTCGATGCATTCACGCGTGACGACCTGCACGCCCTCGTTGCCCGAGCGCGGGCCGCTGGAGTGCTCGTCACGTTCGATCCGGGGTCGACAGGATTCATTGCCGACTACGGTGTCGAGAGCTTTCGTGCGGCGCTCGCGGACATCGACGTCTTGCTCCCCAATCTCGACGAGGGTCGCCTGCTTTCGGGCGAACACGATCGTGACGCGGTGGCAACCGCCCTCGTTGGTTACTGCCCTGCTGTCGTCATCACGGGCGGTGCATCGTCGGTCTTGGTCGCTCGACGCGGCGAGCAGTCGGTCGAGGTGGCCGTTGAGGCGCGCGCCGCCGTTGACCCGACCGGCGCGGGCGATGCGTTCACGGCAGGGCTCGTTGCGGCCCTGCTGAGCGGTGCCGCCCTCGTGGCCGCGGCGCACGAGGGCGTGCGTGCGGCAGGCATTGCCGTCACGCAGCCGGGCGGACGCCCGGTGGCTGTGGCGTAACGCCGACATCGTCGAGCGGCGGAGATGTGCGACCGCTACTCACGGCCCCGATGCAGGCCGTCACGACGGCGGCAATGGCGACGAGCTGCAGGGGTTCGAGCGACTGCCCCAGCACAATGAGACCCGCGAGGGCGGCCACGGCCGGTCCCAGGCTCGAGAGCACGCCGAAGATGCGCGTCGGCATGGTCTTGAGCGCAACGAACTCGAGGGCATAGGGCAGCGCCGACGTCACGACAGCGATGCCCACGAACGCGAGGAGCACGAGCGGGGCGCTGATGACGGCCTGGGTGGCGGGCACTGCTCCGACCGGAACCACGATGATCGCCGCCACGAGCATGGCCATGGCGAGAGCATCCACACCACGCGCTCGTGGCCCGAGCCGCGCTGACGCGACGATGTAGAGGGCCCAGAAGGCCGCAGCGCCTCCTGCGGCCAGCAAACCCGCTGTGGCGAGCCCTCCCGAGCCGTCGAGGTCGAGGCCGAGCAGAGCAACGCCCACAGCCGCGAGCGCCACCCACGCGAGGTCACGCCAGCGACGGGTGCCGGCGATAGCCACGGCGAGCGGGCCGAGCAACTCGATCGTGACGGCCACGCCGATCGGGATGCTGTCGATCGCGAGGTAGATGAGCGCGTTCATTCCGGCGAGGCCGAGACCGAGCATCCCGACGCCAAGCCAGGTGCGTCGATCCCAGCTGCGCACACGAGGTCGGATGACGGCGAGCAGAATGACCGCTGCGAGCGCGAGTCGTAGCGCTGCGGCTCCGAGGGGCCCGACAACCGCAAACAGCGAGCCGGCCAGAGCGTTGCCAAACTGCACCGAGACGATCGCGATGACGGCTAGCAGCACGGGGTTGATGGTGGGGCGAGAGTGCACGAGTGCGAGCATCGCACAGACCCGCCCACGACAAAACGCGCCCCGCTCGAGGTGATGAGCGGGGCGCGTTTTGTCGTGATGAGGCTTAGTCCTCCGAGTCGTCCGAGTCGTCGTCGGAGTCGTCGTCCGAGTCGTCGGGGCTGTCGACCGAGGCGGGCGACGCGGGGCTGACGGGTGACGCGGGGCTGACGGGTGACGGCGGGGTGACCGGCGACGGCGACGAGTCGGGGCTTGAGCTCGAGGTCGGGTTCGGGCTTGCGCTGTCGTCGGGGCTCGCGCTCGAGGTGGGGTTCGGGCTCGCGGAGTCGTCGGGGCCCACGACGCTGTTGGTCGTGACCGAGAAGTCAATCTCGCTCGCCGAACCCTTCGAGTCGTCGGTGACCGTGATGCCGGGAACCTCGAGGTTGGTCACGCCGGCGACGAGCGGCAAGGCGCTCGCGGTCGAGACGGCTCCCGCGGCCATGACGCCGAGTCCGAGGGCCGAGGCGGCGCCGATGGCGATCCAGTTCTTTGCGTCCATGGTGAATCCTTTCGAGCTGAGGGAGCCGGTGCGGGTTCGCATCCGTGCTCGGTGATGACTAAAGACTGCTGCCGCTGAATGAGACCACCAGAAGGATCAGATGAGAGGGTTCTCATCTTGGCACCACGGTCGCGTCAGCGCCCGGCGACCTTTGCGGCCTTGACTGCCTCATAGGCGGCGAGGGCGGCGAGCCGAGAGTCGGCGAGATCGACGATCGGCGCTGGGTATTCCGGCTCATCGACGTCAGGCACCCACTGCTGGATGTACGTGCGGTCGGGGTCGAACCGCTCGGCTTGCAGAACGGGGTTGAAGACGCGAAAGTAGGGTGCGGCATCCGCCCCCGACCCCGCCACCCATTGCCAGCTCGCCGCATTGCTCGCCTCGTCGGCGTCGACGAGGGTGTCCCAGAACCACGCTTCGCCCACGCGCCAGTCGATGAGCATGTTCTTGGTGAGCATCGAGGCCACGATCATGCGCACGCGATTGTGCATCCACCCGCTCGTCCACAATTGGCGCATACCGGCGTCGACGATGGGGATGCCCGTGCGACCCTGCTGCCACGCCGCGAGAGCTGCAGGGTCGGGAGCCCGCCACGGAAACGCATCGAAGTCGCGCCGCACATTGCTAGTCGCGAGTTGCGGAAGATGAAACAGGATGCTGTACGAAAACTCACGCCAGCCGATCTCGCTGAGAAACTTCGCACGATTCGCCGCGGCCTCGGGCGTGAGCCCGTGCTGCACCCGTGACCACACCTGATGAGGGCTGATCTCCCCGAATCTCAGGTGAGGGCTGAGGCGACTGGTGGCCTCGAGACCCGGCTCGTCTCGTCGGTGGTAGAGCGCGAGGCCGTTGTTCACAAAGTGCTCGAGGCGATCGTGTGCGCCGTGCTCTCCGGGCGTCCAGGCCGCACGCAGGCCCGCGGCCCAGTCCGGGCGGGTGGGCAGCAAGCCCCACGAGTCGAGATCGTCGCCGTCGACCACGACTCCTGTCATCGAGGTCGACGCCGGCACGGGTGATCGGGGCTCGCCGGCCGCAAGGCACGCACGCCAGAACGGCGTGAAGACGCGATAGGGGTCACCCGAGCCGGACGTGATCGTCCACGGTTCAAACAAGAGCGATGCGCCGAAGCTGTCGACCACGAGACCGTCGGCGCGCAGGCGCGGCTTGAGAGCGGCATCCACGTCGCGCAGCGCGCCGTAGCGGCGGTTCCAGTAGACAGCACCCGCACCGGTCTCGGCGGCGAGGCCGGGAATGACGACGGATGCCGCACCACGCCGCAGCGTCAGGCTCGCGCCGATCGCCTCCAGGTCGCGACCCAGCGAGGCAAGGCTGTGGTGCAACCACCATCGGCTCGCGCCCCCCAGTGGACGCGCCCCGGGCGACTGCTCGTCGAGCAGGTACACGACCACCACGGGTGCTCCTCGTTCAACCGCGGCCGCGAGTGCCGGATTGTCGGCCACACGCAGGTCGTCGCGCAGCCAGACGATCGTGGGAGAGGAAGCCATAGCGCGAGGTTAGCCGCGCCTGCTGAATCACACGTGAGGGCGGATTCGGCTCAACCTAGTCGCGCAGTCGCAGGCACAGCTCAGTGAGCTGGCGCAGTTCATCCGCGTCGAGCCGTGAGCCAACCCGCCGCGCAATAGCGTCGGCGTGGCTCACAGCGACGCGCTTGAAGAGCTCGTAACCCTCGGGGCGCAGGGCGACGATCGTGCCGCGCGCATCGGTTGCGTCGGGCATCTTGTCGACGAAGCCGCGCGCTGCGAGGCGGTCGATGAGCCGGCTGACGCTGGGCTGACTCAGCAGCAAGTGCGGGATGAGATCGCGGATGCGCAACCGACGGTCAGGCGCTTTCGAGAGGTTGAACAGCACGTCGTACTCGGTGAACGAGATCTCGCTCGTCGGAAACTCTGCGGTCAGTTGCCGCAGTATCGAGACCTGGGCGCGAAACAGCGACTCCCAGGCGGCGATCGCAGCGGCCTTCTCTGTCATGCGTCAACTCTATGCGCGAGCATGAGCACGAGACAGCTAGTGCACCATCGCGGCACGGCACCAGGACATGCGAAGGGCCGGTCGCCGAGGCGGGCGACCGGCCCTCTTCCCTTGCACCAAGAGTTTCCTGCAATCACATTCCGCATCTTTCGCCACAGCAAACGATCGACGCGGGATCAATCTATAACGGAAAGGTAACAGTGTCTAGTTATCAATCCGTTATTTTTCGGTGATTCTCGACTCGGTCGGTTTCGGAGATCTGCTCGGAGAAAAACCCTGGTCAGAGGGCACACCTGCGAGCCAGCGGAGCACAAGGCCCTGCGCCTGCCTCGCCGAGCCAGCTCCCGGCGAGTGATCAGGAGACGCCAACAATGGGGCTCGTGACGCAATTGTGACCAAAAGGGTGCTAGCGCAACCGGTTGCACTGCGTCTAACGTCTCCATTGCTTGACCCCAGCACCGGGAGCACACGCTCCTGCCCATGAAAGGAAAATGACTATGGCAGTTATTCGCCGAAAGGTTGCTTCGGCCGCGGGTATCGCGGTTGCTGCAACCCTGCTCTTCACCGGCTGTGCCGCCGGTACGGGCACCGATGGCAGCGACTGTGCCGAAGTGACGGAGATCACCTGGCTCGGAACCATCAAGGTTGAGATCCAGGACCAGTTCAAGGCCGCTATCGAGGAGTACAACGCGACGAACGCCGACTGTGTCGCCGTCGAGATCCTCGAGTCGCCGCAAGACGTGCCCTTCCTCCAGACCGTCACGCCCCTCTACGAGGCCGGCAAGGCGCCCACGATCATGACCGCTCTGCAAGAGATCCCGGACATGGCTCCTCGCGTTCTCGACTGGTCGGGCCAGCCGCTCGCCGAGCTCGCCGCTCCCGGCACGCTCGACGTTGCGACGATCGACGGCAAGGTCGCGGGTATCCCGATCACGGCTGAGGCGTTCGGTCTTCTCTACAACAAGGCCGTCCTCGACGCCGCCGGTGTCGACGTCGCGTCGATCACGACCCGTAGCGAGCTCGCTGACGCATTTGGCGCCATCTCCGAGACGGGCGTTTCGCCCATCCACTTCTCGGGCCTGTGGTGGTCGCTCGGTGCGCACTTCACCAACGTGTACCACGCCAACGCTGCTGAGGACATCGAGGGTCGCCTCGCGATCCTCGACGAGCTCAAGGCTGGCGAGAAGGACCTGCTCTCGGACCCCGTGTTCGAGAACTGGCTCGACACGTTCGACCTGCTCAAGGCCAACACCATCGACACCGCGAGCATCGCTGACACCGACTACGACCTCGGTGTCGAGAACCTCGCTGTCGGCGACGCCGGCATGTGGTTCATGGGCAACTGGGCCGAGCCGAACCTCCTCACCGCGACGCCTGACGGCGAATTCGGTGTGATGCCTGTTCCGATCAGCGACGAGGCCGGCACCTACGGCAACGACTCGATCTCGGTCGGCGTTCCGTTCTACGCCATGATCGACGCTGAGCAGGCTTCGGCCGAGCAGCAGGAAGCGGCCATCGCCGTCCTCACGTGGTTCATCACCACGCCCGAGGGCCAGGCGTACTGGTCGGGTCCGGTCGAAGACGGTGGAATGAACTTCATTCCGGTCTACGACGGCTTCACCGTGTCGCCGACCACCTTCATGGCTTCGGAGATCGCTGACTACATCGCTGCGGGCAAGACGCTGCAGTGGGTCAACAGCGCCTACCCGGCTGGCCTGCAGGAGGCGTACGGCGCCGCCGCCCAGAAGTACTACGACGGCGTGAGCGACCGCGCAACCTTCGCGGCCGAGCTCGAGGCCGCCTGGGCTGAGTAGCACAACGGCGAAATCAGTCGCAGACTGATACCGCCGTCACCACTAACCGGGTTGCCCGGGGCGCTTGCCCCGGGCAACCCGTTATGGAATAGGGCCCGTCAGACAATGAGGTTTGGACAATCACATGAGAACTCGTAGGCAAGAGATCCAGCGATTTGCGGTCTTCGCACTGCTGCCGCTGTCGATCTTCATCCTGGTGCTGGTCGTACCGTTCGGGCGAGGGGTGTACTTCACCTTCACCGACTGGAACGGTTTTGACATCACCAAGTTCGTCGGGTTCGACAACTACATCGCGGCATTCCAAAACGACGATTTCTGGCAGTCGATGGGACTCACCCTCGCCTACGTCGCTGCGTCGCTCGTGCTCGTCAACGTGGTTGGCTTCGTCCTCGCGCTGCTCGTGACGATGCCGCTGCGCGGGGTCAACGGCCTGCGCACCGCCTTCTTCCTGCCGAACCTCATCGGTGGGGTCATCCTTGGCCTGATCTGGCAGTTCTTGTTTGGTCAAGCCTTCCCGGTTCTCGCCGAAGCCACGGGCATCCCCGTATTCGAGGAGAACTGGCTGCTCGACACCACAACGGCATTCTGGGCGATGGTCATCGTCACCGTCTGGCAGATGTCGGGCTACATGATGATCATCTACATCACGGCGCTCATGAGCATCGAGCAAGAGGCCCTCGAAGCCTCTCTCATCGATGGCACGAACGCTGTGCAACGACTCTTCTTGATCAAGATGCCGCTCATGGCGCAGGCGTTCACGATCTCGCTGTTCCTCACGATGCGTAACGCCTTCATGGCCTACGACCTCAACCTCTCGCTCACGGGAGGCAACCCATACGGTACGACCGAGTTGATCTCGCTGCAGGTCTTCCGTGAAGCATTCAGCTTCGGCAACTTCGCCTCTGGGCAAACGCAGGCCGTGCTGATGTTCGTTGTCATTGCGATTGCGGCGCTTGCCCAGGTCGCCATCTCTAAGCGTTATGAGGTCCAGCGATGAAGCGCGCACGCCGCATCAATATCTTCTTCTTCATTTTCGCGAGCGTGCTCGCCGTTCTTTACGCCTTCCCGTTCGTGATGGTGTTGCTGAACTCGGTGAAAGACAAGCGCGAGGTTCGCAACGAGCCCCTCGCCTGGCCCACCGAGTGGCGCTGGGACAACTTCGCTGAGGCCATTGACCGCATGGACTACTGGCAGGCCCTCGGCAACTCGCTCATCATCACGGTGTTGAGCGTGGGAGCCATCATCATCACGTCGTCGATGCTTGCCTACTACCTGGCGCGTTCGAAGAC
>JAAFHT010000156.1 GCA_013297625.1 Actinomycetota bacterium | reverse complement strand
CCGGTCTGCAGGGCGTCGTAGCCGAGCACGTTCTGCAGCCACAGCGGCAGCGACAAGATGATGCCGAACTCGCCCATCGAGACGATGAGCGCGGCGATGTTGCCGTTGCGGAACGAGCCGATGCGCAGCAGCGAGAACGCGAGCATGGTCGACTTGCCCGCGCGCTCGCGCCGCAAGCCCCACCACACAAAGAGCACGCCCGCCACGATCGAGATCGCGAAGGCGATGGGCACCGGGCTGAGGGTAAACGGCCACTCCCATTCGCCGAGCGTCAGACCATCGGCCGCGAGCCACCAACCATAGGTGCGGCCTTCGATGAGGCCGAAGACGAGAAAGGCGCTCGTGATGACCGAGAGCAGAGCGCCTGTCCAGTCGATCGATTGCGCACGCTCGGCCTTCGTCGCGACGACGAAGAGCATGAGCCCGATGAGGATGATGATGCCGAGCGGCACGTTGATGCCGAAGGCCCACCGCCACGAGTAGGCGGTCGTGAGCCACCCACCGAGCAGCGGCCCGACCGCGGCCATACCGCCGATCGTCGACCCCCACACCGCAAACGCGATGCCGCGCTCGCGGCCCTGGAAGGTCGCGTTGAGAGTCGAGAGCGTCGAGGGCAGAATCATCGCGCCACCCACGCCCTGCACCACGCGCGCGAGAATGAGCGCCGAGCCCGAGTCGGCGAACGCCGCCCAGACGGAGGCGAGCATGAAGATGATCACACCGATGACGAGCATCCGTCGCCGGCCGAAGCGGTCGCCGAGCGTGCCGAAGACGAGCAGCAGGGCGGCGAAGACGAGCGTGTAGCTCTCTTGCACCCACTGCACTTCGGTCGAGGTGATGCCGAGGTCGTCAACGATCGACGGAACAGCAACGTTGACGATCGTCGAGTCGACGATGATGAGCGAAACGGCCAGGCTGATAACGAAGAGCCCGATCCAGCGGGTGCGCGGTGAAGTCACCCGCACACGTTACGCCTGATTCGGCGCAGTACCGTTACGACGCGGGCTGTTCTTCCGCCGCTTGCGCGGCAACCTGCTTGCGCACGTCGTCCATGTCGAGCCCCTTGACGGCCGTGATGACCTGCTCGAGCGCGGGCGCGGGCAGGGCGCCGGGCTGAGCGAAGACGAGAATGCCGTCGCGAAACGCCATGAGCGTGGGGATCGATCGAATGTTCGCGGCCGCCGCGAGCGACTGCTCGGCCTCGGTGTCGACCTTGCCGAACGTGACGTCGGGGTGCTGCTCGCTGGCCTTCTCAAAGATGGGCCCGAATTGGCGGCACGGGCCGCACCATTCGGCCCAAAAGTCGACGAGCGTGATGCCGTCGCTCGTCACGGTCTGCTCGAAGTCAGCAGCGGTCAGGGTCACGGTTGCCATGCGCTCAATGATGCCACATCTGCTAGATACCCCAGGGGGTATTTGCTGTGGGCGAACGCCGCGCGGCCCCAATCGTGAGCTTGCCCACTATGCCAACGCCCAGGTTTGTGAGGGCATCCACAAAGGCACCGCGATTGGCCGTCAGCCTTTCGTCGCAGGGGCACCACGAAACCCCGCGCGCACCACCGCAGTTCTACCGTGACGGTTATGAGCACGATCGAGACTTCTGCGCCCCGCACGACCTCCCCTGCCTCCGGCGCCACCCCCGCGTCGAGGGATGCCAAGCCCACCCCGATGGTCGACGTCGCGTCGCTCGGCGAGCAGCTCATGGGCCGCTGGGCCGAGCAACGGCGGGCATCGCGTGCCCTCATGCGCACGCCAGAGTTTCACCGCGACCCCAGCCTGGGCATGGACGAACACCGCGCTCGCGTGCTCGGCCAGCTCAAGCTGTTGGTCGAGCGCGGCGAAGTGCACCGCGCCTTCCCCGTCGAGTTCGGTGGCCACGACGACCACGGCGGATTCATCGCGAGCTTCGAAGAGCTGTTGCTCGGCGACCCGAGCATGCAGATCAAGTCGGGCGTGCAGTGGGGTCTCTATGCCTCGGCGATTTTGCACTTGGGCACGGCGCCGCATCACCGCGCCTGGCTGCCCGACGCCCTCACGCTCGCCACCCCGGGCGTCTTCGCCATGACCGAGACCGGGCACGGCAGTGACGTTTCGGCGGTCGGCACGACGGCGACGTTCGACCCCGAAAACGATGAGTGGATCATCCACACGCCGTTCCGCGCCGCCTGGAAGGACTACCTCGGCAACGCCGCCCTGCACGGGCGTGCGGCTGTCGTGTTCGCCCAGCTGATCACGCGCGGGGTCAACCACGGCGTGCACGCCTTCTATGTTCCGCTGCGCGACGAAAAGGGCAACTTCTTGCCGGGCATCGGCGGCGAAGATGACGGACTCAAGGGTGGCCTCAACGGCATCGACAACGGCCGGTTGCACTTCACTCACGTCAGCGTTCCCCGCACGAACCTGCTCAACCGTTACGGCCACGTCGATGAGAAGGGTGTCTACACCTCGCCTATCGAGAGCCCCGGCCGCCGCTTCTTCACGATGCTCGGCACGCTCGTGCAGGGTCGCGTCTCGCTTGACGGCGCCGCGACCGTGGCGAGCAAGCTCGCCATGACGATTGCCATTCGCTACGGCAGCGAACGTCGGCAGTTCTCCGGCGGCGACGACCACGAGGTGGTCTTGCTCGACTACCAGCGCCACCAGCGCCGCTTGCTGCCGCGCCTGGCTCAGACCTATGCCATGTCGTTTGCGCACGAGGTGTTTCTCGAGAAGTTCGACGCCGTCTTCTCGGGGCGCACGGCGACGGATGCCGACCGCGAAGACCTCGAAACCCTTGCTGCGGCCCTCAAGTCACTCAGCACC
>JAAFHT010000163.1 GCA_013297625.1 Actinomycetota bacterium | reverse complement strand
GCCAGAATTTCGCCGGGCGGTAACACTACCGGAACCGGATTGATCAACTGTAACCGTCACCACCTGAGGAGCGGTTGTCAGTCTGCTGTCTGTAACACGACTGTCACCCATGGCATTCCCGACAGTTTCGATCAGTCGACAGGGCCACACCGTTCGGCGAGTAACGCCAGTGCCGCGTCGACCGCTGCCGCGCGAATGGCGGCGCGATCACCCGCGAACCGGTGCTCGCGCACCACTGTGCCCACAGCATCCGTTACCGCAACGAAAACGAGCCCCACGGGGGCGCCCCCTTGCGGGTCGGGGCCGGCGACGCCCGTTGTCGCGAGGCCGACATCTGCCGGATGCCCGTCAACCGTCAAGGCCGACCGCACTCCCTCGGCCATTGCCGCGGCCACCTCGGCGTGCACGGGCCCGTGCGCGGCGAGCAGCTCAGCCGAGACGCCCAGAAGGCTGTGCTTAAGCGCGGTGTCATAAGCCACAATCCCGCCGCGGACGACGAGTGAGGCGCCGGGAACACGGATGAGCTCGGCAACGACCGCTCCGCCCGTGAGTGACTCCGCAACAGCGAGCGTGCGCCCCGTACGCGTCAGGTCAGAAACCAGCCGGGCGGTGCGGTCACCGCCCGAGACCGAGGTCACGCGCGCGCGGCGCGGTTCTGGCGCCAGGCCTGCACAAGGTAGTCGATTCCGGTGACGACCGTGAGGATGACAGCGGCCGACATGAGCACGGTGTTGACGATGTGCACCCACTCGCCGAACAGGTTCCAGAGCGGAAGAAGTGCGAGTGAAATGGCGACGGCCTGCACGACCGTCTTGAGCTTGCCACCCCGAGAGGCCGGGATGACGCGGTCACGCAGCATGAGGAACCGGAACAGCGTGATGCCCCACTCGCGCACGAGAATCACGACGACGACCCACACGGGCAGTTCGGCGAGCACCGCGAGCATCACGAGCGCGGCTCCCGTGAGCAGCTTGTCGGCAATGGGGTCGAGCAAAATGCCAAGGTCAGTCACGAGATTGCGTCGGCGCGCGAGCATGCCGTCAACGCCGTCGGTCGCGATCGCCACGATAAAGAGCAGGGCGGCCGCAATGCGCAGAGGACCATCGGCGCCGCCGTCGAGCACGAGCAGCACGACAAAGACGGGGGCGAGCAGGATGCGCACCACCGTGATGATGTTGGCGAGGTTTCCGCTGCTCGCGGGAGTGTCTCCCGCGCGCACGACGCGTCCGCGCATCGAGTACGACCGGGCTTTCGCCTCAGACTCGGTCACACGGGCCTCCTGATCGGGGATTACGCCGCGAGGCCGAGATGCCTCACTCGCGGTCAGTCAACTGCCACGCGTCGTCGTCTGACGGCGCGTGCTCCTCAGGATAGCCCTGGGTCATGCGGGCGACGGGGTCGTCGTTACCGGCGCGCGGGGCGGGCGCAGCATCCTCACCGCGAAGTCGGGCGAGCACCTCAGAAAGCTGGTCGGGGCTCACGAGCACATCGCGCGCCTTCGAGCCTTCGGAGGGGCCGACGATCTCGCGCGATTCGAGGAGGTCCATGAGTCGGCCCGCCTTCGCGAAACCCACGCGCAACTTGCGCTGCAGCATCGAGGTCGAGCCGAACTGCGTGCTCACGACGAGTTCGGCGGCGGCCAGCAGCACTTCAAGGTCGTCGCCAATGTCGGCGTCGATCTCGCGCTTCGTCGCCTCGGCGGCCACATCATTGCGGTACTCGGGCAGAGCCTGCTTCTTGACGTGGTCGACGACGGCGGCAATCTCGGCCTCGGTGACCCACGCGCCTTGCACGCGAATCGCCTTCGAGGCGCCCATGGGCAAGAACAATGCGTCGCCCTGGCCGATGAGCTTGTCGGCGCCGGGCTGGTCGAGAATCACACGACTGTCGGTCATGCTCGACACCGCGAACGCGAGTCGGCTGGGCACATTGGCCTTGATGAGGCCCGTGACGACGTCGACGCTCGGGCGCTGCGTCGCGAGAACGAGGTGAATGCCCGAGGCGCGCGCGAGCTGCGTGATGCGCACGATCGAATCTTCGACGTCGCGCGGCGCGACCATCATGAGGTCGGCGAGCTCGTCGACGACGACGAGCAAGTAGGGGTAGGGCTGCAGTTGGCGCTTGCTGCCCTCGGGCAACACAATCTCGCCCGCGAGCACGGCGCGGTTGAAGTCGTCGATGTGCCGAAAGCCGAACGACGCGAGGTCGTCGTACCGCATGTCCATTTCTTTCACGACCCACTGCAGCGCTTCGGCTGCCTTCTTGGGGTTCGTGATGATGGGCGTGATGAGGTGCGGCACGCCCTGATAGGCCGCGAGTTCAACGCGCTTGGGGTCAACGAGCACCATGCGCACTTCGGCCGGCTTGGCCCGCATGAGCACGCTCGTGATCATCGAGTTGACGAAGCTCGACTTGCCCGAGCCGGTCGACCCGGCCACGAGCAAGTGCGGCATCTTGGCGAGGTTCGCTACGAGATAGCCACCCTCGACGTCTTTGCCGACCCCGATCGTCATGGGGTGCAGGGCCTTTGACGCCGCGCTCGAGCGCAACACATCGCCGAGGCTCACGATCTCGCGGTCGACATTTGGAATCTCGACGCCGATCGCGCTCTTGCCCGGAATGGGCGAGAGGATGTTCACCTCATTGCTC
>JAAFHT010000100.1 GCA_013297625.1 Actinomycetota bacterium | reverse complement strand
CGGATGCCCGGCCATGGACTTCGCGTGACATCACGAGCACCGACACCGTGCCCCAGCGGCTCGCGATCATCGGAGGCGGCGTGGTCGGCTGCGAAATGGCCACGGCTTTCGTATCGCTCGGCAGCACGGTCACCCTGCTCGCGCGCAGCGGATTGCTCGCGGGCGTCGAAGACTTCGCGGGCGCAGCCGTTGCCGAACGCTTGCGAGCCGACGGCGCCGAGGTGCTGCTCGACACGAGCCCTGAGCGGGTCGACCGCCGCGGCGACGGGACGGTCGCGATCACCCTCCACGGCGGGCGCGTCATCGACGTCGACGAGGTCGTCGTGGCCACGGGCCGGGCAGCCGCCACGCGCGACCTCGGGCTCGAGACGGTGGGCCTCGCGCCCGGCGCATGGCTCGACGTCGACGACACCCTGCGTGTGCGCGGATTCGACTGGCTCTATGCCGTCGGCGACGTGAACAAGCGCGCGCTCTTGACGCACCAGGGCAAGTACCAAGCGCGGGCCGCGGGCGACGTGATTGCGGCGCGCGCGAGCGGGGCATCCGTCGACGACAACCCCTGGGGAATGCACGTGGCAACCGCCGACCACGACGCGGTGCCGCAAGTAACCTTCACGAGCCCCGAGGTCGCGAGTGTGGGCCTCACCGCCGAGCAGGCCGCCCAGAGGGGCCCGCGCACGCGCGTCATCGACTACGAACTCGGCTGGCTCGCGGGCGCGACCGTGCACGGCGACGACTACCGCGGCACAGCCCGGATGGTCGTCGACGTCGATCGCGAGGTGATCGTCGGGTTCACTCTCGTCGGAGACGATGTCGGTGAGTTGCTCCACGCCGCGACCATTGCGATCGTCGGTGAGGTGCCAATCGCGCGCTTGTGGCACGCTGTGCCCTCGTACCCCACACTGAGTGAGATCTGGCTTCGATTGTTGGAAGGATACGGCCGCCCATGACGACACCACCCCCACCGAAGAAGGGCCGCGCCGCGCGCACGGTCGACCGCCTCGCTCGCAACCGGGCGCTGCGGGCGATCGGGTTGCACCCCGTCGTTGCGCGCCCGGGCTATTGGTTCGCCACCGCCGTCGGAGTGACCTGGGGCGCCGTTGCCGGGGGCTTCAAGGTCTCGCGCCGAGGCGGGGTCATCGTGTGTGCGGGCATGCCCAGCTGGGCCTTTGGCCGCGGCGGCACCACGATCGGAGCCGCCTATCTCACGCGCGACAACACGCGCGACGACGTGCTCGAACATGAAGCCGTGCACCGCGCGCAGTGGAAGAAATACGGCCTCGCCTTCATTCCCTTGTACGTGGCTGCGGGCCAGGATGCCCGCCACAACCGATTCGAGGTCGAAGCCGGTCTCGACAAAGGCGGGTACCGCTAGCTCGAGCAGCTACCACTGCGGCGGGTGGATGCGGTGCGCCCCCCGCGAGCGCTCCCACTGCGCCCCGAGCGCAAGAAGTGTGGCCTCGCCGCCGGGGCGGCCGATGAGCTGCACGCCCATGGGTAGCCCCGGCTGATCCGAGGTCGACGGCGTGAGCCCGACCGGCAGAGTCAACGCGGGTAGCCCGGCCACGTTCACGAAACTTGTGAAGGGCGTGTACTGCACCTGTTGCGTGAAGTTGCGCTCAGCATCCGTCGCGTCGTACCAGCCGAGAGGGCGCGGCGTTAGGGCGAGCGCGGGCGTGAGCACGGCGTCGACCGTCGAAAGCCGCTCGATGACGCGACGCTCGAAGCTCGTCAGCCAGTCGAGCGCCTCGACGAGCGCCTCGGCAGAGAGGGCCCGACCCTGCTCGACCAGCCACGCCGTGAGGGGCTCCAGCAGCGCGACCTCATCGGGCGTTCGCGCAGGCACCCGCGCGGCACTTGCCATCCACACCGTGCGAAAGTGACGGCCGTAGTCGGGTTCGGGGTCAAGGGCAATGTCGTCGATGCCATGACCGAGTGCCGCGAAACCGGCGATCGCCTCGTCGAGGGCCCAGCGCGCTTCGGGCTCAAGCACGATGTCGGTGTAGTCGTCCCACGGCGACGTCGTCATGACTCCGAGTTGGTAGCGACCCTCGCCGCGCACCGCGGCACTCAGCAGCGGGCCACTGTGCGGGTGCTCGCGGCCCGACGCCAAGGGCGGGTCGACGGGTGCTCGAGTGGCGAACGTCCAGGGGGCGGCCGCGATGAGCGCATCAAGCATGAGCGCGGCATCAGCCACCGTGCGCGCGATGGGGCCGGCGACGACGAGGCCGGCGAGTGAGTCGAGCCCGCTCTCGGCGGGCGTGCGCCCTCGCGACGGCTTGAGGCCCACGAGCCCACACGCAGCCGCGGGAATCCGGATGCTCCCGCCACCGTCACTCCCCGGCGCGACGGGCAGCAACCCTGCGGCAACCCCCGCCGCGGCTCCCCCGCTCGATCCCCCCGCCCCGCGGCCGAGGTCGTAAGGATTGCGCGCGGGCGGCGACACGAGGCTCTCGGTGTATGACGAGAGCCCGAACTCGGGCGCGGCCGTGGCTCCGAGACTGATGGCGCCGGCCGAATCCAGGTGCTGCACGAGCTCGTCGTCAGCTACTGCCACATGATCAGCGTGCAATCGCGAGCCGAAGGTAGTGCGCTGGCCCGCTCGCTGCACGAGCTCTTTGTCAGCGAACGGGATGCCCCACAGCGGCGCCGACCGCGCGCCGAGCCGCGCGAGCGCATCGGCACGAGCGAGCGCACGATCGCCGTCGATCACTGTCAGGGCACCCACCGCAGGGTTGTGACGCTCGATGCGGCGCAGGTAGTGCTCGACGAGCTCACGCGGGCTCACGCGCCCGAGCCGCAGCCACTCGCCTTGATCGAGAGCGCTGAGGTGGTGGAGTTCGAACACGTTGCGAGCCTAGGGCGCACACTCGAGAGGGCTGCTCATATCGATTGCGCAACGAACGTGCTCGGGGGCCGTGGCGACGATCGCATTCACCGGTTTACCTATGCCCGGACTGCTAGATTCGCCGCCGGAGAGCGCGTCACGCGGCGCCCAATCTCGGCATTCCCAGCCACCTTGCAAGGAGCATCATGATCGCGCAGCGACTGCTCGTCGGTTCGGCCGCACTCGTTCTTCTCGGCACTCTCGTGGGCTGTGCGCCCGAAGCCGAGCCCGTTGCCGAAGAGGTGACGCCGACCCCGACGCCGACCGTCGAAGAGACGACAGCGCCCGAACCCGAAGACCTCGTGTTCTCGATGCCGGTCGACTGCACAACGATCCTGCCTCAATCTCGCCTCGACGCCTTTGCGACGCAGAGCCTTGAGCTGCTCGGCGGCCCCGGCAGTGTGTATGGCGACGACTACTTCTTTGACCCCACCCCCGAACAACTGGCGGGCGGCATCAGCTGCGTCTACGCGCAAGACGGCGTTGACCAGTCGAGCATTCTCATCAGTGTCGCGCCCGTGACAACGGTTAACCGCGGCACGATCATCGAGAACCTCACGGCCCAAGGCCTCAACGAGGCGACAACCGCAGACGGTGCCTTGACCTATGGCCAGCAAGGCGACGGCGGGCTCGCACCGGCGATTCACAACGTCGTCACGCAAGAAAGCTGGATCTCGGTCATCAGCGGGCTCGGTGGCCTTGAGTTCTACGACGAGGCCGTGGCGCTCGCCGCTGAAGTAGCCACGCAGGTCTACAAGTAGCCGGCTCGGCGAACGCGGTTAGCGGCGCCGCGACAGCGACTTTTGCATCATCACGACACCGAGCCAGCGGCCGAACTTGAAGCCGACGCGGCCCATCGAGCCGGTCTTCTCGAAGCCGAATCGCTCGTGAAGCGCGATTGAGCCTTCCGCACCCCGGTCGGCGATGACCGCGATGATCTCTCTCACGCCGGCGGCCTGTGCCCGATCGAGCAGGTCACGCATCAGTGCGGTGCCGAGCCCCTTGCCCGTTGAGGCGGGCCCGAGGTAGATCGAGTTCTCGACCGTGAAGCGGTAGGCAGCTTTCTCTTTCCAGGGGTACACGTAGGCGAAGCCCAGCACGACGCCGTTGGGCGACTCCGCAACCAAAAACGGGTATCCGAGCTCGCGCACCCTCGCATACTTTGTGCGCAGCGCCTTCAGAGTCCAGGGTGACTCATCGAACGTCACGGTCGAGTTGGCGACGTAGTGGTTGTAGATCTCGCGCACGTCAGGAAGGTCGCGGTCAACGGCTTCACGCACAACGAACGAGAACGGGGGCTCGGGCTCGGGCTGCTTGCGCAGGTGAGCGGGCAGGGTGCGGCGGCGCTCGTATTCTTCTTCGAGCATCCCGACCCCTTTCTTGCGCGCGACCGCGTCAGTCTACGACCGCTGCGGCGGGCGGAACGCGCCAATCGATCGGCGTCGCACCCTGATCGACCAGCAGCGCGTTGACGCGGCTGAAGGGTCGCGACCCGAAGAATCCGCGTCGGGCTGAGAGCGGACTCGGATGCGCGCTTGCCACGATCGGCACAGCTCCCAGCAGCGGTGCCGCCTCGGCCGCGTCGCGCCCCCACAACACGGCAACGAGTGGCCCGCCGCGTGAGGCGAGGGCCGCGAGCGCGCACGCGGTCACCGCCTGCCAGCCTCGATCGCGGTGCGCGCCCGGTCGCCCGGGGGCGACCGAGAGCACGCGGTTGAGCAGCAGCACGCCCTGCGCGCTCCACGCGCTCAGGTCGCCGTGTTCGGCGGGCGCGAGCCCCACGTCGTCGTGCAGTTCGCGGTAGATGTTGGCGAGTGAGCGCGGCAGGGGTCGCACGGCGGCGTCGACGGCAAAGCTCAGGCCGATCGCGTGGCCCGGCGTGGGGTAGGGATCTTGCCCGACGATCACGACGCGCACCTCGGCGAGAGGTCGCTCGAAGGCCCGCAACACGAGTGGCTCGGCGGGAGACGAGCGTACTCCGTCCGCGGCGTCAGCGCTCAGCCGGTCGAGCTCATGCGTGACTGTTTCGGCCACGGGGTCGAGCGCGAGCGCCCAGTCGGCCGCTACGCGCTCACGCAGCAGGTGTCGCGCGCGCTCACGCTCGAGTGACTCGTCGCTCATGCGAGCACGTTACCGGGCGCGTCAGGCACTGTGGCGCCGACGCCGTGCGCGCTAGCATCGCGGAATGACCGAGCCCGCGAGCGTCTCGAGCGCTACCCCCTCCCCCCTGCGCGGAAAGGCCGGCGCCATCACGCTCGGTCTCGTGGGGTACCTGTTCTTCGTTGAGTTTGTGAGCGGAGTCTTGCAGGGCTACTACGTTCCGCTCATCTCTGACCTCGTCGACTACCTCGGCATCGAGGACGCTGACTTCAACTGGTTCGAAGCCGCGCAGTTGCTCTTGAGCGCTCTCGTTGTTCCCGTGCTCGCCAAGCTCGGCGACATGGTGGGTCACAAGAAGATCTTGCTGATCTCGACCGTGCTCACGGCGGGCGCGAGCTGGTGGCTCGTCTTTGCCGATTCCTTCTGGGTCTTTCTCGTGGCATGGGCCCTGCAAGGCTTCTATGTCGTGTGGTTGCCCCTCGAGGTTGCCCTCATCTTCGACCGTGGTCGCGCGAGTGCCACGGGAGCCTCGCAAACTCGTCGTGCAGCGGGATACCTCGTCGTGGCGCTCGAGGCGGGCGCCATTGCCGGCGCCCTCGGCGGCGCACGCATCTTCGCGGCGTTCAACGAGAACATCATGCTGACGCTCATGATTCCGGCCATTGCCGTGTCGGTGGCGTTCTTTGTCATCCTCTTCGGGGTGCCCGAGTCGACGCCCCAACCGGGCCGCCAACTCGACACCGTGGGCTTCATCTTGCTGACGATTGCGTTGCTGACGATCACGTCAGGACTCACGTTCTTGCGAATCAACGGCCCCGGCGCTCTCTGGGTCTACGGGCTCATGCTGCTCGGTCTGTTCTTGTTCTTCCCGTTCGGCAAGTGGGTGCTCAAGCACCCCGACCCGGCGATCGACCTGCGGGTGCTGCGGCAGCCGAACATGTGGCCGATTCAGTTGACGGCCGGGCTCGTCGGCATCAGCATCCTGGGCGCTCAAGCACCGTTGAGCACGTTCGCGGGCACGGATCCGGTCAACGGCTTCGGGCTCGGTCTCGATGCGACCGATCGCTCGTACATCATCGGCGCGTACCTCGTGGCGATGATCATCGGCGCGCTTCTGTTCCCGCTCGTCTCGCGTCGCTTCACGCCGCGCATCGCGCTCATCTCGGCGACCGTGCTCGTGGCGATCGGCTACCTCGCGTTTCTCGTGAATAACGCCACGGCCGTGGGCGTCACGCTCAACATGGTGATCGCGGGCATCGGCTCGGGCGCGCTCGTGGCGGCTCTGCCCGCCGCCGCCGCCGCGGCCGCGCCACTGGGGCAAACGGGAATCGCCACCGGGCTCACCAACACGACCAAGACCATCGGTGGGGCGTTCGCGAGTGCCGTATTCGCGGTCGTGCTCGTGCTTGCCGCGGGCCAAGCGGTGACCGAAACGGCGTCGAGCCTGCTCGGCTACCTCATCGTGTTCGCGATTTGTGGTGGCGCCGCGGTGGTTGCCGCGATCT
>JAAFHT010000138.1 GCA_013297625.1 Actinomycetota bacterium | reverse complement strand
GGGCGGCGTGCGGCGGTGTCTCGTCGCCACGTTCCGCGCGCTGCGGTCGGGCACGGGCGTGGCCTTCGACGACATCGAGGCCGCGCGACGCCTGCTGCTTGAGCGCGACGACACCACGGGTGAGGCGGGGGTCATCGGCTTCTGCATGGGCGGGGGCTTTGCGCTGCTGCTCGCGGGCGCGGGCGGCTATGGCGCAGCATCCATCAATTACGGGATGCTCCCCGACGACCTCGACGCCACGCTCGACGGCGCGTGCCCCGTGGTCGGCACCTTCGGTGGCCGTGACCTGAGCTTGCGCGGCGCGGCCGCGAAACTGGAGACGGCGCTCGTCGCTCGCGGCATCGACCACGACGTGGTCGAGTACCCCGAGGCCGGGCACGCGTTTCTCAACGCCGTGCCGAACGGCACTCGGCTCGCGCGCATCACGATGGGGCCCATGCTGCGGCTCGGGCACCGGCCGGTCGAGGCCGAGGACGCCTGGGGGCGCATCGACGCGTTCTTCCGGCGCACGCTCGTCGACTAACGCAGGTCGCGGCGCGTCAGCAATCATTCGGCTGCGGCATAGCCAGAGTTCGGCGTACCTGCAATACTGAGCCGGTTTCCTCTGTGTACCCCGATCGAACCTGAGGCCCCCATGTCACGTTCCGTCCGCCGTACGTCGGCACTCGCGCTCACCGTTGCTCTCGTCGGAGCAGGTCTGGCGATTTCGTCGCCCGCCGTCGGCGCCGGTCCGGTCCGCGCGCTTCCTCTCGGCGTCTCGCTGACGAATGCCGGAACCCTCGCGGCGCCCGACTACACGCTCGAGATCGACTGTGCGGTTATCCCCGACTCCGGAAGCTACGACTTCGCGACAGAGTTCGACTACGCAGAAATCGCGATTCCTCTCGGCTCCGTGGTGACCGTGCTCACGTCGGGGTGCACCGATGCCTTCGTGGCCGCCTACGACACGAACGAGACTCGCGCGACGCCGGCCTATACGCCGGTCGGCGGCGCTGACGACGGCGTGATTCAAGAGCTGGGCTCGGAGTGGGCCCAAAACTCCTACGTCTCGCTCGACACCTCGGAGTTCCTCGTGAGCCCGAACACTCAGTTCACCGCTCTGGCCGGCGACTTCCCCGACGGGTACTTCACGGTGTATGCCCCTCTCGCCGTTGAGGTTGCCGACCCGCAGGGCGACCTGCTCGAAGAATTGACCATGGAAATCCCGGCCGCAGCGTCAGCCGACCTCGTCGTTGCGGATGACCCGCTCTACTACGACGCGTTCGGTGACCTTGAGTTGGGCGGCGTCACCGATTGCGGCATCACGGCGGGCAACCACTTCTACGATGAGGCCGAGGTCGTCATCGAGAATGCGGGCATTTACAGCTTCCGCATCGCCGACCTCGATCCCGCCAGTCAAGATGTCGACTTCTCGCAAGACGCGCGTTATCTCGAAGACCCCTTCCTTGCTCTCTACAGCTCGTTCAATCCGGCCGACGGACACCAGGGCGTCGTCGGGTGCAACGATGACTCAGACCTGGATGGCGTGAGCTTCTACTACATCACCAGCAGCGGAACGATGATGAGCGACCGCTACTCGCAGTACACGGTCGAGTTGCAGCCCGGCACGTACACGCTCGTGCTCACCTCGTATGACGACGAGACCGCGTTTGGTCTCACGTCGGCTCCGGTGGCCGCGACCTCAGAGCGCCCGGAAAAGCCCAAGGGCGACTTCTCGCCCACCGCTTTCGGCGTCGACGAGAATGCCACGATTCAGGTCTGGTACGCCGAAAGCGAGCTCGCGGCCACGGGCCCGAGCCCGGTCAGCGGCGGGATGCTCGCCGCGGGCCTCGCGCTCATGACGCTCGGCGGTCTCGTGTTTGCGACCCGCCGCCTGTGGAGCCGCGCCTAAAGAACCCCAACCAAACAGTGAAGGGCGCCCCGACCGGGGCGCCCTTCACTGTTTCGAGCTCGGATTACTTGTTTGTGACGTTGGTGACCGCGTCAGAGTTTTGCGAGCGACCGCTCGAGGCCTTCTTGTCAGCCTTGGCGACGCGCTTCTCTTTCAGCGACTTCGTCGCGGCGGTCTTGGGGGTGTTCTTTCGGGCAGACTTTTCGCCCATGGGGCTCTCCTTTAGTTGGGGAGCCTCCGAGGGCCCTCAGTGTGAGGGTACGCCCCCGGGGCGGGCGGCACCCCGACGCCGATGCGGCGTCGGCGAAACTGGGCTAGACGCCCAGTTTCGCCTTCACGGCGTCATCGCTCGGCTCGACGAGGTGCGAACCGTCGGGGAACACGACGACGGGAATGTTCGTGCGACCACTGATGGCCTGAGCCTGAGCCGCGGCCTCGGCTGAGGCTTCGACGTCAACCTTGGTCCACTCCACCCCCAAGTCGTTGAGCAGCGACTCGGTGCGGCGGCAATCGCGGCACCAGTCGGCTCCGTACATGGTGATGGTGTTGGCTGCGGGAGCGAGAGAGTCGGTCATGAGACAACTCAACCACGGTGGCGCTGAATGTGTTCCCGGCGCGTAACCCCTGTCGAGCATCCGTCGCCGTCTCTAGACTGACCGCATGAGCGCCGCCCCGCCTACCGCCCCTGCCCACCGCACCCTGCTCGACGTTGAGAGCGAGGCCTTTGCCGTCGCGATCGCCGTCGCCGGAGTCACTCTCGTCGTCGGCGGGTTTCTCTTTGCCGGCACCAACCCGCCCATTTGGGGCGGCATTTCGCTCGGCGTCGCGAGCGCCGGCTCGATTCTCATCGCGGGCGTGATCGTCGCCTACGTGGGTTACTGGCGTAGCCGCAGCGTGCTCGGCCAGCAGTGGCGCCTCGAGCTCAAGCCGTGGAAGTTCATCGTCGACGCCACCTCGGTCGCCCTCGTGCACTCGGTGCTGGCGGTGCTCGCTGCGATCGCGACGTTCTTGTTGCTGCAGCGCAGCTTTCAGGGCGTGGTGCTGGATGCTCCCTTCACGACGATCGCCATGGCCACCGTCACGGCCCTCGCCGGCTACTGGATCTACATCTCGGTCTCGTCGATCACCACTCCGAAGCTCTCGAGTCTGCTGGTGCTCTTCATGACGTTCGGCACGATCACGGCCATGGCCACAGCGAGTGACCCGGCCTGGTGGGAGTACCACTTCAGCCAACTCGGCACCTTTGGTGACCGCTCGAGCAGCCTCTTCAATCTCACCCTCATCATCGCCGGGTTCTTGGTGACGACCTTCGCGCTCTACCTGCAGCGCGACCTGCAGGTGCTCGTCGACCGCGGCGTGCTCAAGAAGGCGCACGCGCCGCGCACGGTCTCGATCGTGTTCGTTGTGATGGGCGTCATGCTCTCGTGCGTCGGCGTCTTTCCGCTGTCGTTCAGCATTTTGCTGCACAACACCTCGGCCATCGGCATGGCCGTGGCGTTCCTGGTGCTGCTGTTCGCTTCGCCGTGGTGGCTCACGGGACTGCCGGGCCGCTTCTTCGTGGTGAGCTTCGCGTTCGCCGCGGCGCTCATCGTGGGGGCGCTGTTGTTCTACCCCGTGCAGTACTTCAACCTCACGGCCTATGAGCTCGTGGCCTTCGCGATTATCTTCGCCTGGATCGCCATCTTCATCCGCTACATCAACGCGCTGACCGAAGAAGCTGCCCCCGCTGCGGCGGTGGCCGCATGAGCAGCGCACTCGGGCCGTTCGCCGATTCGTCGACCACGGCGGCGCACTACGCCGCCAAGCTCGCGGTTGAAACCGACGCCTCTGACGTGTGGGCGGCGCGGCAGGCGGGTGAGGTGTTT
>JAAFHT010000062.1 GCA_013297625.1 Actinomycetota bacterium | reverse complement strand
GCCCCGGCTCTTGCCGTGGCGCACTGTCGCTCGCAACATCGAACTGGGCCTGCCGCGTGGTCTCGACCGGCGCCAGGGCGCCGCTCGCGTCGCCGAGCTTCTCGAGCTCGTGCAGCTGTCTCACGCCGCGGGTCTCAAGCCTCGTGAGATCTCCGGTGGCATGGCGCAGCGCGTCTCGCTTGCTCGAGCCCTCGCTCGCGGACCCGGAGTGCTCTTGCTCGATGAGCCCTTTGGTGCGCTGGATGCTCTCACGCGACTGACGATGCAAGACCTGTTGGTCGACATCCACCGGGCAGAACCGGCCACGATCGTTCTCGTCACCCACGACGTCGATGAGGCGCTCGCTCTTGCCGATCGCATCGTGTTGCTCGACACGCGGCACGACCGCGAGGGCGCGACCATCAGCATGATCCTCGATGTGCCCGGAGCCCGACCACGCGACCGCGCATCCGTCGTCTTGACCCGCCTTCGCGCGAAGCTGCTTGACGCACTCGGCGTGCCGAGCCATCACGGCGGCTAGTTCGTCCCTCTGACCGCACCACCTGTTCCGCCACCACCTGTTCCGCCACCACCCCTTCACACGGTCATCCGACCACCAACCGAAAGGCCATCATGAGCACCCGCACCCGTCTGACCCTGCTGACTGCGACCACCGCGGTAGTAGCCATGGCCATGACCGGCTGCGTTGCCGGTGAAGGCGCGGTTGCGCCCGAGCCCACCGAGGGCGCCGAGTGGAGCGACACCACCCTGACTCTCGACTTCGCGACCTACAACCCGCTGAGCCTCATCATCAAAGACCAGGGCTGGCTGGAGGCCGAGCTGGGCGACGACGTGACCGTCGAGTGGGTGCAATCGGCCGGCTCGAACAAGGCGAATGAAGCCTTGCGTGCCGGCGCCATCGACGTGGGTTCGACGGCCGGCTCGGCGGCGCTGCTCGCGCGCTCGAACGGCAGCCCGATTCAGGTGATCAACATCTTCACGCAGCCGAACTGGGCTGCGATCGCGGTTCCGACGGGCAGCGACATCACCTCAGTCGCCGACCTGGCTGGCCGCACGGTTGCCGCGACCAAGGGCACCGACCCGTACTTCTTCTTGCTGCAGGCTCTCGCAGAAGAGGGCTTGACCCTCGCCGACGTCAGCCTGCAGAACCTTCAGCACGCTGATGGCAAGACGGCCCTCGAGACGGGTGCCGTTGACGCCTGGGCTGGACTCGACCCGCTGCTCGCGACTTCGGTCTACAACGGCGCCGCCGAGATCATCTACGACAATGTCGACTTCAACTCCTACGGCTTCCTCAACGCGACGGAAGACTTCATCACGAACCACCCCGACTTGGCTCAGCTCGTGGTGAACGCCTACGAGAAGGCTCGTCTGTGGGCGCTCGAGAACCCCGACGAGACGGCCGCGATCTTGGCCGAGGTGGCGGGTATCGACATCGCGATCGCCGAGGCGACGATTGCGCGCACGGTCATCGACATCGATAACGTGCCCGGCGACGCTCAGCGCGACGTGCTCTCGGTCATTGGTCCGATCTTCGTCGAAAGCGGTGACGTGCCCAACCAGGAGCTCATCGACGCGGCACTCGAGGCCCTGTTCAACGACACGTTCGCCCTCGCGGCCGACCCGAATGCGATTGCATAAGCATGAGCTTTGATGAGCGCGGCGGCGCTCCCGTTCGGCGCCCCTCTCCCGAGGGGCGCCGTTCGGCGTCGCTCTTTCAGTTCGTGAGTAGCTTCGGCTACTCGGCAGCGGGCACCGCGGCCTCGGAGGGCTCGCGCTCGCGCGCGAGTCTGGGCACGGTTTTGCTCGGCCTCGTCGTTCCCGTGCTCATCCTTGCGACGTGGTGGGTTGCCGCTGAGTCGCTCGAGGTGCCCGACTACCTGCTGCCCTCACCGGCTCAGGTTGTCCTCGCGGCCGTCGAGCTCTCTCAAACGGGCCAACTGGGCACGTACATCGCCATTTCCTTGCAACGAGTGCTCATCGGTTTCGCGATTGGTGCATCCATCGGCCTCGCGCTCGGTGCCTTGGTGGGCCTGTCTCCGCTCGCGTCGAAGTTGCTCAACCCGACGCTCGGCGCGCTTCGGGCAGTGCCCTCGCTCGCGTGGCTGCCCCTCCTCGTGATCCTGTTGGGAATCTTCGAGCCGCCCAAGATCACCCTCATCGCGATCGGTGCTGCATTTCCCGTCTTCACCACGGTTGCCGGTGCGTTGCGGCACGTCGACCCGCACTTGGTCGAGGCGGGACGCGCATTCGGGCTTACCCGTTTCCGGCTTCTCACCGTGGTGCAGTTGCCCGCCGTCGTACCCTCGGTGGTCTCTGGCCTGAGACTCGCGCTTGCGCAGTCGTGGCTGTTCTTGGTCGCTGCTGAACTCGCTGGCTCGTCGATGGGTCTCGGCTTCTTGCTCATTGACTCGCAAAACAACGGGCGTATTGATCGCCTGTTCCTCGCGATCATCCTGCTCGGCATTCTGGGCAAGACGACGGATGCACTGGTTGGGTTGGGCGAGCGCGCCCTGCTCAATAGGTGGGGCTGATCGCGATAGGCTGAGGGTGTTCGACGTCCTTTAACCACCGTCCTGTGAGGCGGGAAAGGAGGTCAGAGTGGTCGCACGTACTGTGCTGCACGACGCTGACATCACGCGCGCTCTGCGCCGCATCGCCCACGAAGTGCTTGAGAGCCGCCGTGGCGATGGCCGGCTGGTCTTTCTCGGCATCCCGACCCGTGGCGCAACTCTCGCCGAGCGCATTCAGCGCATTGTCGACGAGATCGAGCCGGGCGTCTCGAGTGCAGGCTCACTCGACATCACGCTGTACCGCGATGACCTGGCGAAGAGCCCCACTCGCACGCCGGCGCCGACGCGCATTCCGAGCGAGGGCATCGACGACGCGATTGTCGTGCTCGTCGACGACGTGCTCTACTCGGGCCGCACGATTCGTGCAGCGCTCGATGCTCTCGTCGATCACGGTCGCCCGCGCGTCGTTCGCCTCGCCGTGCTCGTCGATCGCGGGCATCGCGAGTTGCCCATTCGCGCCGACTTCGTGGGCAAGAACCTGCCGTCGGCGACGAGCGAACGCGTCTCGGTGCGATTGTCCGAGATCGACGGCGTCGATGAGGTGACGATCGAGCCATGATGCACTTGCTGAGCACCCGCGACCTCGATCGCGACACGGCCATCCAGATTCTCGATGTTGCCGAAGACATGGCCCAGACGGCCGATCGCGAGGTGCGCAAGCTCCCTCCGCTGCGCGGCAAGACCGTCGTGAATTTGTTCTTTGAAGACTCGACGCGCACCCGCCTCTCGTTCGAATCGGCGGCCAAGCGCCTCAGTGCCGACGTCATCACGTTCAGCGCGAAGGGCTCGAGCGTCTCGAAAGGCGAGAGCCTCAAAGACACCGCCCAGACACTCGCGGCCATGGGCGCCGACGCGATTGTCGTGCGTCACCACGATTCAGGAGCCGCGCACCAGCTCGCCCACGCCGGCTGGATTGACGCCTCCATCATCAATGCCGGCGATGGCACTCACGAGCACCCCACGCAAGCGTTACTCGACGCCTACACGATTCGAGAACGGCGATTCGGCCACGAGGCACGCGGTCGCGACCTCGAGGGCATGCGCGTCGTCATCGTCGGCGACATCGTGCACTCGCGCGTCGCGCGCTCAAACGTGTGGCTGCTCGCGACCCTCGGGGCTCACGTGCACCCGGTCGCCCCGCGAACCTTGCTTCCCCACGGGGTCGACGAGTGGCCCGTCACCGTGCACGAGCACCTCGATGACGCACTCGCTCTCGCTCCTGACGCCGTCATGATGCTGCGCATCCAGAGCGAACGAATGCGAGACGCGTTCTTTCCGACGGCCCGCGAGTATGCGCGCGTGTGGGGCCTGACCGCCGAGCGGTTCGCCCGGCTGGGCCCGGATACGATGGTCATGCACCCCGGCCCCATGAATCGGGGACTAGAGATCTCGTCTGAAGCTGCCGACTCTGACCGGTCGACGGTGCTCGCTCAAGTCACGAATGGGGTGTCGATTCGCATGGCCGTGCTTTACCTGCTGGTGGCTGGTTCGAGTACCACCGATTCGGGGGAGGGCGAGCGATGAGCGGCATTCTGATTCGCGGGGCCACTATTCTCGGCGAGCACAGCGACGACATTCGCGTGCGTGACGGAGTCATCACGGCGCGCGGCGCACTCACGCCCGAGACCGACGAGCGCGTCATCGACGCGCAGGGGCTCATCGCGTTGCCCGGGCTTGTCGACCTGCACACTCACCTTCGCGAACCCGGGGGAGAGGCGAGCGAGACCGTGCTGACGGGAACCCGCGCCGCGGCCGCGGGCGGCTTCACGGCGGTGCACGCGATGGCCAACACCTCGCCGGTGGCCGACACCGCGGGCGTTGTCGAACAAGTGCAACGTCTCGGCGAGCTGCACGGCTATGCCACGGTGCGCCCGATCGGAGCCGTCACGGTTGGCCTGGCCGGCGAACAACTCGCTGAGATCGGCGCCATGGCGCAGTCGGCGGCTCGCGTGCGGGTCTTTAGCGATGACGGTCACTGCGTGCACGATGCGCTGCTGATGCGACGCGCACTCGAGTACGTGGCGACCTTCGACGGTGTGGTCGCACAGCACGCGCAAGAGCCCCGACTCACGGTTGGCGCGCAAATGAACGAGGGTGTGCTCTCGGGAGAGCTGGGCTTGGCCGGCTGGCCGGCCGTCGCCGAAGAAGCGATCATCGCGCGGGATGTTCTGCTCGCCGAACACGTCGGTGCGCGCCTGCACGTGTGTCACCTCTCGACCGCGGGCTCGGTCGACGTGGTTCGCTGGGCCAAGGCTCGCGGCATTGCGGTGACGGCCGAAGTCACGCCCCACCATCTGCTGCTGACAGAAGACCTCGCGCGGGGGTACGACGCCCGGTTCAAGGTGAACCCGCCGCTGCGTAGCAATGAGGATGTGATGGCTCTGCGCGCAGCACTTGCTGACGGCACGATCGACATCGTGGCGACTGATCACGCTCCACACCCCGTCGAGTCGAAAGAGTGCACGTGGGCCGAAGCGGCCTTCGGCATGGTGGGTCTCGAATCAGCGCTCAGTGTCGTGCAGCACGCGATGGTCGATACGGACATGATCGAGTGGAGCGATGTTGCTCGAGTGCTCTCGAGCGCTCCCGCCCACATTGGACGGCTGGAGGGGTACGCAGATCCCCTCGAGATTGGTTCGCCGGCCAACATCACGCTCGTCGATCCGACGTTTTCTCGCTCGTGGTCGACCGCTGACTTGCGAGGTCGAAGCGTGAACACCCCGTACCTCGGGCAGCAGCTTCCTGGCCGGGTCATGGCGACGGTGCACCGCGGAGTGCTGACGGTCGACGACGGCGCTCTCGTCGACGCCGAGGCCGTCACGGCCGCTCATCAGGAGGTCGCCCGTGGATAGGCTCGCTCCCTCGCTCATCATCGCCGCGGTCATCCTCACGATCTTCGCGCTCATGGCCCTCGGGTGGCGAGCTCGCCGACGTCGGCAGTCGGGCCTCACCCGGCCCGTGCTGGCGCCCGCGTCGCTGGGTTCCGCATCCGTCTCGGTCGATGGGTGGTACGTGGCGACGACGCTCGCTGACCAGCCGCTTGAGCGCGTCGCCGTGCATGGCCTGGGGTTTCGTGCGCGCGCCCGCGCTGCGGTGCACCCCGAAGGTCTCGTGTTCGAGGTCGGTGGCCAACAGCCGATTCTTATCGAGCCTGCATCGCTGCGCGGGGCAGGCCGGGCGACGTGGGCGATCGACCGCGTTGTCGAGCGTGACGGCCTCGTTCTGATCGGGTGGATGCTCGGCGAAACCCCGGTAGACACCTACCTGCGCGTCCCCGACCCCGCTGCCGCCGCCGCTCTGCTCGCGGCCGTGCAGGCCATGACTCCCGAACCCGACACCACCACCGCAGAAGGAACCGCATCGTGACGACATCTCCCGCCGTACTCGTGCTCGAAGACGGCACCCGATACGTCGGTCGCCGCTACGGTGCCGAGGGTCGCACCGTGGGCGAGGCTGTCTTTGCCACGGGCATGAGTGGCTACCAAGAGACCTTGACCGACCCGAGCTACGCGGGTCAGATCGTGGTCATGACGGCGCCGCACATCGGCAATACGGGTATGAACGACGACGACCCCGAGTCGCGACGTATCTGGGTCGAGGGTTTCGTGGTGCGCGACCCCGCCCGGCGGGTCTCGAACTACCGCGCGACCCGCAGCCTCGACGATGACCTCGAGGGCCAGGGCATCGTCGGCATTAGCGGCATTGACACGCGCGCCCTCACACGCCGCATTCGCGAGAGCGGCGCCATGCGCGCGGGAATCTTTTCTGGCGCTGACGCCGGCTTGACCAACGACGAACAACTCGCGATTGTGCGCTCTTCGGCAGAGATGACCGGCCGCAATCTGTCGGCCGAGGTCTCGGTCGAGTCGGCAACCGTGATCGCAGCGGATGGCGACTCGATCGGTCGTCTCGCGGTACTCGACCTCGGCGTCAAAGAGTCGACGCTGCGCCAGCTCGCACAGCGGGGCTTCGAGGTGCACGTGCTGCCGCAGTCGGTCACGCTCGACGAGCTGCGCGCGATTGAGCCCGTTGCGGTCTTCTATTCCAACGGCCCCGGCGACCCCGCGGCGAGCGCCGCGCACGTCGAACTGCTGCAGGGCGTGTTGCGCGACGGACTGCCGTTCTTCGGCATTTGCTTCGGTAACCAGTTGCTCGGCCGCGCGCTCGGCTTCGGCACCTACAAGCTGCCCTACGGCCACCGCGGCATCAACCAGCCGGTACTCGACAAGGCAACGGGTCGCATCGAGATCACGGCGCACAACCACGGCTTTGCGGTGGATGCTCCGCTTGAGGGCATCGTCGAGAGCCCCGCCGGATTCGGCCGGGTCGAGGTGAGCCACATCGGCCTCAACGACCAAGTCGTCGAGGGGTTGCGCGCACTCGACATTCCGGCGTTCTCGGTGCAGTACCACCCCGAAGCGGCCGCTGGGCCACACGACTCCACCTACCTGTTCGACCGTTTCCATGACCTTGTCGTGGCCCAGACCAAGAAGGCCGACGCCTGATGCCCAAGCGCGACGACATCAACAGTGTTCTGGTGATCGGCTCGGGCCCGATCGTCATCGGCCAGGCAGCCGAGTTCGATTACTCGGGAACCCAGGCGTGCCGCGTGTTGCGGGCGGAGGGCATCCGCGTCATTCTCGTCAACTCCAACCCGGCGACGATCATGACCGACCCCGACTTCGCCGACGCGACCTATATCGAGCCGATCACCCCCGAGGTCATCGAAGCGATCATTGCGAAAGAGAAGCCGGATGCGGTGCTCCCGACCCTCGGTGGCCAGACGGCTCTGAACGCGGCCATCGCGCTGCACGAGCGCGGCATTCTCGCGAAGTACGACGTCGAACTCATCGGCGCCTCGTTCGAGGCCATCCACAAGGCAGAAGACCGACAGCTCTTCAAGCAACTCGTGCTCGCCGCGGGTGCCGACGTGGCGCGCAGTCACATCGCCCACACCGTCGAGGAGGCAGTCGGGTTTGCCGATGACCTCGGCTACCCGCTCGTTATCCGCCCCTCGTTCACGATGGGCGGCCTCGGCTCGGGCTTCGCGCACGATCGCGAACAATTGATCCGTATGGTGACCGATGGCCTGCACCAGTCGCCCACAACCGAAGTGCTGCTCGAAGAGTCGATTCTCGGCTGGAAAGAGTACGAGCTCGAGCTCATGCGCGACCGTGCCGACAACACGGTCGTCGTTTGCTCGATCGAGAACGTCGACCCCGTGGGCGTGCACACGGGCGACTCGATCACGGTCGCCCCGGCGCTGACACTCACCGACCGCGAGTATCAGAACCTGCGTGACATCGGCATCCGCATCATTCGCGACGTCGGCGTCGATACGGGCGGCTGCAACGTACAGTTCGCGGTTGACCCGGCGACGGGCCGCGTCATCGTCATCGAGATGAACCCGCGCGTCTCGCGCTCGAGCGCTCTCGCATCGAAAGCAACGGGCTTTCCCATCGCCAAGATCGCCGCGAAGCTCGCGATCGGCTACCGCCTTGACGAGATCCCCAACGACATCACCAAGGTCACGCCCGCGAGCTTCGAGCCGACGCTCGACTATGTCGTCGTGAAGGTGCCGCGCTTTGCGTTCGAGAAGTTCCCGGGCGCCGATGTCGAACTCACGACGACCATGAAGTCGGTCGGCGAGGCCATGGCGATCGGCCGAAACTACTCCACGGCGCTGCAGAAGGCTCTTCGCAGCCTCGAGAAGCGGGGGAGCAGCTTCCACTGGCAGGGCGAGCCCGGCGACAAGGATGCCCTGGTCGCGGCATCCCGAATCCCCACCGATGGCCGCATCGTGACGGTGCAGCAAGCGATGCGCGCGGGTGCGACGATCGACGAACTCTTCACCGCGACCGGAATCGACCCGTGGTTCCTCGACCAGATGGTGCTCATCAATGAGGTCGCGGCCGAGGTTGCCGCGGCACCAGCCCTCACGGCCGAGGTTATCCGGCACGCGAAAGACCACGGGTTCAGCGATGCGCAGCTCGCCGAGCTGCGTGGGCTCGACGAGCTCGCCGTGCGCGAGGCACGCTGGGCCGCGGGGGTACGACCAGTCTTCAAGACGGTCGACACGTGCGCGGGCGAGTTTCCGGCGCTCACGCCGTACCACTATTCGAGTTACGACGACGAGACCGAGGTCGCACCGAGCGAGGCACGCAAGGTCATCATTCTCGGCTCGGGCCCCAACCGCATCGGCCAGGGAATCGAGTTTGACTACAGCTGCGTGCACGCGAGCTTTGCGCTGCGCGACGCAGGATTCGAAACGATCATGATCAACTGCAACCCCGAGACGGTCTCGACCGACTACGACACGAGTGATCGGCTCTACTTCGAACCGCTCACCCTCGAAGACGTTCTTGAGGTCATCCACGCCGAGGCGGCGACGGGCGAACTCGTGGGTGTCGTCGTGCAGCTGGGCGGCCAGACGGCGCTCGGCCTCGCACACGGGCTCGAACGAGCGGGCATCCCGATTCTCGGCACGACGCCCGACGCGATCGATCTCGCTGAAGAGCGCGGTGCGTTTTCGCGCATCCTCGACGCGGCCGGGCTCACGGCGCCGCGCAACGGCACGGCGACCGATGTCGACAGCGCCGTCGCGATCGCCGAGGGCATTGGCTACCCGGTGCTCGTGCGGCCGAGCTTCGTGCTCGGCGGACGCGGTATGGAAATCGTGTACGACAGCCCGAGCCTCGTCGACTACTTCGATCGCGTGAAAGACCAGGCGATCATCGGCCCCGAGCAGCCGCTGCTCGTCGACCGCTTTCTCGATGACGCCGTCGAGATCGACGTCGACGCGCTCTACGACGGCGACGAGCTCTACATCGGCGGAATCATGGAGCACATCGAAGAGGCGGGCGTGCACTCCGGCGACTCGGCGTGCACCTTGCCCCCCGTGACGCTGGGCGCGACCGTCATCGACCGGGTTCGTGAGGCAACGCGGGGAATAGCCGCGGGTATTGGCGTGCGCGGTCTCCTCAATGTCCAGTTCGCGATCGGTGCGGGCGTGCTCTATGTACTCGAGGCGAATCCGCGTGCGTCGCGCACCGTGCCCTTTGTCTCGAAAGCGCTCGGCATTCCGCTCGCCAAGGCTGCGTCGCTGATCATGACTGGCCGCAGCATCCGTTCGCTCGTCGACGATGGTCTACTGCCCGCGGGCGATGGCTCAACCGTGCCGCTCGATGCACCGGTGGCCGTGAAAGAAGCGGTGCTTCCGTTCAAGCGATTCCGCACGCGCGAGGGCGTCATCGTCGACTCGGTGCTCGGCCCCGAGATGCGTTCGACGGGTGAAGTCATGGGCATTGACCGCGACTTCCCGCGCGCGTTCGCGAAGAGTCAAGACGCCGCCTATGGCGGGCTGCCGAAGCACGGAGTCGTGTTCGTCTCGGTTGCTGACCGCGACAAACGTGCGGTTGTCTTGCCCGCTCTGCGCCTGCACCAGCTCGGCTTCGAGCTGTGGGCCACGGAGGGCACGAACGAGGTTCTCGCACGCCACGGCATTGCCGCGCGCGTGGTGCGCAAGCACAGTGGTGCCGTAGATGGCGAACCGTCGATCGTTGATCTCATCAACGCCGGCGAGGTCGACATTGTGATCAACACCCCCTCGGGCCGTTCGGCACGCGCCGACGGCATCGAGATTCGCACGGCGACCGTCGCGGCCGACAAGCCCCTGTTCACCACGATCGCAACGGTGGGTGCCGCGGTAGCCTCGCTCGAGACGGCAACGGAACCCGTGACGGTCACGAGCCTGCAGGACTACGCCATCGCCCGGGCGGCCCGCGCATGATCGCATTCGGAGACCGTCTGAAGTCGGTGGTGGATGCTCACGGCCGCTTGTGCTTCGGGATCGACCCGCACACTTCGCTGTTGGAACTCTGGGGCCTGAGCAACGACGCGGAAGGCGCACGCGCGCTTGCTCTTCGCGCCCTCGATGCGGCCCACGGGCGTGTCGGCATTGTGAAGCCGCAGGCGGCCTTCTTTGAGCGCTTCGGCGCAGCGGGCTATGCGGCACTCGAAGAGGTCATTCGCACGGCGCGCGACGGGGGCTTTCTCGTCATCGCCGACGTCAAGCGCGGCGACATTGGCTCGACGGCGGCTGCCTATGGTGAAGCCTGGCTTGCCCCCGGTTCGCCTCTTGAAGCCGACGCGATGACGGCCGTCGCCTACCAGGGTCTCGGTTCGCTCGATCCGGTCATCGAGCTCGCGCTGCAGCACGGCAAGGGCGTGTTCGTGCTCACGGCCACCTCGAACCCCGAAGGCCGTGAGGTGCAACAGTCGGTGAGTGGCAGCGGCCGATCAGTTGCCGGTCAGCTGGCCCGTGACGTTGCCGTGCGCAACGCGAACGCGCGTGGCTGGGGATCGATCGGTGTGGTGATTGGCGCCACCGAGCCGATCACAGCGAGCGGCATCGACCCCGTGCTCTTGCAGCACACTCCCGTACTGGGCCCGGGCTTTGGCTACCAGGGCTCGCGCTTGAGTGCTCTCGACTCGGTCTATGGCGTTGCGTCGGGCTCGGTCATCCCGACGGTCACGCGCAGCGTTCTCTCGGCCGGACCAGAGGGCCTCGCCGCTGCTCTTGACGCGCACCGGGCGGAGCTCGACGCGTGAGTAGCTCGATGCCCGAGGTCGACCGTGCCGCGGCGTCGCGTGCGGCCATCGCGGCTCGTCGCGCGCGCGCTGCGGTGAAAGACGCCGTGCGATCGGGGGAGCGCACGGCCATCGACGTGGCCGAGTCGGCGTGGCAGTCGACGGATGCCCCCGAAGCGAGCTTGCGCGTTCCCGAGCTTCTCGGCTCTCTGCGCGGACTCGGCCCGGCGCGCGTCGCCGATGTGCTTGATCAGCTGCAGATCTCGCCGGTCAAGCGGCTCGGGGGCCTGGGACATCGACAGCGCACGCGCCTGAGCGCGTGGTTACGCGCGCGAGAGGGAGTCGCGGGCCGCGGTCGTCTTGTCGTTCTCGCCGGCCCTACTGCCGTGGGCAAGGGCACGGTGTCAACGTTCATTCGCGAGAACCACCCGGATGTTCTGTTGAGCATTTCAGCGACCACGAGGCCGCCGCGCCCGGGCGAGATCGACGGCGTGCACTACTACTTCGTTGACGACGCAGAGTTCAATTCGATGATCGAGCGTCACGAACTGCTCGAGTGGGCAACCGTGCACAATGCGTCGCGGTACGGCACCCCACGGCCCCCGGTTGAGGCTGCGCTCGCATCGGGTCGCAGTGTGCTGCTTGAGATCGATCTTCAGGGTGCCCGTCAGGTGCGCGAGGCGATGCCGGATGCTGTGCTCGTCTTTTTGCTCCCCCCGAGTTGGGAAGAACTCGTGCGCCGACTCGTCGGCCGCGGTACCGAGTCTCCCGAAGAGCAGTCTCGCCGCCTCGAGACCGCGCGGGTTGAACTCGCGGCTCAAGACGAATTTGATGAGCTTGTCGTGAACGACGATGTGCGTCGTGCTGCGCAAGAGGTCGTAGACTTGCTCACAGTGCCCAGTGACGGCGCGCGACCGTCGGGTCGCGCCGGCTCGGCGCGATAGCGAGACCCGCAGACGACGTGCTCCGGGCGAAACGAGAGCGAGCATCCCATGGCTGACAAGAACTCCGGCATCATCGAGCCCCCCATCGACGAGCTGCTGTCGAAGGTCGACTCGAAGTACCAGCTGGTCATCTTCGCCTCGAAGCGCGCGCGCCAGATCAACGACTACTACGCCGACCTGCACGAAGGTAGCTTGTTCGACAACGTTGGCCCGCTGGTCGACTCGACCGTCGACGACAAGCCTCTCTCGGTCGCGCTGCACGAGATCAACGAGGACAAGCTCGTTCTCACGCGAATCACCGACTAGGTTTCTGAACGCATGACCGCGCCGACGCCGCACGCCGCGGGTCGCCTCACGGTCGTGCTCGGCATCACGGGCGGCATTGCGGCATACAAGGCCGTCGGTGTTGCGCGCGAGTTTGTCGTTGCTGGCCATGATGTTCACATCGTGGCAACCGAGGGTGCGTTGCGCTTTGTCGGTCGGCCCACTCTCGAGGCCATCAGCCGTCACCCGGTACACACCGATCTCTATGAGGGTGTTGCCGAGGTTCGCCATGTCGCACTCGGTCAACGCGCTGACCTGATCGTCATCGCGCCCGCCACGGCGCACACCATTGCATCTCTCGCCGCTGGCCTCGCGGGTGACTTGCTCGGCACCACCGTGCTCGCCAGT